>CANGUP010000015.1 GCA_947457105.1 Flavobacteriaceae bacterium
TTGCCATTTCATCTAAAATATCTACTAAATTTTTGTATGTAGATTTTTTAGTTGGTTTAATAATTACAATTAAACCTTTGTCTTTATCACCAGTAACTTGAGGTACAGATGCTACTCTTGAAAGTAATTCTTTACGAATCCCTTCTTTACCATAACCCGTAGTTTGTGGTTTACCATTTGGTTCTGGAGCTTCAAGAAGACCATGAAACCATTTGATTTGATCATTTGCACCAAGAATAACAGTAACTGTTCTTCTTTGGTCAGTTTTCATTTCAACTTTATCTTTTGGATCATCTTCTTTGTCAGGTAAACCCAAATCCATAGATTTTGGTTTAGATAACGATGTGGTTAACATAAAGAACGTGATTAATAAGAATGCCAAATCCACCATTGCTGTTAAGTCAACTTTAGAGTTTTGCTTTTTACTTCTTACCTTACCTCCGCCTTTTTTACCACCACCGTCGCCGGTATTTAATTCTGCCATTTTGCTAAATAATTAAATATTAAAAATCTTTACCTCTTGCACCAGTAACTAAATTGAAGCTATTGATTTTTTGGTCTTGTAAAATATCCATAATTTTTTTAATATTTGGATATTCTTGTTTAGCATCACCTTTAATAGCGAAGTCTAGCTCTTTGTCGTTTCCAAGCTCAATATTAGCTTGTCTTGCCGTATAGATCCAATCTTTTAATTGGTTATCTAGAGAATCTAAAGGAATTCCAGGTTGCAATCCTTCTTTATTTCTATCCGCAGCTTTCATTGCAATAATCTGTTTAAGTGCTTGAATAGGAACACCAAACTCGTCAATTAAAGCAAATTGTGCAGTTTCTTCTGGAGTAAATGATAGCTTGTATTTAGCTGCCATTAATTCCAAAGTTTTTGCTCGTACATCTCTATCTTTCATCCCAAAAAACACTTTGTCTTTACCATCGCTTTTTCCTATTGTCAACATAACTAATCCTGTGTCAGGAAGTTTAACTTCAACAGTAGATGCTGGAGTAGTAACAGGCAGGGCCTCTGGTGTTTTTGCAGTTGCAGTTAAGATAAAAAACGTGAGCAAAAGGAAAGCTACATCACACATAGCCGTCATATCAATAGACGCTACGTTTTTAGACATTTTTATTTTTGCCATTTGAATTTTATTAATATTTAACAATTTGAATAATATCAAATGTTAAATCATTACTATTATTTTAAACTTCCTCTTAATCTTCTGTAAGTATTTACGATAGAAGTACCAGCCTCATCAATTGAATAAGTTAAAGAATCAATTTTAGAGTTAAAGAAATTATACATAACAATTGCTAATGCAGAAGTTGCAATACCAGTTGCAGTATTAATAAGTGCCTCAGAAATACCAGTTGCAAGTGCAGCTTGATCTGGAGTTCCTGAATTTGCTAATGCACCAAACGCTTTAATCATACCAGATACTGTTCCTAATAATCCACCTAATGTACCTAAAGAAACTAATGTAGAAAGAATAGTCATATGTTTTTCTAACATTGGCATTTCTAAAGTTGTAGATTCTTCAATTTCTTTGTGAATCATCTCAGCAGCTTCTTCGCTGTTGAAACCTTCTTTTTTAACATCTTGGAATTTCACTAAAGCAGATTTAATTGCATTTGCAACTGATCCTTTTTGCTTATCGCAAGCATCGATAGCATCTTCAATATTTCCAGACTTAATATGAGATTGAACATTATTCATAAATTTATCAAGATTTGCATTTCCAGCGGCTTTTGAAATTACAAAGAATCTTTCAAATGAAAACACTACTACCATCAATAACATACCTAATAAAATTGGAACAATAAATCCTCCCATGTAAACCATACCTAGAGTATTTATTGGTTTTGGATGCTCTGTGTTGAAACTGCCTGCTTCAAAATTAGATTCTGCACCCATAATAAATTTCCATACCAATGTACCTACTAAAATACATGCTACGATGATAATTCCTGTAATCATTCCTCCTCCGTTTGAACCGTTGTCTTTTTTAACGTTTGCCATTTTTTAAAATTTTAAGTTTTTAATAATTTATAAGTTTTAGTTGTAAGTAAACTTGAATAGGAGCAAATTTAATTTTTTAGTTTAAATAAAAAAACTTTTTTTATAATTTATAACATTATCTTAAATCATACAGATTCATAGAATTTATTCTATTGAAATTTTAAATATAATGTTAAAAGGTTAAAGGTTTCAATCATAACTACTCAAAAACTCAATAAATCCTTATCTTAATAACGCTTAAATAAATACATTTATTATTAATATAGAGATAAAAAAAGTAGAAAAGGTTGGGAAGAGGTAAAAAATGAATCATATATGAACATCAAGAGAAGTGAAAAAATGTATTATATTCGCTTTAAATTAAAAAATCATTATAATTTTCATAATAATGATTAAAAAGAAACTTCATTCAGCACATTAACGAAGGCTACACTTCTAAAGGAGAAAGTATAATTCTAGGTGCTGCAATTTTAGACGTCACGACTGTTTAGCAATCTAAAGAGATAAAAGTAGAAGATAGACAAAGAACAACCAAGTACTGTAGAAGTGATCTTTAAATTGATTACATAAGTTGTTACTAGCGCAAGTTTCATTCGTAATGTTTTTGGAATTTTGATAAAGACTTTTACAAATTAACTTAATTGGGGAAAAAATTAGACAATGATATTATGAAAAAATACTTAATCCAAAAAACACCTTTTGTAGTTCCAACTACTGATGGCAAATTGATTGAAGAACATCATGGAAAAGTCGCAACAAATAATAATGACATTTCAATTGCTCACATGGTTGCGCCACCAAAATGGAGCGAACCTTTTCAAACACCTGAATTTGAAGAATACACTTATATTATTTCAGGCAAAAAGCAATTCATTATTGAAGGTGAAGTTGTTGTTTTAGAAACTGGTCAATCTATAAAAATTGAAGCAAATACAAGAGTTCAATATTCAAATCCGTTTCATGAACCTTGTGAATATATTGCCATTTGCAAACCAGCATTCGATTTTGAAAAAGTACATCGCGAGTAAAATACCAATATTGAAATTCCAAATTCAAAATTGTAAATAAATTGGGTTTTGGGATTTTTTATCTGGAATTTAATAATTGAATAATCATATTTTCAACATCTTTTGAATTCCATTTATTTTCAATATTTTCTATTTTCAAAATTTCTTCCATGATTTTATTTTGAAAATCACCTATGGCTAATGCTTCAGAATAAGGTTGTAAACTAAAAGTTACACGACTGTACAATGGCATCCATTTATCAGGATGCTTGTCTGAAAACCATTTTTCGATTTTCTTTTGAAGAAGAAACTTTTCATCAGCAGTTTTGGAACTCATTTCCATAAAATTTCTATAAGAAAGTTCTGCAATAGCATCAGCATTTGGTTTTCTTGAATTCTCGTAATCGTTTAATAAGTTTGCCCAATCATCACCATATTTTTCAATCATATTATTTAAAACGGTAATATCTTCAAAACCAGCATTCATTCCATGTCCATAAAAAGGCACAATAGCATGACAAGCATCTCCAATTAGAGCTACTTTATCACTAAAAGTCCATGGAAAACATTTCATTGTAACCAAGTAACTCGTTGGATTTTTGAAAAAATCTTCCACAAGATTTGGAATTACTTGTTTTGTATCTGGAAAATGTTTTGCAAAAAATTCAACTAATTGTTCAGTTGTTTTTAACTCTTCAAATGAATTTTCACCATCGTGAGGCATAAACAATGTACAGGTAAAACTTCCATTAGGATTTGCTAATGCCATAAGCATGAAATTTCCTCTTGGCCATATATGCAAAGCGTTTTTATTTAGCTTATGTGTTCCATCAGGATTTGCAGGAATATTTAATTCTTTGTAACCAATATTTAAAAACTCTTGTGAATAGTTGAACATACTCTGGCGTTGCATTCTATGTCTAATTCTTGAAAACGCTCCATCAGCGCCAAAAGTAATATCATAGTCTTTAGTAAACCACTCGCCTCTTTCGGTTTCGCCAATTGAAATTGTTGCAGTATTTAAATCTACATCCCAAACCTTTTGCTCAAAGTAAAAATCAACTCCGGCTTGTTCTGCTAAATCTACCATTTTTTTATTCAACAATCCTCTCGATAGCGAATAAATCACTTCACCATCTTTACCATAAAATTGCTCGTTTACAGTATCTACGCCAACATGAATAGCTCTTTTTTCAACAGGAATACCTATTCCAAGCACTTCATCTTCTAAACCAATATCTTTTAGTGCTTTTATTCCTCTATCGGAAAGTACTAGATTTATAGAACGACCTGAAAAATTAATTCTTCTAATATCAGGACTTCTGTCATAAACATGAACTGTATGACCTAGTTTTTTTAGGTAGATTGCCAATAAGGTTCCTACTAAACCTGAACCAACTATGGCTATTTTTTTGGGAGTTTGCATTATATTTTTATAAGCGGTTTTGCAAATTTATCGAATTATATTTATTTCATTTGTTTAAATTTTATTTTTTAGGGGTGACATATGGTATCGCCTTTATTAATCATTGGAGTTTATCTAACAATTGTTTTGTTTTTCATCGGAGTTCGATGATTTTTCAATTGCCAGCGTAAACTTGTTGTTAATGGCGATTTTTACTTACAAAAAGCAACTTTGTTGATGTTCCCATAATCTCTTTCTTATTCATCTTCATTTTTCTAAACTTGCCTTGATTGTACATTTCGGCTTGGTCATTATAGTGCTTACTCATTGGATTTCCTGAATTTCCTGTTGGTAAAATACTTACGCTATTTTCAATATCAGAAAAATCGATAATTCTTCTGGTTGATGGCCCTGCTTTTACTTCATATTTTCCATTGGATGGAAAGCCAAACATTAAATTATTAATCACTTCATTACTTCCAGCTACTTCAAATTTTCCGACATTAAAAAATGAAGATAAAAGTTCAATTTGACCAATTGGATGCATATGTTCCAAAGTATGAACTCTATTCCAAGTCCATTTTGAAATGTCATTTCCAAGTTGTTTTTCGAGTTCGGAAACAGTTTCTCTGAATGATTTTGTTAGAATTTCTTTACGAGTTTCTTTTTTATCTTTAGTTTTAGAATTGTCCCACCAAATGGATTTCTCATTTGCCACTTGAGGTTCTATTAATTGCTTTATTACATGAGTTGAAAGCAACGCGGAAAATTTATCTTCACCCAATTCATCTTGAAAAGTGTTTTCTAAATATCTGTAAATTAATTTATTGTAAATTGTAGGTGCAAAATCATCTAATTCATTTGTACCATTCCAATTTGATAGATATGAATAAGCAATACTATGATTTTTAGTTAAACTTTTAAAATCAATTTCTGAGAGAATTACAGATACAATGCAAGAACTTCTTGAAGAAGTATTATCCAAAATCATTTTTTCAACATCTTTAGCCGTCCAATTGTTTTTTGGAGTTAACAAACCTTCAATTCTTTGAGCTCTATCCTTTGGCAAATAATATCCAGGATACAAATAGCCATCAACCGCTTCTGTCTGATTGTTTGATGAATATACATAATTCCAACTCGGATTTAAGGCTGTTGGATTTTTAGAAAAATCAAGAAATTCCTTTTTGTCATCCTCACCATTAGTTCCATTTAGAATAAAATTTGGATTTATGTTTTTTGGCAATTTATACAATTTTCCTGCAGCTGTCCATGAGATATTATTTTGGGCATCACCATACATAATGTTCAAACCAGGTGCATGAATAAGTTCGATATTTGTTCTAAAATCAGTTATATTTTTAGAATGACTTAAGTGATAAACTGCATCAAGAATTTGATTTTTTTGTTGCGTATAAATCCAAGAAAGTGCAATAGGTTTGTCGCTAGAAATAGTATTCAAAACTCCATTCATAATCGGTCCATGAATACTTTCTTTTATGTTTAAAACTATATCTGAACTGTCTTTTACTTTGATGGTTTTTTTAAGAATTTTAAAATCTAAAAACTCATTTTTATACTTGTATTGATTTTCATTCTTCTGATTAATTTCCTCTTGAAATAAATCTATATCATCGTTTTCAAACATGGTCAACCCATAAGCATAATCACGATTATGACCTAAAAGAGGAAATGGAGTTCCAGCCAAATAATAACCATAAATTTCATAATCTGGACAAGAAATGTGTGCCTCAAACCAAGTGCAAGGTTGAGCAAAAGAAATATGAGGATCATTGGCAAAAATTACTTTTCCATTTTTGGTTTTTTGTGAACCTATTACCCAACTATTACTTCCAATAAATGCTGGAACTGGTGAATTGTCTATAATACTCGCTACTTGTTTAGAAATCTCGGAATAATTAGAAACTTTAGCTTCGCTCAGTTCGGCTTTACCTCGAGTGCCTTCAAAACTTTTTAATTGAACAGCACCTAAAGAACCATCAAGTCCAAAATCTTTCAAATATTCTGAACCTAAATTATCACGAATATCAGTCATTAACGGATCGGTTTTTTGAGCCATTGCAAAACTAAAAGACATAAACCCAAAAATATTGTAAACATCTTTTAGAGTAAATGGTTTCTTTTCTAAACCTAATAAAGTGTATTCAATTGGAGTTTTTCCGTTTTCAATGTATTGATTTATCCCATCAAGATAAGCCATTGATAACTTATAACTTTCGGAATTTTTATCAATATTCGCTACAGCATTTTCAGAATTTTCATCGATTCCTAAACCTACAAAAAAGATATCCGTTTTAGAAACTTTATTCCCAAAAAGTTCCGATAATCTGCCAGTGGCAATTCTACGTAACAATTCCATTTGCCATAATCTATCTTGCGCATGAACATAACCTAAAACTACTTGAGCATCGGTTTGATTAGCAGCATAAATATGCGGAATTCCATACTCGTCAAATAGAACTTCTGTATTTTTAGAAATGTTTTTTATGCCAACTTCACCTTCGTATTGAGGTTTCGTTGTTTGAAGATAAATATAAAGTGAAAGTGCAATTAGAAGTAGTAATGCAACAAGTATTAGAAGTACTTTTTTAAGTTTTTTCATTGGAATATTTTGAATAACAAATATAAATAATTAAACTACTAAGATATTAAGTCTCATTAAGTTTTACACTTAACGAATCTTAATATATTAATGGTTTAAAAAAGTTTACTTTTTACTTTCTTGGAAACTCAATTTTTGTCCCAACATTCAATCCATTATTTTTTGCAAGAACGCCACACATTTGGAATAACATTCTTGCTCCTACATTTCCATCCCAATCGTCATTTTCGCCTGGAGCAACTTCTACTAAATCGAAACCTATGATTTCTTTACCGCTTTTGGCTAATTTGTTGAATAAATAAGTGGCTTGTTCAAATGAAAATCCGCCTGGAACTGGAGTTCCTGTATTTGGACAATACCAAGGATACATTCCGTCAATATCAAAAGAGATGCAAACTTTTTGCGGTAGTGAAGCTATGATGGCATCGCATTGTTGTGCCCAAGTCATTCCTTCAAAAGTTTCTTTTTTCAAATCGGAATCAGTGTGAACCATAACTCTTCCGTTTTGTGATTTTACAACGTCAACTTCTTGTTCGCAGAAATCGCGAATTCCAACTTGAACGATTTTAGAAATCTGCTGAATTTGTAATGCATTGTACATGATTGATGCGTGCGAATAAGTAAAACCTTCGTAGGCAATACGCAAATCCATATGTGCATCAAGGTGTAAAATTCCGAAATTGTCATGTTTTGTTGCCAAAGCTTCGTAATAACCAAGTGGCGTTGAATGATCTCCACCAAGAAGAACTACCTTTTTACCTTGGTTCATCCAATGCAAAACAGTTTCTTTAACTTCTGAATGCAAATCTCTACAAACAGTATTTATTCTATCTAAATCAGCTTTCAATGCAGGAATTTCATACACATCTTGACCGTCTTCTAAAGCTTCTATAATGGGTTGAGCTAATACTTTGTATTTATCAGAATTGGTTTTCCATGAATCTGGAATTTCTGCGTAATACATTCCGATTTTCCATAATTCTGGAAAATCTTGATGATTCAAATCCACTTGAAAAGAAGCATCCAAAACAGCTTCTGGACCTTCTGAAGCACCAGCTCCATAACTTACAGTTACTTCCCAAGGCACAGGAATTATTATGATTTCTGATTGTTCTGATGAAAATGGTAATCCGAAAATGGTTGCGTCTGCTAATCCAGGTTGTGAAGGATCGAAAGTATTTATTATTTCTTGTTTTGTCATTTTTTTATAAGATTGAAAGAATTTAAGATGTTAAGATTGAAAGAATTTAAGATTGCAGGATTTTATTGTTTAATTTTCCCCTAATTTCTTAATAAAATTATTTATCATAACCATAATTCTATTTAATTCATTTGATAGAATTGAAAAATCTTCATTTTTTAAAAACTCTAAATCTAATGAAACTAACATTTGAGTATCAATTTCTCTACAAGAACCTAAAGCGTTTTCTAAAAATATCACAAAATGTTTATTTGAGAATTTTGCTGAACCTTCAGCAATATTTGAAGGCACAGAAACCGCAGCTCTTCTCAACTGACTAATAAGTCCGAATTTTTCTTCTTCGGGAAATTTTGATGTGATTTTATATATTGGTGTACAAAATTTTAAACTTGATTTCCAAATTTCTAATTCTTTATAATTATGCATTTTTTAATTTATTTATGTATTCAATAGTTAAAAGATTGAAAAATGGATATACTTAAAAATTTATCTTTTTATCTTTCTATCCTTTTATCTACAAACTCTTTCTATCTATTTAAAAGTATTCCTTGTTTTAATATCTGTCCAAAGTTATACATGTCTTCATATGAAGTATATAATGGAACAGGTGCAAGACGAATTACGTTTGGTTCGCGCCAATCAGTTATTACACCGTTACTCATTAAATAGTCAAACAAACTTCTGCCTTCACCGTGAAGAAAAACAGATAATTGACAAGCTCTTTCTTCTTGATTTGATGGTGTAATTACTTCAAATGTACTATCTACTTCTTTATCAATTTCATGAAGAATGAATTCTAAATAAGCTGTGATATGATTTCTTTTTGCGATTAGTTTTTCCATTCCAACTTCAGCAAATAGTTCTACAGATGCTAAATATGGTGCTAAAGAAAGAATTGGTAAATTAGAAACTTGCCAACCATCGGCGCCGTGAACTGGATCAAAAGTTGGTTCCATTTTGAAACGTCTTTCTTTATTGTGTCCCCACCAACCTGCAAATCTTGGTAAGTTGGAATGATGGTGCTTTTCATGAACAAAAACACCTGATGCATTTCCTGGTCCAGAATTCATGTATTTGTATGAACACCAAGCTGCGAAATCTACATTCCAATCGTGTAATTCTAATTTTATATTTCCAGCAGCATGAGCAAGGTCGAAACCAACGTTGGCTCCGACTTTATGTCCAGCTTCAGTAATCGTTTTCATATCGAAAACTTGTCCTGTGTAGTAATTCACGCCGCCAAATAACACTAATGCTAATTCATCACCTACTTCTTCAATTTTAGATAGAATATCTTCTAAACGAATGTTGTGTTCGCCTTCGCGTCTTTTTATTTCGACAATTGCATCTTCAGGTTTAAATCCGTGATGATTGACTTGCGATTGAAACATATATTGGTCTGACGGAAATGCTTTTTCTTCGCAAATGATTTTGTAGCGTGTTTTGGTTGGACGATAAAACGACACCATCAATAAATGTAGATTGATAGTTAACGTGTTCATTACCGAAACTTCTGATGGCTTTGCTCCAACAATTTTACTCAACGGTTCAGCAAAACGCTCGTGGTAATCCCACCAAGGTTTATCGGCATAAAAGTGACCTTCGACCGCTAGGTTTGCCCAATCGTTCATTACTTCATCAACATAAGTTTTGGCAGATTTTGGTTGTAAACCTAGAGAATTTCCGGTGAAGTAGATTACATCTTTACCATCATGTTGTGGGAAGATGAATTCTTGTCTGTATTTTTTTAATTCGTCTTGAACATCTAATTGTTGAGCGAATTGAAGATTATTTTGAAATGTCATTGTATGATTTGTTTGTGGTGTAAATGTAAAGAAAAAAGAGAATAGAGAAAAGAAAAAAGACTTTTGAAAACTGATTTCATGTAAGACAATTGCCAACTAAGCCCTGATGCTGAAATTATTTGAGCTCTTTTTCTAATGTTGCCTTCGAGAACCTCAGGCAACATTAGAAAAAAGCGAGTTTCAGCAGCAGGAAAATGGTCCCGAGGATTCAGGAGTAGAAATACCTAGTGATTAGCTCCTAATGAGATTACTAAGGAATGGCAAAATTGTGGGTAAAAAAAATCTCACCATTTCTGATGAGATTTAAGATTATTGAAAATATTTAATTACAATATCAGCATAGCGTCGCCGTAAGAATAAAATTTATAACCTTCTTTAATAGCTTCTTCGTATGCTTTTTTCATTAAATCGTGTCCACAGAATGCTGAAATCATCATTAATAATGTTGATTTTGGTGTGTGAAAATTAGTAATCATTGCATCTGCGATACTGAAATCGTATGGTGGAAAAATGAATTTGTTTGTCCAACCATCAAATGGATTTAGTGTTCTTTGTGATGAAACTGAACTTTCAATAGCACGCATTGAAGTTGTTCCTACGCAACAGATTCTTTTCTTTTTTGCCTTTGCATTATTTACAATATCACAAGCAAATTGAGTGATTTTTAGTTCTTCAGAATCCATTTTGTGCTTAGATAAATCTTCAACCTCAACCGGATTGAAAGTTCCTAAACCTACGTGAAGTGTAACTTCTGCAAAGTCTACTCCTTTAATTTCTAATCTTTTTAAAAGGTGTTTTGAGAAGTGTAAACCTGCAGTTGGGGCAGCAACCGAACCTTCTTCTTTTGCGTAGATGGTTTGGTAACGTTCTGCATCTTCATCGGTTACTTCACGGCTGATGTATTTTGGGATTGGAGTTTCTCCCAGCTCTGTTAATTTATTTCTGAATTCTTCGTAAGAACCATCGTAAAGGAAACGTAAGGTTCTTCCACGAGAGGTTGTATTGTCAATAACTTCAGCAACTAATGAATCGTCATCACCAAAATATAATTTATTTCCAATTCTGATTTTACGTGCAGGATCAACTAAAACATCCCAAAGGCGTTGTTCAGCATTTAGTTCTCGTAGTAAGAAAACTTCAATTCTTGCGCCTGTTTTTTCTTTGTTTCCATACATACGTGCAGGAAAAACTTTGGTGTTGTTAAGAATCATTACATCGCCATCACCGAAATAATCGATAACGTCTTTAAACATTTTGTGTTCGATAGTTCCTTTTTTTCTATCGATTACCATTAAACGAGATTCGTCACGGTTTTCTGCTGGATATTCAGCTAGTAATTCTGTAGGAAGATTAAAATTAAAATGTGATAATTTCATAATTTAGTATTAAGATATTTGTATTAAGTATTAAGATTTTAAATACTTATAACGCTTGCAAATATACGATTGTGAAATAGGCGTTGTCAAGTAAAAAGGGGTTTATTTTTAGTTTTGCCACAAAGACGCGAAGTCGCGAAGTTTATTATTGTTTTTCAACTTGAAATCCTACACTTTTCAAATCATCCCAAAAAGTTGGATAAGATTTGGAAACAACTTCAGCATCTTGAATAATTAATGACGTTTTTAAGGCTAAAGGTGCAAATGCCATTGCCATTCTATGATCTTGATAGGTCGCAATTGCTATATTAGAATTTAGATTATTAGATTGTTGGATTGTTAGAGAATCATTTGTTACTGAAATGTTTGCTCCAAGTTTGGAAAGTTCGGTTTTTAGTGCCTCCAATCTATCGGTTTCTTTAATTTTTAGTGTTTGCAAGCCTTTTAGATTGCAGCCAATTCCTAATCCAAAACAGGTTACTGCAATGGTTTGTGCAATGTCTGGAAAGTTGTTTAGGTTGAAGGTTGAAGGTTGTAGCACTTCGACATGCTCAGTGAGACAGTTGTAGGTTGAGACTTTTGCTATAGTAATTGAATTGTTGCTATTGAAAACCGTTTCAACTCCAAAATTTTTATAGATTCCTACCAATGCCGAATCGCCTTGCAAACTATTTTGTTTGTAACTTGAAAGTGTAATTTTGGTTCCAATTTCTGAAAGTGCGACAATAGAATACCAATAAGAAGCTGATGACCAATCGGATTCAATAGTTACGTGTTGCGAGTTTCGGGTTTCCAGTTTTGAGTTTACTTTTATTGTGTTATTATTAAAAGAAGTAGTTGCTCCAATTTCATTCAATAATGCTAAAGTCATTTTAATGTATGGAATAGATGTAATTTCTCCTTCCAATGTCAATTCCAATCCGTTTTCTATTTTTGGTGCTATTAACAGCAGAGCGGAAATGTATTGACTACTAACATTTGCTGGAAGTGAAACTTTACTTTTCGTTAATTTTTTTCCTTGAATTTTTATTGGAGGAAATCCTTCATTCTCTTCATAAGTTATTTCTGCACCAAGTTGTTTAAGTGTTTCTACCAAAATCTTTATTGGACGTTCTTTCATTCGAGAAGAACCGTTTAGCACAACTTCTTTTCCTTCTTGAGCAGCAAAAAAAGCTGTAAGAAATCGCATGGCTGTTCCTGCGTGATGAACATCAAAAATTTGAGATTTGATGTTCGAGATTTGAGATTTTTGAATTATACCTAACATCACCTCTGAATCATCAGAATTTGAGGTGTTTTCTAATGAAATATTTGGATACAAAGCTTGCAGCAATAACAATCGGTTGGTTTCCGATTTGGAGCCGGTGATTTTTATAGTTGATTGTTGTCCTTCAACAAGCTCAGGATAACAATTGATTGTTGATTGTTGAAGTCTTAAATCCAATTTTCTGAAGTCTTAATTCTTAATACTCTAGTCTTAATACTATTTTAGTTTCTCATTATTATGATGTCTGTCGTGATCGCGATTGGTTTTCAAATCCAATTTTTTATCAAAAGCAGCTTGAAGGTCAATTCCTGTTTGGTTGGCAAGACATAAAACCACGAAAACTACGTCGGCAAGTTCTTCGCCTAAGTCTTTGTTTTTATCACTTTCTTTCTCGGATTGTTCTCCATAGCGACGTGCAATAATTCGTGCCACTTCACCAACTTCTTCGGTAAGTTGTGCCATGTTAGTTAATTCATTAAAATAGCGAACTCCATGGTTTTTAATCCAGTTGTCGACATCTAGTTGGGAGTTTTTTAGGTTCATGATTATACTTTTTTCATGATTATTTTTTCATTTTCTTTTTTAATAATTTCATCAAAAATAGCTTTTAATTCTTCGTAATATTCTGCAGAAATCATTGATTCATTTATATCTATTGTATAAATTAATTGAACTCGATTATCAGTACCATCAATTAAGTATTTAACATCTATTACTTTATCTGTCATTGGGATTGAAACTGATTTAGGAATTGACTCCAAAATATAACCTTCTGGAGTTGATATATTTATGATATATTTTAATTTTTTAGGATATATAAAATCTATAGGATATTTTCTATTTTCTTGCTTAAATGGATTATCTTTTGTTACAAAAAATAATAACGGAGAAAAAATTAATTTATCACCAATTATTTCAACACTATTTGCGCTTTTGAAAGAATAATTTTCTACTACAGGTTTATCTAACTCTTTTTTATTAAGTATTTCATAATCATTAATTTCAATATTTTCTCTTCTCTTTTCTAATCCTTCCAAATAACTTTCTTTTGATAAATCACCATATTTTGTTCTAAAACGAAATGCATTATAATCAAAATGTTGCTCTCTAACTGTACCCTCAACTGATCCATCTTCAGTAATGGTTACCATAATGTTTGTATATAAATTTGAAATTTTCTTAGGAAATAAACTTATTTCTGCTGAAGATTCATTTTTTCTAATTATTCTACCTGTCCAATTTATTGCTCTTGTAGGTAATTGTCCAGAAACTGAATTTTTATCAGTTGCATCAAGAAGAATTACTTCATTTGAAATTTCAATACCGCAAATTACATAATCATAAGAAGTTCTACTTGGAAAAACTGTAACACCGTTTTGTCTAGTACTCACTAAAATCGGATTAGCCTCGATTTGTGCAAACCTCAACATAGAAGTTAACATAAGATTAATTTCAGCAACATTCCCGACACCATCTTTATATGCTCCTTTAACCCCATTACTTGAACAATAAACACCTCTATATTCATTCCATTTCACCTTAGATTTTACGAAATTGAATATTGCGTTAATTTTTTCTTCTTGAGTTGTTAAGTCTTTTAAAATCAATTTTAAATCTTCTTCATAATAACTATTTTTATTTAGTTCATAACCAAATCTATCATTTGAATAAATGCTTTTTACGACACCTTCCCAATCCATTGCAAAATTTTCAAATGGTTGATTTGGATATTGAATTGCCGCTAATTCATATTTAAGGATTGTAGAATAATTATCTATATTGTCAACATACTCCTCATCTTTCAATGCTGGAATATCTGCTTTAAAATACGATGATTTTATTTCTTCATAAGAACCAGATGATAATATTTCTGATTTGTTATTTATTTGCTCATAACCCGTAATTACGGTGTTATAATTAAAATATTTTGGTATGTAAGTGTAATATTCCACATAATCAGTTGGTATAGTAGTTTGAAATCTCCAATCGTCAAATGTTGAAATTAAAGAAGACTCAGATTCATAAGAAAATTCTATAATAGATCCAACTTTGACATTTGGTAATGTGATTTTCTTTTTTGACCAATTTTCATTAATTTTCTCTTTAAATTCTCCTTCGGATTTTAATTTAGTTTTTTCAATTTTACCATCAACTAAGTTATAAGTATATGCATTAGAAAAAAATACATTTTCATTATTACTTGCACTATAATAAGGCACAGAAAAATCTGCGAATTTTAATCCTTCTTTTTTATAAATCTTGATTTTGTATTTTACTGTAGTTCTAATAACCCATTTATCACCAGTTAGTGTTAATTTTGATACACCACTTTTAAAAATAATTGAGGCACTAGCAGAAGAATCAACAGCATGAACTTTTTGATTTAGTTCTTCGATAGTAACTTTTCCTAATTCACATTTTTTTTGAGCAAATGAAATTTGAAATAAAAAAACAATTAAAATAATTAGATAATTTTTCATGCGAATTATAGTTTTTTAGTTATTAATATTTTTGAATCATCAGCTTTTGCAATTTGCTCTGTAAATTTTTTGTAGGCTTCATATTGTGACTTATCGTAAATTCCTTTTTTCAATAAAAATGTTCTTTTGTATTTTATGGTATTTGTATTTATAGTCACTATTTCAAATTTATATTCTCCAAACTTGTCATTAATTATTACATCATTTGGTTTAGCATCTATTATATAGTTTTCTGGCAATGTAATTTCTATTTCATCTTCATCAAAAAATCCTCTTTGAATTTCAAAAGGATTTTTTCTATCTCTATATCGCTGTGGCACATTTTGAAATTTATTGAACGCATTAAGAGTAAACATTAAACTATTTCCTGAAATTTTAGCATAACTTGTTGCATTGCAATTAATTGTTTCAACAAATTCTAGTCTATCTTTATTGTTTTGAAATTTATAATTATCTATTTTTAAATATAACATTTCACTAAAAACATTTTTATAATGTTCAATAATTTTATCTTTTTCTTTTAACTCAATTGGATATGCATTATCGTAATAAATCCCTTTAGAAACTGCTGTAACACTTGCAGAAATATCTCCATTTTCTTTAATTATGTAGGATGCATTTATTTTTTGATTGTTATTTTTTTCATTATAGCTGTTTGTTTTTACAATTTCTCCACCATCAGGTTTTATAACAAGAGCAAATCGATCATCTGTAAAATCTCCTTCAAATCCAAACGGAGAAGTTTGATTTGTACATTCTAAAAACTTATACTTTTCATTAATTGGAAAAGCTAAAATTGCATGATTGCCTTGCATTGAAACAAAATCTGAGTCAATATTTCTTTTATCTTTACCTGCATAAATTATTGTGTAATAAGCAGGAATATTAAAATATTTTAATAAAGATCTAGTGTAGTTTGAAAGCGCTTTACAATCTCCATATCCTAATCGATCTACGTCTTTAGCTAACATTGGTTTCCAACCGCCAATTCCTAGTTGTACGCTTACATATCTTGTTTTATCTTGTAAATACTTATAAATTATCTTAGCTTTTATTTCAGGGTTTGTTTCAGTTCCAATTAATTTACTTACTTTTTCAATGGTTTCTGAATCAATTTCTTCAGTTTCTTTTAATAAATTATTATACATCCATAAACCAAAATCTTTCCAGTTTGTTGCCACTCCATCATAACCTTCTAAATTAAATTTTTCTAATCCCAATATTAACATTGGAGAAATAGAATTAAAAGTTGGCGACATATCTTCATATCTAAATGCTTTTATGTTTTCTGCCTGAAATGTCAAGCTATTTATTGATTCTTTTTTAATTATATTTTCAGTAAAATTTTGGGTTTTATATTTAAAACCTAAATCATTAGGATAAGTTATTTTAATAGAGTTTTTCAAAACACTTTCATATGGATTTTCTACAGCAAACCATCTTGGCAAAAATGCGGTATTTGATGATTCGACTTCACTATAATAAATCAAAGTAAAAGGATATTCTGTTGGTGTAAAATCTAAATAAACCATTCTATTATCTGTTAATACAGAAAATCCATCGGCTACACTAGTATCTTTGAAGTCTTTTTGTTTAAATTTTTTTATTTCTTTCCCAAAAATATTATAAACAGTTACATCTAACCATTTTATTTTTAACGATTTGTTGTAGTACTCAACTGCATCTATATTTTTCAATCCTAATTCATTAAAAACTCTAATAACTTTATAGATTTTTTTAGTGTAAGATTTTTGAGAATTAATAATTATTTCAACTTCTTGATTTAAAAGTACTGAATTTGAATTTTCTTTTAAACTATCAGGTATACGAAGTAGCGAATAATTTACAGATTGACTAAATGAAATTGAAGTGGATAAAACTAAATAAATAAATATAAGAGATTTCATGCATTTTTACTTTTAATCAAATATAAAAAAAATTAATTATTCTCTATTTTTTGTATCAATAATTATTGTGACTGGTCCGTCATTTATTAATGAAACTTTCATGTCAGCTCCAAATTGTCCAGTTTGAACTTTTTTTCCAATTTCTTGTTCCATTTGAATTACAAATTTTTCGTAAAGTGGAAATGCGATATCAGGATTTGCGGCTTTTATATAACTTGGACGATTTCCTTTTTTGGTTAAGGCATGAAGCGTAAATTGACTTACAACAATTACATCTCCGTTTATGTCTTTTAATGACAAATTCATTACTTCATTCTCATCACCAAAAATGCGAAGATTAGCAATTTTAGAAGTTAACCATTCAATATCTTCGCTTAAATCTGCTTCTTCAATTCCGATTAAAATTAGAAGACCCGAATTAATATTTGCAACTATATTATTATTTATTTCAACTGATGCTTTTGATACACGTTGTATAACTGCTTTCATATTAATTGATTTGTAATGCGTTATTCTTTATGAGACTCCTAAGGAATGAAAAACTAGACGAACTGAAAACTGACACTGAAAACTACTTACTTATTTCTAGTTTGATCACTTGCAATTCTATCTTCATTGTATATATCGGTGCGATAATTTTCGTCATCACCTTCTAATATTTTTAGATAACTATTGTAGCGTGTCCAAGAGATTTCATCTTTTTCTAATGCATCCTTAATGGCACATTTTGGTTCTTCTTTATGCAAACAATTATTGAATTTGCATTGGTCTTTTAGTTTGAAAAATTCAGGAAAATAACCGCTTATTTCATCTTTTTCCATATCAACAATTCCGAAACCTTTGATTCCTGGTGTATCAATTATTTTTGCTCCAAAAGACAAATCATACATTTCTGCAAAAGTTGTTGTATGTTGACCTTGCATACTTTGTTCAGAAATAGTTTTTGTTTTTAAATGTAAACTTGGTTCTAATGCATTTACTAGTGTTGATTTACCTACGCCTGAATGTCCAGAAAACATAGTGGTTTTTCCAATCATTAGTTCTTTTAGTTCCACAATACCTTTACTTTCTTTAGCAGAAACCCGCAAACATTTATATCCAATTTGTTGGTAAACATGTTGCATGTATAATTGTTCATCTAATGTAATATCATCTAAAGTATCAATTTTATTAAAAACCAAAATTGTTTCAATTCCGTAAGCTTCGGCTGTAACTAAAAATCTATCAATAAAATTGAAAGTTGTTGGCGGATTATTTATCGTAATTAACAGAAAAACATAATCTAAATTAGAAGCAATGATGTGCATTTGATGTGACAAATTGACTGATTTCCTAACGATATAATTTTTTCTATCGTGAATGTTATTAATAACTCCTGTTGTAGTGTCTGAAGATTCATCAAGTTCATAATCTACAATATCGCCAACCGCAATAGGATTAGTACTTTTAATACCTTTTATACGGAATTTACCTTTTATACGACATTCCATAAAATCTCCTTGTAAAGATTTAACGGTATACCAACTTCCTGTAGATTTATATACTAGTCCTGTCATTGAGCAAAGATATTATTTTTGATTGGAGAATTTAATTTTATTGTACAAAAAAAGACTGTTTACAATTGCAAACAGTCTTTGTGTTTTATAAAATAGATTTAATTAATCTAACAAGATCATTCTACCAATTTTATCGACAGATTTTCTTGATGCATAAATTATATACTCGTTTTCAGTTTTTCTATTATAAACACCTGGTCGAAGTACTAGTTCATTTTTTATAACTTCTTCAGGATCTTTTCTTGAGATATTTCCTTTGTCGTCAAAAACAAATAATGTTGGAACAGCATTGTTGTAATTCCCTAAAGCTTTAATTTCTTCAATATCGGTAATTCCCTTATTTTTAATATTATCATTAAAAAGTATGTTCAGCTGACCATTTCTATAAATAGGAATAGCACTTAAATATTCTGGGCCTCTTCCCATAACTGCTAAAGGAATTGAAAGTCCAACTGCAACATTAAAGCTTCCACTTCCTCCAACTCCGAAAAGATTGAAAGAAGCAACAGTTACAGTTGCTGATTGTTCTTTAGCTACAACGTTACTCCATTCTAAAGTTCCATCAGCTTTTAAAGAGGTTACAATCATTTCGTTCATCGTATATGTTATAGGCTGAATTCCAAGTGGACCAATTCCTTGCTTTTGTCCAACATAAATCATTTGATACTCAGAAATCACTATTAAACCTCCATCATTCTTTTCAATTATAGTGTGAATGTTATAAAGAGGTTTTACATCTTTACCCTTTTTAGCTCTTCTTTCTCCTAATAATTTAACTTTGGTTGCATAATCAAATTCATTAAACTTTATACTTTCTGTAGCATCATTTGCCAAATTGATAGTTGCGTTATAAACGCCTTTTAATTCCTTATTTGCTTTACCATTTTCTCTTACGCTTGAATAAAACCCAGTCAATTTAAGAGTGTTTTTGTTGGTTGCCAACATTTTACAATTGATAATTTCTTTGTCTTTTAAATCAATTGTAACAACGTTTTTCTTGTATCCATTGTCTTTTTTAAATATATGAACTTCAAATTTCTCAACTTTTTCTTTGTTCTTTTTATCTCTATATCCTTCATTTACAACTAAAAAAATATCATCTTTATAATTTACATCAAAATCTGAAATAGTAAATTGATAATCTTTCTTATTATCATCATAAGACACTTTACTTTCTGTAAAAAAAGTAGATGTTAACATTTCATCAAAAAACTTGATTTCATATTTCATAGCATCCTCTTTCTCAAACAATGAAGTGTGCATTACTAGTAACATCATGTTATCTGGAGAATTTCTGAAATAAAAACCACCACGGTCTGATTTATTTGCAACTTGAGATTCAAAAAGCGTTATAAAGTTATCGCTCAAAACACCTTTATCTGTTACAGGAACACCTATTAAAGTAAACTTTTTTTCCTTACGATGGTATACGCTTCCAATAAAGTATAGTTTATCATTTATCAAAACAGCTTCTTCAAACTCTACATCTTTTTCTTTAATTTCAGGAAGAACAATCTGATTATTAGCTATTTGTTTCATAGCTTTTGAATCAAATATTTTCAAGAAATAGTCTGATTTTCCTTTGAGTACTAACGAGTAAATTTTACTATTTGCTTCTCCTATGATTTTGACAATTTTTCCTTTGTCATCAGTAATTTCCTCACCATAAGTAAGGTTGATTTTGTCAATTTTGTTTTGAGCAACCACTACGTTTAAGCTACACAATACAAAAAAGACAACTTTCAGAAAGTTAATCTTCATTTTTTAATAATTTAGAGGTTATTATATCCGGCAATGATACAAAAAAACCTACAAAATTCTAGGATTTAAAAATTAACTTTTATTTATTTTCAGAATTAAATATTTTCTCCTGATGCGTAATACTCTCTTGATGAATTGCTTTAAAAAATTGAATAATAAATTCTTCACTCAATCCTTTTTGACTTCCGTCATTTACCATTTTTTCTAGAATTTCATTCCAACGTTTGTTTTGTAAAACCGCTACGTTTTTTTCTTTTTTTAGAGCCCCAATATCTTCAGAAACTTTCATTCTTTTTCCGATAACATCTAATAATTTAGCATCAAATTCATCTATTTTACTTCTCAATTTTGCTAATCTTGTTTGATATTCATCGGCATCATCAGTTTCTTTTCTGATGGTTAAATCAAAAATTATCTGTTTCAAACGCGTTGGTGTAACTTGTTGAGCAGCATCACTCCAAGCATTATTTGGATCGATATGGGTTTCAATTATCATCCCGTCATAATTCAAATCTAATGCTTCTTGCGTAACTTGAAAAATCATGTCGCGATTTCCTGTGATATGAGATGGATCAATAATTAATGGTATATCTGGAAATTTATTTTGAAAATCAATTGCAATTTGCCATTCAGGATTGTTACGATATTTTGTTTTTTCATACGTCGAAAAACCTCTGTGAATAACACCTAATTTCTTGATATTGGCATTATACAATCGCTCCAAACCACCAATCCACAAAGCCAAATCTGGATTTACAGGATTTTTTAATAACACAATTTTATCAGTATTTTGCAAAGCATCTGCAATTTCTTGCACTGCAAATGGATTTACTGTTGTACGTGCGCCAATCCATAACACATCAATATCATACTCTAAAGCTAATTTTACGTGAGCAGCAGTAGCAACTTCAACTGCCATTTGCAAACCAGTCTCGGCTTTGGCTTTTTGTAACCATTTTAATCCAACTTCACCAACACCTTCAAATCCACCAGGGCGCGTTCTTGGTTTCCAAATTCCTGCTCTAAAAATTGACACTTTTGTATCTTTCAACTCTCGAGCGATTTTCAAAACTTGTTCTTCGGTCTCTGCGCTACATGGTCCAGCAATTACTAAAGGATGTGCTAAATTGAAATCATTGAGCCAATTTTTCAAACTTTCAGTATTTTTCATTTATTTTATTTAATGCAAATTTATGATATTCTCATTACATTTGCTTCAAATATCAAATTATGTCTATAGAAGTTCAAAATATTTCAAAAAGTTATGGTGCTCAAAAAGCATTAGACAATATTTCGTTTTCAGTAAAAAAAGGAGAAATTGTTGGTTTCCTTGGTCCGAATGGTGCTGGAAAATCTACTTTAATGAAAATTTTGACGACTTACATCAATTCTGATGAAGGAAAAGCTTCAGTAAATGGCAATGATGTAAATGAAAATCAGAAAGCTGTGCAGCAATCGGTTGGGTATTTGCCTGAGCACAATCCGTTGTATTTGGATTTGTATGTTCGTGAATATTTAGAATTTAATGCTGATGTTTATAAAGTTGCAAAAACTAGAATTGAAGAAGTAATTCAGTTGACTGGTTTATCTACTGAAAGTAATAAAAAGATTGGACAATTATCAAAAGGATACCGACAACGTGTTGGATTAGCAACTGCTTTATTGCATAATCCTGATGTTTTGATATTAGACGAACCAACAACTGGTTTAGACCCAAATCAGTTGGTTGAAATTAGAAATGTAATTAAAAATGTAGGTAAAAACAAAACCGTTTTTCTTTCTACACATATCATGCAAGAAGTGGAAGCAATTTGCGACAGAGTTATCATTATCAACAATGGAAAAATTGTTACTGATAAAAAACTTGATAAATTGGTTTCAGATATTATTGAACAAATTATCGAAGTAGAATTTGATAAAGAAATAAATGAAGAATTATTTTCTAAATTATCAGATTTAAAGTCGTTCAAAAACACACATGATAAAGTTTGGGAATTAACTTTTGAAACTGAAGAAGACAAACGTCCATCAGTATTTGATTTTGCTCAAGAAAATGGCTTACGTGCGCTTCAATTGACTTTGAAAAGTAAAAATTTAGAACAGATTTTTAGAGAAAAAACAGCTAAGAAATAGGTCAATTATAAATAACTTGTCCTTGATATAATTCTTCAACATCTACAATTGGCGGATTGTTCTTTAGAATTATATCTCCTGTACTTACCATTTTACCAACAATACTTTGTATAGGTTTTACAATCATATCATTAGAACCTCTGTGAAAAACTTTGATAGTTTGTGCTGTTAAATTTGGAGCCTCAATTCTTCCATCTCCAGCATAGAAATTAAAGAATGCTTGGTTTGTACTTCCTGAAATAAAATATCTAGCAACATTATTGTTTTCAATAACTAACTGACTATTATTTACATTAATATAAAAATCACTCGTTCCTGCTCCTTCTTTTCCATCACCATCTTTATCTAATGCATACAATCTTAAAATAGGATAAGTAAGGACACCATTAGATGAAATTTTTCGATCACTTTTAGAATAAATATCTTCAATATTAGGCGCCGTGATATATACTTTCGTTTGTCCGTATTCTCTAACCCAGTTACAAGACGAATTCTCTTTTAGCTTCAAAATGTTACCTTCTTGCTTAACCTCTACGTTTTCAATTATATTTTCACCAGTAACAATTTCTACTTTGTATTCCGTTCCTTGAGTTATGATAAGTTCAATACCAGTGTAAACTTCTACTCTTGTGAATGGTGTTACTTCTACAATTTTTGTAATAGTATTTCCAGCAGATTCTATACAATCACTTGGCTTTTCGCAGGAGATAAATATTATAAATAATACTGTTGCAATTATTATTTTCTTCATGTTATAGTTATTTTATAAACGTACACCTATTCCAAACTCCAATGCTTCGGCAAGAAACAGATGGGTTTTTATTGTAAATCCGGCAAAAATTTTATTGGTAATGTAATATTTGATACCTACTCTATTATAGATAGGTATTTCATTTTTAAGTCGATCATAAACATAATATCCTATTTGAGTTTCAAGTGAAATTCTATTAACAAATAATTCATGTCCAACAAAAACTCCAACTCTTTTGTAATCAGTATTTGGATCAATATTTAACTCTGGGTAGGCATTAGATTGATATTTTATAAAATCTTTAAAGCTTGTAGTAAGAAAAATTTCTGTTCCTAATTGTATGGCACTTTTTCTATTTAGTCTTTTATCAGCATAAACACCTATATGATAAAATGGATGTTGACCACTTCCAATGACGGCGCTTTCGTTAACACCAGATCTAAAAACTAAATTGTATTTTATAGGCTCTTTATAATCTGTTTTAACTAAAGCTGAATCAACACTATTGGTTTTTGATTTCTCAAAATTGTAATTGATTCCTAGATTTAAACTATAAGTATTTACACCACTATTAGGAGATTTTGTTCTACCATTTGAATAATGTGTGAAAAGAATTCCTGCTTCAATTCCGAACCTATCAATAATATTTTCTTTTTTGTAGAAAAGCCCAAGATTAGTATTCGCCATTATCTTTGAACCAAAAGCTTTATTCTTACTATTTTCGACTTTATCATAAGGTGTAGTAGTAAGCGCAACTCCTTGAGACAAAAGCAACTTTACATTTCTATTCAAAAAATAAAAATTATATAAAGCTCCAACTGAATAATTACTTCCTATGTAGGGATTATTAAAATTTTGAAAAAGAAAAAAAGCTCCATACTCTGGATAATTGTAAGCTGCATGCCATTCGCTGTTGCCATGTGTTTGTTTTACAAAGTCTATCATTGCACCACTTGGATGCCCTTTAAGATGCTCTAAATCTGGAGTATGTGGAAGAACATTACCTCTAAAATAAGTTACACTTACAGATGGTGTGTCTTGATTATTTTGCGAAAAACAACCTAAAGAAATCAATAATAATAGATAATAAAATCTCCTCATCTCAAAAAATTAATTCGCACAAATATAACAGAATAAGTTAATGAATTAAATCTTTTCGATTTAGAGTAATTATTGATTTCTTGATTATTCTATCTGTTTTTAGAAAATTTCTTTAGCAATAGCTTTGATGTTTTCAGCTTTTCCCATTGAATAATAATGTAAAACTGGAATTCCTGCTGCAACTAATTCTTTACTTTGCTTAATACACCATTCAATACCAATTTGTTTTACTTGATCATTATCTTTAGCTTTTACAACCGCCATAATCAAATCGTCAGGTAATTCTAAAGAAAAACGGTGCGGTATTAAATTCAACTGCTTTTTAGTTGCAATAGGTTTCAAACCTGGTATAATTGGTACTGTAATTCCTGCAGCACGACATTTAGAGACAAAATCAAAGAATTTTTTGTTGTCAAAAAACATTTGTGTAATAATATAATCGGCTCCGTTTTTTATTTTTTGTTTTAAAAAGTGAATATCACTATCTAAACTTGGTGCTTCCATGTGTTTTTCTGGATAACCTGCAACTCCAATACAAAAATTAGTACAAGCTGAATTTTGCAAATCTTCATCCAAATAAATTCCATTATTTAAATTATTGATTTGTAAAACCAAATCGGTTGCGTATTCATTACCATCTTTTTCTGGTTTGAAATAAGTTTCGTTTTTTAAAGCGTCTCCTCGAAGTGCAACCACATTGTCAATTCCAAGAAAATCTAAATCTATTAGCAGATTTTCGGTATCTTCTTTGGTAAATCCACCACACAAAATATGCGGAATAGCATCAACTGAATATTTATTCTGAATTCCGGCACAAATACCAACTGTCCCTGGACGTTTTTTTACGATTTTCTTTTGCAAAAGACCACTTGGTAATTCTTTAAATTCATATTCCTCACGATGGTAGGTTACATCAATAAATGGAGGTTTGAATTCCATTAAAGGATCGATTCCATCATAAATAAATTGGATATTTTGCCCTTTCAAAGGTGGAAGAATCTCAAAAGAGAATAAGGGTTTACCTTGAGCGTTTTCTATGTGTTGGGTTACTTTCATTTTTTTTTGGTTGTAGGTTGTAGGTTGTAGGTTGTAGGTTTGGACTTCTATTACCAAATACCTATCACCTACCACCCAAAACCTTTTATTAATCTGCTATATTCGGCGCAAGCCATTTGGTTGCAACTTCTGTTGAAATTCCTCTTCTTTTAGCGTAATCTATTATTTGATCTTCTTTTATTTTTCCGAGTCCGAAATATTTACTTTCTGGATTTGCAAAATAATATCCCGAAACCGATGCTGCTGGCCACATTGCCATACTTTCGGTTAAGGTTACTCCTATTTCTTGTTCTACATTTAAAATTTTCCAAATGGTTGGTTTCTCTAAATGGTCAGGACATGCTGGATAACCTGGTGCTGGACGAATGCCTTTGTATTCTTCATTAATCAAATCTTGATTACTCAAACTTTCATCAGAAGCATATCCCCAAATTTCTTTTCTGACTTTTAAGTGTAAATATTCTGCAAAAGCCTCGGCTAATCTATCGCCAAGAGCTTTTACCAAAATGGAATTATAATCGTCTAATTGTTTTTCAAATTCGGATGCTTTTTCATCTACTCCAAAACCTGTTGTTACACAAAAAAAGCCTATATAATCTTTAATTCCTGAATCTTTTGGCGCGATAAAATCGGCTAAAGCTATGTTTGGTGCTCCAGCTGTTTTTTGAGATTGCTGTCTGAGAGTTAGAAAAGTTGTCGGTTGGACTTCTACAAGCTCAGCCTGACAAACCTGTATATCGTCATCATTAATTGTATTTGCTGGAAAAATTCCTAGAATTCCTTTTGCAGTTAGCCATTTTTCTGAGACTATTTGTTGCAACATTTTTTGAGCATCTTCAAATAAACTTGTGGCTTGTTCACCAACAACTTCATCAGTCAAAATCGCTGGATATTTTCCGTGTAATTCCCATGATTGAAAAAATGGTGTCCAATCGATGAAATCTACTAACTCAGAAAGTTCAACTTCTATGGTTTTTGTTCCAATTAAATTAGGCTTTGATGGTTGAAAATTATCCCAATTTAATTGTAATTTATTCTTACGAGCTTCTTCAATGGAAAGATAATTTTTGTCTCGACTTCTGCTTAGATAACCTTCACGAAGTTTATCATATTCTTCTCGAATAGCTTTCACATAAGATTCTTTCGTTTCGGCTTGCAACAAATTACTTGCAACAGTTACAGCACGAGAAGCATCGTTAACGTGAACAACAGTTTCTTTATATTCTGGTGCAATTTTTACAGCTGTGTGTGCACGAGAAGTTGTTGCGCCACCAATCATTATTGGAATTTTGATATTTAATTTATCTAACTCTTTTGCTAGATAAACCATTTCGTCTAATGATGGTGTAATCAATCCGCTCAATCCGATAATATCTACATTATGTTCAACGGCCGCTTGAATGATTTTTTCTGGTGGAACCATTACTCCTAAATCGATAATTTCAAAGTTATTACAACCTAAAACTACTGCTACAATATTTTTTCCAATATCATGAACATCACCTTTTACAGTTGCCATCAATACTTTTCCTGCCGAAGATGATTTTCCATCTTTTTGTGCTTCTATGAATGGAAGTAAATAAGCAACGGCTTTCTTCATAACACGAGCTGATTTTACTACTTGAGGCAAAAACATTTTTCCGCTTCCGAATAAATCGCCTACAACATTCATTCCGGCCATTAAATTTACTTCGATAACATCAATAGCTTTTTCTGAATTCAATCGTGCTTCTTCAACATCTATTTCTATAAACTCGTCGATTCCTTTTACTAATGAATGTGTCAATCGCTCTTGAACAGAACCATTACGCCATTCTTGAATTGCTTTTTCATTTATTTTGAAATCGCCTTTGAAGCTTTCTGCTAAATCTAATAATCTTTCTGTAGCATCATCTCTTCTATTTAACAAAACATCTTCTACATGCTCTAATAAAATTGGATTGATTTCATCGTAAATCTCTAACATTTCTGGATTTACAATTCCCATAGTCATACCGTTTTTGATGGCATGATAAAGAAAAGCCGAATGCATTGCTTCACGTACTTTGTCATTTCCACGAAACGAAAACGAAACATTACTTACACCACCGGAAATGTTGGCATAAGGAAGATTTTCACGAATCCATTTGGTAGCTCTGAAAAAATCTAAAGCATTCAATTTATGTTCGTCCATTCCAGTTGCTACTGGAAAGATATTTGGGTCAAAAATGATGTCTTGCGCTGGAAAATGAACTTCGTTAACCAAAATATCATAACTCCTTTTACAGATTTCTATACGTCTTTCATAAGTATCAGCTTGACCTTCTTCATCGAATGCCATTACGATTACAGCTGCACCATATCTTTTTATCAACTTGGCATGGTGTACAAAAACTTCTTTTCCTTCTTTAAGTGAAATTGAATTTACAACACCTTTTCCTTGAATAACTTTCAATCCAGCTTCGATTATTTCCCATTTGGAACTATCAATCATTACTGGAACTCTTGCAATATCGGGTTCGGCCGCAATTAGATTTAAGAACTTGGTCATGGCATAAACGCCATCCAACATTCCTTCATCCATATTGACATCGATGATTTGTGCGCCACCTTCAACTTGAGCTCTTGCAATATCAAGTGCTTCTTCGTATTTTTCTTCTTTGATTAATCGAAGAAACTTACGTGAACCTGTAACATTAGTTCGTTCTCCTACATTAACAAAATTAGTTTCAGGCGTTACGATTAAAGGTTCTAATCCTGATAATTTTAGATATTTATTCTTTACTTCCGTCATTATATTATTTCTAAAATTTGTCTTGGTTTGAATTCTTTGGCAACCTCTGCTATTGCTTTGATATGTTCTGGAGTTGTTCCGCAACAACCTCCTATTATATTTATTAAATTATCTTTTAGATATTCTCTAATTAAGGATTGCATTTCTATTGGTGTTTGGTCGTATTGTCCGAATGCATTTGGTAAACCTGCGTTTGGATGTGCCGAAATATTTAATTGGGTATTCATTGCCAAACGTTGTAAATACGGTTTTAATTGGTCTGCTCCAAGTGCACAATTGAATCCGATGCTTAATAACGGAATATGAGAAATAGATATTAAAAATGCTTCGACCGTTTGACCTGAAAGTGTTCTTCCCGAAGCATCTGTAATTGTGCCTGAAACCATTACTGGAATATCTAAATTTCGTTCTTCTTTTACTTCTTCAATAGCGAAAAGTGCTGCTTTTGCATTTAATGTATCAAAAATAGTTTCCACTAATAAAACATCGCAACCTCCATCGATTAGAGCTTCTACTTGTTGACGATAAGCAATTTTTAAATCGTCAAACGTTACGGCACGAAATCCAGGATCGTTTACATCTGGAGACATGGATGCTGTTCTGTTTGTTGGACCTATTGAACCTGCTACGAAACGAGGTCTGTCTGTGAATTCATCGGCTACTTCTCTGGCAATTTTGGCTGATTCGTAGTTTAACTCGTAAACCAAATCTTCCATATGGTAGTCGGCCATTCCGATTGTGGTTCCTGAAAAAGTGTTGGTTTCTACGATATCTGCTCCTGCTTGAAAATACAAACGATGTACTTGTTTTACGGCTTCGGGTTGTGTGATGGAAAGTAAATCGTTGTTTCCTTTTAATGGATATAGAAAATCTTTGAAACGTTCGCCACGAAAATCTTCTTCGGAGAAATTGTTGCGTTGTAACATAGTTCCCATTGCTCCGTCTAGAACTAGTATCCTTTCTTTTATTGCTTGGTTTATTTTTGACATAATTTATTTGCCACGAAGGCGCTAAGTCACTAAGTTATTTTTAATTTCCCGCAAAGGCTCAAAGGCGCTAAGCATATTTTATTTTTAATCATTTTGTACATTAAGGTTCATTAAGAAATTGTTCTTTTGGAAACTTAATTTTGCAAAAATGGATAACTAATTAGCCCCGATTGTAGCAACTACCATGTAGTGCAAAAGCGGGATTATGGTTTGCTTAAATGCACAAGCCATTCGCTACTTAAGTAATTATGTGTTATTGTGAAAGTTGAGAGAAAATTCTCGTGGTTATCTGTTCTTTACTTCTGATTTAACAGATGCTGAAATAAAATCAGCATAAAGATAGAATGTAGCACCTTCTACAGTTGTAGGGTTGCTAAGCTTTCATAGAGTCTAATCTCTCCAGCTTTCGTGATAACAATCAATATTTTTAAGAACACTGCAAAGTAATGACATAGAATTTTATTTTGCAACTGTTTCTTTAAAATAAATAGCGATAACGATTTAGTGAATTTTAAAAAAAAAACTAATAATAATTTGCAATTCAATTTCATTTCATACATTTGCACTCGAAATAAAGAGGAAAAATTTGAACTGATTGCAACCTCGTAAAAAAATGCTAAAGCAGAATACCTTCTTTAGCTTTTACTTGCAATTTTTCTTTTTTCTTCACAAAAATTAATTTTAAAAATAAATTATATTATGGCTTATTTATTTACGTCAGAGTCAGTGAGTGAAGGACATCCAGACAAAGTTGCTGATCAAATTAGTGATGCGTTAATCGATAACTTTTTAGCATTTGATGCTGAATCTAAAGTGGCTTGTGAAACTTTGGTTACCACTGGACAAGTAATTCTTGCTGGAGAAGTAAAATCAGATACTTATTTAGATGTTCAAACTATTGCTAGAGATGTAATCAAAAAAATTGGTTACACTAAAAGTGATTATATGTTTGAAGCAAATTCTTGTGGTGTTTTATCCGCAATTCATGAGCAATCTGCTGACATTAATCAAGGAGTTGATAGAGCAAGTAAAGAAGAGCAAGGTGCTGGTGACCAAGGAATGATGTTTGGTTATGCAACTAATGAAACTGAAAACTATATGCCATTAGCTTTGGATATCGCTCACGCTTTATTGATTGAATTGGCAAATATTAGAAGAGAGAATTCTGAGATTACTTACTTACGTCCTGATGCAAAATCGCAAGTGACTTTAGAATATTCTGATGATAATAAACCACAAAGAATTGATGCTATTGTAATTTCTACACAACATGATGATTTTGCTGATGAAGCTACTATGTTGGCTAAAATTAAAAGTGATTTGATTTCGATTTTGATTCCTAGAATTAAAGCAAAATATCCTCAATATGCTCACTTCTTTAATGATAATATTACTTACCATATTAATCCAACTGGAAAATTTGTAATTGGTGGACCTCACGGAGATACTGGTTTGACAGGAAGAAAAATTATTGTTGATACTTATGGTGGAAAAGGTGCACATGGTGGTGGTGCATTTTCTGGAAAAGACCCAAGTAAAGTGGATCGTTCTGCTGCTTACGCAACAAGACATATTGCTAAAAACTTAGTTGCTGCTGGATTATGTGATGAAGTATTAGTTCAAGTTTCTTATGCTATTGGAGTTGCAAAACCTACTTCTATCAACGTAAATACTTATGGAACTTCTAAAGTAAACATGACTGATGGAGAAGTTAGTAAAATTGTTGAAGGAATTTTTGACATGCGTCCTTACTTCATTGAGCAACGTTTGAAATTGAGAAACCCAATCTATAGCGAAACTGCTGCTTATGGTCACATGGGAAGAAAATCTGAAACGGTAACTAAAACGTTTAAATTGCCAAATGGTGAATCTAAAACGGTTACAGTTGAATTATTTACTTGGGAAAAGTTAGATTTTGTAGATAAAGTAAAAGCTGCTTTTGGAATTTAACCACCAAGACACAAAGTTATATCGCGAAGTTCGCAAAGAAAAACCTGACTATTTCTAGTCAGGTTTTTTGTTTTATAAATTGTATTTCAAACTAAATATTAAATACCTTGGTTGAACAGTATATTGAGATGTTCTAGTAGAGAATTGAGAAAAACTATCATCATTTAATGATTTAGTATTCAAAATATTGGTAGCCGCAATTTTATATTCCCATTTGCTGTCTTTTGTTTTTTGGTAAATTAAACTTGCAGATAGAAAATCGTACTCGTTTTCTATTGTTTTATCCTTGTTGTAATAGTGGTAAAATTCATATTCTGAAACGAAAGAAAAGCTTTTTAGGAAATAATAATCCAATCTCACAAAAGGTCTATCCGTAAAGAATTTTGCATTGTTGTAATCGTTTACGGTATAAGAATACCCTAATTCTATATTTGGTGCGTTTTTATAATTTGTAGACGCTGTTAATGTATGAACTTGTGTAAAACTTTCTGCTGTAGCAAAAACACCATTTTGAAAATTATTAAACTTAGCCCAATTTAATCTTGTATTAAACGAAGCTTTATAATTTTTCGAGAAAGAACGTCCATAACTACCAAAACCAGATAACGTTTCTTCTGCAAAATCAGTGTTGAAAGGTGAAGAAGTTTGGTTTACACCAACGAAATTTGCTCTTGATTTTACAGCATCAATTGTTCTGGCGTATGTAATAAAACCAGTAATGTTTTCAAAGTTGAACATATTATATTTAAAATAACGCAACGAATGAGTTTGCTGTGTAGCATTTTCAAGAGTTCTACTTCCTCTAGACAAACTATTAAAACCGTTTAATACAAAACCTTCAGTTAATCTGTTGATGTCGGTAAAAGTGTTGGTCATTGCATAATTATAAGTCAATGTTTCTGCCTTTTTTATTTGATATAATGCTAAGAAATCTGGTAAAACTCTATAGAAATTTAGTGAAAAATCTGTTCCCAATTGACTGTTTGTCATGTTATAGGCATGTAAACTTACTCCTGGAGTGAACGTGAATTTTCCAGTCAAAATTTTATAATGCAATCCTAAGAAAGCGTCATTGAAATTATATCTAACATTATTAGTAGTAGAAGGATCTGTCAAATTATTTTGGGTTCCGCTATCTAAAATTTGGTAGATTGAAGAGTCAAAACTTTGAAATGAGTAAGTATTTCCTAGAGTTACATTAATATTACTTTTAGCTGTCAGCATATAGTAATAATCTAATTTTGTATCTAATTTGTTAGTTTTTACAAATCGTGTTTGATTTATATCATTTCTGTTTTGACCAGATATATATCCTACCAAATTAAATGGCTGTGTTTGTAAATCAGCATTATAAAAAGGATCTTCATCTTGATACAAATGTTGCATTTCTAGTGCAAAAATATTTTTATCATTATGAGTATAATAGAAACTTAAATTCTGATTTACAGATTTAGGATCTTGTCTTTTAGCTGTTAAAATATTTTCTGTGTTTGATGAACTACCAACTATAGATTGTCTTAGCAACGAATTGTCTTCATCTTGTTTTGAAAATTTTGATAAAATATCATAATCAAATTGAAATCTTGCACTTGGTTTGTAACTAGAACTTAGTTTAAAAAGTGCTAAATTACTTTTCTGATGTGCCACTTCATTTCTGTTTTCTGTTGAAGCAACATTAGAAGAATTTGGTTGTAGAAAATTAGTTTGTGTCTTTGTTTCTAAATCGGTTATTGATGAAGAAAGAATTCCAAAACCACTTAATGTCCATGCTTTTGTTGGATTGTATGAAAAGTTTGTGGCTCCAAATTGTGTTTCAATTTCTTTTGCACGATTATTTCTTAGTAATGAAATTCCTAAATCGTTAGAAGCTACATTAAAATTAGATCCACCTTTAGCCATCATACTTCTAAAACCTCCTGTGAACTTAAAATAATCTTGCACCGTTAAAGGTAATTCTCCAATATTATTAAAATTTGAAATCAAGTTAATACTATATTTCGGATTATAATAAAACAACTTCGGATTAATAAGGTAACGGTCATATTTGTTATCATCGGCTGTTCCACCACCTGCAGTCATGTCTCCAAACCAAAAGTTTTTCTTTCCCTCTTTAAGTTTGATGTTCATTGCAAGATTTTCTTGATTATTTTCAACACCTTTTAGGATAGAATTTTCATTATAATTTCTTAGCACTTGAATTTTATCAATGGCATCAGCAGGAATATTTTTTACACCAAGTTTGGTATCACCATCAAAAAAGTCTTTCCCTTCTACCATCAATTTGGTTACTTTTTTACCTTCTACTTCTACTTCTCCATCAGCGTTTACTTCTACGCCTGGTAATTTTTTTAAAACATCTTCGAGTTTTCTTTCTGTACCCGATTTAAATGAATCTGCATTGTAAACAATGGTATCACCTTTAATTGAAACTGGCATTTCTCGAACAATTTCAACACCATCTAATTGGATTCCACCTGGTTCCATTGAAATGTTTTGCGTGATATTTTCTGTTTTGGTTTCTACGGTGATTTGTTTGTTTTCCATCCCGATGTAACTCAACTTAATTAAGTAAGTTGAATTTGGTTTTAGATTTAAAACAAATCTTCCTTTATCATTGGTTATGGCATATCCATCCATTCCTTTTGTTGCTTGATTAACAGCCATAATATTAGCCATTTCAAGTGGTGTTTTTCCAGATTCTAAAACAACACCTTCAAATCGGATAGTTTGAGAAAAACTTATAGAACTTAATAAAAAAATCCCAAGAAATAATAATTTATTCATTTTATATATAATTAACGGAACAAATATGACTAAATAATAGAAGAAATGTTACCAAATTAGTGTTAAATATTAACATTTTTAATTCATTTTAATTTCTATAACTCCATCTTCATTTTTCATACTGTTTAATTTCTTTTCTTGAATATCATCAAATTCTTTTTGAGTTACTTTTTTTCCATTTTTAGGTGCTTTAATTTCAATTTTTTCTTGAGGATTTAAAACTATTTTTGAACATACAAAAGTGGTTTCACCCTCATGTAATTCTAAAATTAAACCCGGCAAACCCCAATATTTATTTGGACCGTTTGAAACTGGAATTTCCATGGTGTACCATGCTTCAATTATTCTCTCTTTGGGTTCACTTGGTGTAAAAAAAGTTGTTTTACCATTTTCTGCTTTTTTCTTATATTCTTCATATTCTTTTAAATCTTCTTCTGTGACAGGGATAATAATTTGTGCCTTACTACAAGTGTAATTGCCAATTTTCTTTTCATCACTAGCCATAACCCAATTAAATTTTGGTAAAGAATCTACAACTAAAAATTCTTTTCCAAAAATATCTAAATCGGTTGTGTATTGTTTTGTTTTAAAATTTTTATAATATTTAGAATCGCCTCCACCTGAAAAACTTACAGAGAATCCATTACTAGATGGTTTTGGAGCAGCTAATTTTTCTTCTTCTGAATAAATTGACTCCACAGTATTAAAAAATAAAATATAGGTTTTTTCAAAAGCCTTTTTCATGCTTTCCATCATTTTTTCTTTAACATCAGGTGTCATATCATTGCTTGTAATATTAACATTCTTCATGCTTGTTTGTGAGGAATAATAAGCTATTCCTTGAAAATTTTGTGCAAATGAGCTTAGCGTTAACCATAAAAATGCACTTAAAAAA
>CANGUP010000016.1 GCA_947457105.1 Flavobacteriaceae bacterium
ATTATAATTATTTGAAATTATCTCAATTTGAAGATTACTTTTCTAACTAAACTTCTAGTTTCTTGACCATTTGAATTATTAAATTGTAATTCTCCTCCAGAAATTGCATTTAATCGTGTCTCATCAATTCCAGAATTGACTAATATTTTCTTTACATTATTGGATCTTGATAAAGCTAATTTCTCATTTTTAGATTTATTACCAACATTGTCTGCAAACCCAATAATATCAACTTTTGCATTTAAGTTTATTTTTAAATAGGTTAGAATAAAATTAATTCCATCTAAAGAGTTGGTATTTGGTTTTGCACTATTTACCTCAAAAAATACTGTTATATATCCATCATTAATAGACTTCTCTATAAAGTCAACTTTAGACATTTCTTTAGAATCAAATCCTGTTATCTGAGATTTTTTATTTTTTTCAATCGAAATTTTATCACTATCAGTAGTACCATATTTTGAATCAAAGTAACGCTCTAATTCGTCTGAAACTCCATTTCTATTGATGTCAATCATAACACCTCTAGTATCAACGGCAACGCCTGCAACCGAATTATTTTCATTATCTAAATAATCAGCAACACCATCTTTATCGGTATCATTCATTAATGTTTCTATATTGCCAACTCTTTTTTCTATTTCTTTTACTTCTTCTTCTAGTTTTTTTAGATCACCATCTGAAGCAGCAACAATTGGATTGCCTAATTTATAACTAATCCCAATTGACATACTACTCATTACTCCATTTAAGTTATTTTTTTCATCCGAAACATTACCATCCCAAGTATGATGTTGTCTAAAATTATTTAAGACAGAAAAATCTAGAAACAAATTAGTTTTGCTTGTTATATTATAGGAAGGAGTGAACCCAAAGATCAATCCTAAAATATTATCCGGCGAACCAATTGCTTGATTTGCTGATGATTTAATTGTTTGTAAGGAAGCCATATTTAATCCAATATGAGGTTGTAATTTGAATTTTGAAAATTCATCTAAACCAAACAACATATTGATGTTAAACATAGTCTGAATAGACCATCTAAATTGCGCCACATCAAAATCTAAACTTTTATTGCTAGCAGGAGTAAATCTATCAAATGTTAAATCAGATTTGAATGTTACATATTTATTGAGATAATATCTTGCTCCAATGTTGAATGAATTTAGATTTAGTTCTCCCAAAAACTTTTCATTATCTGCAGAGAAATACCCCTCGTTGTAGGGCCTAATTCCACGACTACTCCCGAATGATAAATCCAACGACCATCTATTTATTTTTGGTTTTTTAATACTTGCTGAATCAATACTTTCTTGTGAATATGTATTGTTAGCTAATGAAAATAACAAAATTAATGACAAAAATTTTTTCATAAAAACATATTTTTTTTCAAATTTATTCAAATTAGTGGTCATTAATCAAGAGCAAAATAATTATTAACAATTTCAAAACATGTGTTGTAAATTTAGCTTACTAGGTAATGATTAGTTAATGTTTTTATAATGAAATGGTTGTTTTTAAATAATTTTATATTAACAATAATTTTACAATTACTCCCTTAGTTTGCATAAACTAAAATTCCGTAGCATGAAATTATTTTACTCACTATTATTTATGTGCATCTCTTTGAATTTATACTCTCAAACTGGGGTGATTTCAGGAAGCGTCATTGATGAATTAAATGGTTCATCACTACCGGGTGTAATTGTATCAATTAAAGATTCCAAAAAAAGCATGATTAGTGATTCTGAAGGGAAATTTATCTTCAGAAATATTCCTGTTGGACAATATGAATTAGAATTTAGATTTATTGGTTACCAGACAAAAGCGGTTTCTGAGGTAAATGTTACAGTTAATGAGACTACCAGCATAAATGCGTATTTAAATTCTCAAAAAAATATGTTGGATGAAGTAGTCATAACTAGGACAAAAGCAAAAACAGAGTCGGTTAAATCGTTACTAATAGCACAAAAAAATAGTGCAAATGTATCAGATGGTATCTCTGCTGAAACAATTAAGAGAACTCCTGATAAAAATACCTCTGATGTTTTAAAAAGAATCAGCGGGGCAAGTATTCAAGACAATCGATTTGTAATTATTAGAGGTTTGAATGATCGATATAATGCCGCTTTTTTAAACGGAGCGCCATTGCCGAGTTCGGAATCAGATAGAAAGGCATTCTCGTTTGATATTTTTCCATCAAATATGTTGGATAATTTAATAATTACCAAAACAGCTTCGCCAGATTTACCAGGTGATTTTGCTGGTGGTGTAGTTCAGATAAACACTAAATCGGTACCTGATAAAGATTTTCAATCCGTAACTATCGGCTCGGGATACAATACAATAACCACAGGTAGAAATCAAAGAACTTATAAGGGTAGTGGGACTGATTGGTTAGGATTTGATAACGGGCCACGTGCTTTACCATCAACAATTCCAAATACTGAGACATTTAGCAATTTGTCTTTTCAAGAAAGAGTTGATGTAGCCAAATCTTTTCAATCTGATTGGAACATAAATAATAGCACTTTTGGCCCAAATTATAGCTTTCAATATTCTATAGGTCATCATTTTGATATTAAAGACAAAACACTAGGGGTAATGTTTTCGGTTTCCAACAACAAATCAAATAATTTTACTACTGTATTGAGGAATGATTATGACAATCCTGGACAAAATTTACCTGCATTATTGACTAAGCAATATAATGATAGAAACTACAGTGAACAAGTATTGACGGCTGCACTAGCAAATTTTTCGTTGAAATTTAATGATAATCACAACCTTTCTTTTAAAAATATTTTCAGTGTAAATTCAACTGATTTAGTAGTGGAACGAAATGGTCAAAACGATGTTACAGATGTTAGAGAAACGTTTTCAGATGTAAGATGGTTTACAAGTAATAGGATTTATTCTGGTCAATTAAATGGGGAACACTATTTTTCTGTGCCTAAAGTTAAACTGAATTGGACAGGCTTTTATAGCGACATCAATAGAGATATTCCTAATTTACGTAGAAATATGTATTCTATCGCTGATCCTACTAGTACAGATCCAGCTCAAACAACCCCTGTTGCACTAATTGCAAATAACAATGGTGGTCCTGATTACGGTGGTGGTATGTTTTTTTCTAAAAATAAAGAATATATCACTGGAGGTAAAATAGATATTTCAAGAAAGTTCTTGATAGGTGAAAATTTAAACAATGAATTAAAATTTGGTGGCTTTACACAGTATAGAGTAAGAGACTTTTTTGCTAGACAATTACAGTATAATACGCTTACTCAAGGAGGAACTTTTGACACTCAATTGTTACAATTGCCTAATGCTTCGATTTTTAACATAGCCAATATGGGGCAACTTTCTAATGGATTAAATGGGTTTACTCTTTTTGATTTTACAAAATTTACTGATTCCTATTCTGCTTCCTCTAGATTAAATGCTGGTTATATTATGCTCGATAATCGCTATAAAAAATTCAGAGTCATTTGGGGAGTTAGATATGAAAGTTTCGTTCAAACTTTGGATGCTCGAAAAGGTGAAACAGAGTATTTATCTTTAAATAAGCCTCAAAATGATATACTACCTTCGGTTAACTTAGTTTATTCACTAACCAGTAAACAAAATTTACGTATCAGTTATTCAAAAACTTTAAACAGACCTGAATATAGAGAATTAGCACCCTTTGGATTTTATGATTTTACCACTCAATTTTTTACTCAAGGAAATGATACTTTAAAGATAGCAAGAGTTAAAAATTTTGACATACGTTATGAATTTTATCCTGGAAAAGGACAACTATTTTCAGTTTCCTATTTTAGAAAAGATTTCACGAATCCTATAGAGCTTAAGCAAGAAATCAACAATAAAACTGTTACCTATAGAAATGCAGATAGTGCAGTTAATAGCGGTATAGAATTAGAATTTAGAACCTTATTGAGTTCTATTTTTACAAACGAAAATACTACTGTTTTTGATGATATCACATTATTTGCAAACACGGCAATAATCAAATCAGTAGTAGATGTCTCGAGTATTAGTTCAATTAACACTGATTCGAGCATTCCGCTCCAAGGCCAGTCTCCTTTTGTGATTAACGTTGGTTTACAATATATGAACAAAGACAATGGCTGGGTATTTTCATCTAATTTGAATAGAGTTGGAAATAGAATTTCAATAGCAGGAAATGAAAACAATCCAGCTATATGGGAAAAAGGAAGAACAATACTTGATTTTCAAGTAGCAAAAAATTTAATGAAAAACAAAATAGAACTAAAACTTAACGTTCAAAATATTTTGGCTCAAGATCAAATTTTCTATCAGAATGATTACAGTAAAGCAAGTAGATACGGAACTTTTGAAACATTTGGGAATTATCTTTTTACAGGGGACTATCTATATGAAGATGGTTATAATCCTGAATATGATAGTCTTTATTGGCGTACTAAATTTGGACCTACATTTTCCTTTTCAATGACCTATAATTTTTAAGTAGTTATCATCAAGAAACTAGTTGATTAAGTCAGAAGCAATAAAATAATTGATATAAAAATAGGAATCATATTATTTAATTTTTACCAATTGAGATTTATGAATTCCAATATATGAAAATGAAATATGCTAATAAAGACAATGGAAATTGAAATTTTCAAGAGCTAAAGATTGATAAAAAATGATCATTCAGAATGGCACGTTTTTCAAAACAGAATAAAAAAACAGAACGTCCATAACATATCGTAGACCCTATTAACTTATTTTATTTTCTAAAAAGAATGGATTTTCCTAAGGCATTCGTACAAATGTTGATTTTTGCATTACATGGGAAGTTTTATCTCAAAAAAATAATTAGAGATTTCGACAAAAAAGCAATTTGAAAAATAGTGTAATACTGACATTTTAGAAGAAATTGGATTTACACAACAATAAAATCTCAGAAAAATAATCGAATCCATAGTTAAATAACTAAACAATATTGCTGTAATAGAAGTAGATTATAAAGATAATGTTACGAATAGTATTGGTGTAATATTTTATAACGACAAAGCTTTATTTGATCAAAATCAAAATTACTTAATTGAAAAATCTAGAACAAAATATCGATAAAAATTTCAATTATAGTAAATCAGATTTTGGTGATGACTTTATATTGGGCGTAGCGTCTTCTGCATTTCAAGCTGAGAGGAATAATGATGCATTTAGAAAAGGAGCATCTATTTGGGATGAATTTTCAAGTCGAAATAAAACAACACTCAAATATGATTCTCCTAATAGTGCAATGAATTTTCATGAAAATTATAAAGAGGATGTTAAACTAGTTAAAGCACTATCAATACCATATTTTAGTTTTTCAATATCATGGTCAAGAATTCTCCCAAATGGTATAGGAGAGATAAATCAAGAAGGCATTAATTTTTATAATGATGTATTAGATGCCTGTATAGAAAATAAAATTGAACCATTTGTAACTTTATATCATTCGGATTTACCACATGAACTAGAAAAAAAAGGAGGATGGACTAATAGAACTATTTTAGACTGGTTTGAAGAATATACAAAAGTGTGTGTCAATGCTTTTAAAACCAAAGTGAAGTATTGGGTTGTTTTAAGTGAGCCTTCTGTTTTTGTTGGTGTGGGTTATTTTATAGGAATTCATACTCCTGGAAAAAAGGGAATAAAAAACTTTTTGCCCGCGATGCACCATTCCTTACTTTGTCAATCTATTGGGTATAAAACTATCAAAGAAATTGATGTTACATCACAGGTAGGAACAACTTTTTCTTGCTCTTATATTAGTCCTAAAACCAATAGTGAAAAAAATAGTAAAGCGGCCGAAAGAATAGATGCTTTATTAAATAAAGCCTTTATAGAACCTTCTTTGGGATTAGGTTATCCCATAGCTTCCTTACCCTTTCTTAAACATATAAATAAATACTTAGTTAAAGGTGATGAAGACTTGATAAAAGTTGAATTCGACTTTATAGGGCTTCAAAATTATACAAGAGAAGTAGTAGAACATAATTCCTATACTCCTTATGTAAATGCAAAACTTATTCGCGCAAACAAAAGAAATGTTGATTCTACATTGATAGATTGGGATATACATCGAAAGTCAATTTATATGATGATTTTAAAATTTAGTGAATATAGTGGTGTCAAAAAAATTATTATTACGGGAAATGGAGCATCCATTTTAGATGAAGTCAAATCAGATATAATTAACGATGAAAAAAGTATAAATTATAAAGAAAGTTACCTACAACAAGTTTTATATTCAAAAGAAAAAACAGATAAGGTTAAAGGTTGTTTTATATAGTCTTTAACATAAAATATCGATCGGGAATGCATGAAGCAACTTAGGGGATTAATACAAACTTAACATATAGAACATTATTTTTTTACAAAAAAGCCTGTTTTACAGACTATTTTTTTACTTATTAATAATCATTATTTAATTCGTTTTTTACACATAGAACTGTAGTCCGAACCTAAGTTTGTGGAGTCTAATTAAAACAATTCAAAAACAATGAAAAAAAATTATTTAATTGCACTTTTGACTTTATTTGTCAGCTTTGCAAATGCTCAAAGATTTATTGAGTCAACATCTTATCGGGGTGCGTTTGCACCTACAGGAGCCATGTGGACAGAACAATGGACCAATTTTGATCCAATCAATGAACCGTACCCAGATGCCGCAACTGTTGTAAATGTCACTGCTGACATTACAACAAACACAACGTGGTTAGCAGGTAGAACCTACAAACTCTCAGGTTTGATTTACGTAAGAAACAATGCCACATTAACAATTCAACCTGGTGTTGTTATTAAAGGACTTTCTTCTGTAAATGGGACAGCTTTAATTGTAACTAAAGGTTCTAAATTAAATGCTATTGGAACTGCTGCTGCTCCTATTGTATTTACCTCTGGAAAAACAGTTGCTCAAGGAAGACAACCTGGTGATTGGGGTGGAATTATCCTTTTGGGTAGAGCTGGATTTAATGCCAACGTACCAGCTGGTTCAGCTGCCGGTACTAACGGTGTGAATAACATCGAAGGTATTACAGCCAATCTTAACACCGAATATGGTGGTGGAACAACTGCAATAAATGATGATAATTCAGGAACATTAAAATATGTTCGTATTGAATTTGGTGGATATGTTTTCTCTCCTAATAATGAGATCAACGGTTTAACAATGGGTGCTGTCGGAAATGGCACTACTATTGATTATGTGCAAGTATCGTACACCAATGACGATGCTTTTGAGTGGTTTGGTGGTTCAGTAAATTGTAAGCACTTGGTTTCTTTCAGAAATTTAGATGACGATTTTGATACCGATAACGGTTACAAAGGTATCGTACAATTTGGTTTAATTGTAAGAGATCCATCTATCGCTGATAACCCATCGGTTTCTACTTCTGAAAGTTTTGAGTCTGATAACAATGCTGCTGGAACTGCTTCTGCTTCTGGTTATGATAGTACTTCTGCAATATTTACCAATATTACATCAGTAGGACCTTCTAAACGTGCTACTTTAGCTCCAACTGCTACTTTAGCAGTAGGACATGAAAGAGCGTTGCGTTTAAGAAGAGCTACACAATTAAAGGTGTTCAACTCAATCTTTATGGATTTCAAACAAAGTATCGTATTTATTGATGCAGCTGCTGCAGTTGCAAATGCTAACGCTGGAACTTTAAAATTCGTAAATAATATCATGGCAGGAGCTGTTGGTACCTTCACAGGAGGAATTAACCCTACTTCTTTAAATTCATTTTTCTCAACAAACGGAAACACTACTCAAGCATCAAGTGATGGATTATTGACTTTACCATATAATGCTTCTACAAATACATACTTAGGTTTGGATTACAGACCAGGATCTTCAAGTATTGCTGCAACTGGAGCTAACTTTACGGATAGCGCAATTGCTGATTATGTAATTACTGCGGTTAATGGAGATACTCCAGTTGTAAGTAATGTTACCTATTGTAAAGGTGCTGTTGCAGCTCCATTAACGGCTACTCTAACTGCAGGTAACGTTTCTTTGAGATGGTATGCTAATGCAACTACTGCAACTTTTACTACTACCGCTCCAGCGACTCCTAGTACTTCACCTGTTTTTCCTGCAGGTCAAACGCAGGTAGTTACAACCTATTATGTTGCTCAAGTTAATGCTGCTGGTGCTGTAAGTAATAGAGTATCTTTTACAGTAACTGTAAATGCATTGCCAACTCAGGTAATTAGTACTATCACGGGTGTAGGTCCTGTAGGATCAACTTCTGTTACTGAAATTGGTCGTTATGTTGGAACTACTAGCGAGTTTAAGTACTCAGTAACTGCATTTGATGCTGGGCTTTCTTATGTATGGACATTGCCTTTAGGAGTTAATCTTGTTTCAGGAGGAGGCACAAATGAAATTACTGTAAACTTTGCAAACGTACCTTTTGGAGCTGGTTCAGTTGGATCAATCCAAGTACAAGCTCAAAATGCTTCTGGTTGTAGAACTGCTGCAAAAACGTTGGCTTTAACAAAAGCTTTACCTGCCGCTCCAGGTACAATCAATATGTTTGATACAGCTTCTTCTTCGCCTGCAACTGCACTTACATCCTATGCGAAATACATGGGTACAACTACTCCAGTAACATTAGTTGCAACAGCAGTAACTGGTGTAAATACATATGAGTGGGAATTGCCAGCTGGTGTTACTATTAGTATTCCTGCAGGAACTGCTGCTCCTGTAACAACAACTGTTAACTATACTTCGGAACCATTCTTTAGCCCATCAACTGGTACATTACCATTGGGAACAAGATTTTTTACAGTTACAAACAACACGTACACGATCAGTGTAAATGGTGTTTCTACTATAATTACCGTTTCTACATGTAATCAAAGATACCAAGGATCAAGTAACAATAGTCCTTATCCTTCTACTTCAGCACCTTATGTACAATATGGAACAGTAGTGAGAAGCAACTTAAACTCTATCTTAGTAAATTTTGCCGGTGTAACAAGCTCTGCTACAACGGCATTATATTTCGGTGTAAGATCACTTAATGGTGTTGGTTATTCAGTAACACCAAATGCTACTAATGCTGACGTAGTTGCAAACTTAACTGGAATTCCAGGTTTGTTTAGCACAACCTATACAGCAACACAGACCTTAATTACTCCTCCAAGTACACAAGGATCTACAACTTATACTGCAAGTGGATTTGCTCCAAAAACGTCAAAATTGAAGAAGTTCGTAGCTGCTATTCCTGCTGCACCTGCTGCATTGAAATTAACCAATCCTGCGGTATCATCTTCAACTGCAATTACTGATATCACTAGTTTTATTGGTACTTCTACTCCATTGACATTAACTGCTACTCCTTCTGCAACTGCTCAAAGTTACGATTGGATTTTACCAGAAGGTGTAACTCAAGTTTCTGGTACAAATACAAATGAAATTGTAATTAATTTTGCAAATTTTGATCCTGCAGATTTAGAAACTGGTACTTTTGCTACGTATTTAGGATGTAAAGCCGTAAATGTAATTGGTTCATCAATTACAAGTAATACAACTCTGTCTGGTGTTCCTGCAAATCAAACATCTGCTAAATTGTTAAAAGTAACAGCTACTCGTCCTGCGGCGCCTACTACTTTAGTGCTAACTAACGGCACTACTGCAACAGCTATAACAAATGTTACTTCCTTTATTGGTACAACTACTCCATTAACATTGACAGCTGCTACCTCTGTGCTTGCAACTTCATATTCTTGGGAGTTACCACAAGGTGCTGTTCAATTGACTGGTACTGATACAAGAATTATCACTTTTAATTTGTCAGGTGTAGAGCAAAATGCTAGTACTTTGAAACTTGATTTTGGTGTTAAAGCGGTTAACCGTATTGGTGCGTCAATTTCATTAAACAGTGCACTTACTAATCCATCAAATCCATCAACAGCTAAAATATTAAGAATAACAAATACTGTGCCTGCTGCTGTTACTGCTGTAGGTGGACCTATAACTGCAATCAGTTGTGGTACTTTATACAACTACACAATTACACCATCTCTTTTAGCTAAATCGTATACAATTACTGGACCAGTTGGATCTGTAGTTACTTCTGCAAGTAACCCAACAAATGCTACAAATGTTTTATCAACAAGTAATTTAGGTTTCTCAGTAGTATATCCTAGTAACTTAGCTAGTTTAGCTGCTAAGACTGTAGTTATCTCTTCTGTAAACGGATTTGGTGCAAGCGCTACAAACAAAACACTTACTATTGTTCCAGCAACAATTGCAGCTGTGGGAACTATCAACAGTAATGGTTCAACTTTTAGCAGAACAACTAACAAAACTATCTCAATTCCTGCTATAGCTACTGCAACCAATTATACTTGGACCGTAGCAGATGGTGCAGAAATTGTTTCTGGTCAAGGAACTACATCTATTGTTGTAAGCTTTGCTAATGTGCCATCAACTTCTTCAACAAATACTGTTTCAGTTGTTGCAACTAATAACTGTGGTGTAAATACGCCATCTAAATCAGTTATTTTGACTGCTGCTTCTACAAGATCAATCGAAGAAGTAGATACAGTTGCGTTTAGCAATATCTCTGTATATCCTAACCCTGCTTCATATGAGATGAATATTGATATTGATACCACAAATGTTGGAGATGTTCAAATGTCTATCTATACATTAAATGGTATCTTGGTAATGAAATCTAAAACTATTAATTTAGTTGAGGGTAGAAATACGATCAGTGAAAACATTTCTAATTTAACTAACGGACTTTACATTGTTAGATTAGTTGATGCTTCAAATAAAGAAGTAATGGTTAAAAAATTGATCAAGAATTAATTTTTAATCACTTCTAAAAAAGAAAGGGTCGCCGTAATTGGCGACCTTTCTTTTTATAATGAAACACAACATAAGTCCATGGCTTCATACATCGCAATTATGAAAATTAAAAGTTAACTTAAATATAACAATCCAATAGTAGTATCTAGCAAATGTTTTATCAATTTAGACTCATCTATCATACAATGAAAAAAGTATTTTTAATATTCTTTTTAGTACCATTTGTTCATTCAATACATGCGCAAATAATTACATTTACTGACCCCGTTTTCAAAGCTAAACTTTTGGAATCAAGTCCAGGTAGTTTTGTAGCCAGAGACTTAAGTGGAGAATATTTTTCAATTGATGCAAATTCTAACGCAGAAATTGAAATTTCTGAAGCTATGCAAGTTGGATATTTAGAAATTGAAAACTCTTCGATTACTTCTATTGCCGAAATCTTTCAGTTTACTAATTTAACTTTCCTCAATTGTGAAAATAATTTGCTTACAGCATTAGATGTTTCGGGTTTGTCCAATATTAATAGTTTAAATTGTAGTACTAATCAGTTGATTAACCTAAATGTAAGCGGTTTAACAGAATTGCAAAATCTAAATTGTCAATATAACCAACTTACCACTTTAAATGTGGGTGGCATATCCAATCTATTGAACTTAAATTGCAGTTACAATCAACTTGGAATAGTGAACTTAAATAATCTGCTAAATCTTGAAATATTGAATTGTAATGATAATTTAATTTCAACTTTTGATCTCTCTGATTTAACAAGTTTAAAATCATTAGATTGTAGTAATAATCAACTTTTAGCACTAAATATCGATAATTTAGTAAGTCTTGAAATGCTAAATTGTTCTTCAAATGTACTTGAAAGTCTTACTATTCAAAATTTAGTTTACTTCTATGATTTGAATTGTGGCAATAATCAACTTAACACTTTAAGCTTAATTAATTTGCCAAGCTTAAACAACTTAAATTGCAATTTCAACCAACTATCTTCATTAAACTTAAACAATCTTACTAATTTAGTAAACCTTAGCTGTACAAACAATCAATTAAGTTCGTTGAACCTTTTTGGATTAACACAACTTAAAGACTTAAATTGCTCAAATAATATCATTTCAACTATTGTTTTCTTTGGTTTGGATCAACTTATTTCTTTCAATTGTAGTTTGAATCAACTTGTTAATTTGGATGTAAGTAGTTTAACGAATTTGAAATATTTATTCTGTGATTATAATGCCATTGTGGCATTAGATTTAAATGACATGAACGATCTTTTGGCACTAAGTTGTACTAATAATCAAATTGCAAATTTAAATTTGACAAGTTTAACCAATCTTCAATCCGTCTATTGTAATAACAATCAGATTACAACTTTAAATCTTAGTAATGCTTCTAATTTGCAAAGTTTATTTTGCTACAGCAATCAACTCACTAGTATTTTCATAAAAAACGGCAGCTTTGAAGGTAATTTATCGTTTGCAAATAACCCAAGTTTAAATTATATATGCGCTGATGAATATCAAATAGAATTTATTCAAGATGAGATAAACAACAATAATTACACTAATTGTCATGTAAATAGTTATTGTTCATTTGTTCCCGGAGGTATTTCATACACAATTCAGGGAAGCACTAAATTTGACAGCAATACGAACGGTTGTGATGCGTTAGATGGTATGTTTCCAAATTTACAAATGTCTTTCTCTGATGGTTCAATTACTGAAAGTCTAATTTCAAATACTTCTGGTAGTTATTCAAAATCAGTAAAAGAAGGCTCATATACGATTACTCCAATTCTCGAAAATCCAAATTATTTTTCAATTTCGCCTTCAATAGTTTCCGTTGAATTTCCTTTTCAAACTAGTCCTATTGTCCAAAACTTTTGTATCACACCAAACGGTAGTTATAATGATGTAGAAATTGCTATCATACCTTTAAATAATGCAATTCCAGATTTAGAATCAAGATATAAAATAGTATATAAAAATAAAGGAACCACCTTGCAATCAGGCAGCGTGAACTTAAATTTTAATGATAGTTATTTAAATTTAGTGTCATCAAATCCAGTCATTTCCTCACAAAGTACAAACAATTTAAATTGGACATTTTCAAATTTAAATCCATTTGAAACAAGATCAATTTTAGTCACTTTAAAAGTCAATTCTTCAACTGATACACCTGCTACAAGTATTGGACAGTTATTGCCTTTTAATGCAACTATAACAACTATTTTTTCTGACGAAACACCTAATGATAATACAATAACTTTTATTCAAGAAGTTTCGGAATCAGCTACTACAAATGACAAGGTTTGCATTGAAGGTAATATTGTTTCTTTATCACAAGTAGGCGAATATGTTCATTATTGTATTCGTTTTACAAATAGTGGAAACGCTGTAGCTCAAAATGTTGTAATTAAAGATCTAATTGACGTTAATAAATACAACATTTTTTCATTAATTCCTCTTGAAGGCAGCCATGTTTTTGAAACTAGAGTAACCAATTTAAATACCGTAGAATTTACCTTTGAAAATATAAATTTGGCTTTTGACACTAACAATAACAATGGATATGTGATGTTCAAAATTAAAACTTTGCCTTCACTATCTGTTGGTGATATTTTTTCAAATAGTGCATCTATTTATTTTGACTATAAAGCGCCTGCATATACGGCTATTGAGTCAACAATCATCCAAATTTTAGGAAATAATACTTTTGAAACTTCAACTAATTTCACCATTTATCCTAATCCAGTAAAAGAAACATTACATATCTTTTCTTTTAATTTGAGATCAGTTGATTCCATATCAATTTTTAACTCAGTTGGACAAATAGTAAAAAATATTTTGAACCCAACTAATTTATCAATTAATGTATCTGACCTTAGCCAAGGTATTTATTATCTAAATATAACCTCAGAAAATATAAAAACAAGTCACAAATTCATAAAGGAATAATTTAAATGTAAAGCACAAAGAAAAATACCTAACTATTTTTAAAAATGGAATTTTAAGAGTACTGCTGTTTTTTCAAAAATGATAATTTATAATCCACAAAAACAATATTTTTACACCTTTTTAATGGATACATTTTAATGTCTATAAAACAACAATTGATTTCTGGTTTTTTTTGGACTTATTTGCAAAAATTTAGTTCACAGCTAATTAATTTTTTTATTTCATTAGTATTATCCCGACTTTTACTTCCGGAGGATTTCGGAATGATGGGGTTGATTTATGTTTTTATAACAATAGGCAATGTGCTAATTGACAGTGGGTTATCATTGTCATTGATCAGGACTAAACACATTGATCAGGAGGACTACTCAACTGTATTTATTGCAAATATAGCTTTTGGGCTATTAATATATTTGATCTCTTTTCTTATTGCTCCCTTTATTTCTAATTTTTATAATATTGAAATACTGACGACCTTAATTAGGGTTTTTGCCCTTACTTTTATAATAACCTCTTTCTCTTCAGTACAAACAGCATTACTGACAAAAAAAATGTTGTTCAAGACACAACTTTTTATAGCTATTCCTTCTTTAATTATCAGTGGAATAGTAGGGATTACATTAGCGTTTTTCAACTTTGGTGTATGGAGTCTTGTTTATGCCAGTCTTTCTCAAAATAGTATTGGAACTATACAACTTTGGATTTACAGTGACTGGAGGCCCAAACCTGTTTTCAACACTGAAAAATTTAAAGTTCATTTCAAGTTTGGCTATAAATTAATTATTATTGGAATTTTTGATGCGGTGTTTGTGAATATCTACCCAATTCTCATCGGTAAGCTTTATAATATTAGACAAGTTGGATTCTATACACAGGCGGAAGCATTGAAGCAACTTCCGGTTTCAAATATCTCAAGCTCCTTGGCAAAGGTAACCTTACCTATGTTTTCGAGAATACAAGATGAAAACATAAAAATTAAAAATGCTTATGATAGCATTACAAAAATGGCACTTTCAATAATTGCGCCTATTTTGATTTTTATCTCGGCATTGGCAGAGCCACTTTTACATTTTCTATATTCCGAAAAATGGGTAGCAGCCGCACCATATCTCAGCATCCTATGCTTCGCTGGTATATTGCCCTCAATAAATGGATACAATTTGAATATCCTAAATGCTAAAGGTAAAAGCAATTATATACTTAGAATTGAAACTTTCAATAAACTATTTTTAATCATATTGATTGCGTCGCTATTTAAGTTTGGTATATATGCCTTGATATGGTCAAAAGTGATTAGTACTTTGTTTTCATACTTATTAAACTCTTTTTATTGTGGAAAAGAAATCAATTACAAGCTTATTGATCAAGTAAAGGTAATAGTTCCAATTTTGATTATTGCCGGAGTTGCAGGTGTTGTAGTTAGTTTTTCTTACTCTTTATTAAATCTATACTTACATCCCCTATTTTTAAAGTTGTTAATAGCAGTACTAATTGGAATCACCACATATCTATTTTTAATTTATTTATTCAAGAGGGAAATAATTTTTGAATTCCATACTCTTTCTAAACAGATAGTAAATTATGCCAAATAAAAAGAAAAATAAGCTTTTGATTTTTGTAAATAGTTATTCTTCTCAGATGGAGACTTTTATTTATAATCATATCAAAATGGTTGCTTCTGATTCTTTATACGAGTTAACTGTCTTATGTCATTACTATCCCGACAATTCCTTTAATATTGATGAAAACATTAAGGTAATTCAGACTCATATTTCCAGCTTTTCATCAAGGATTACAAGTGTATACAAAATACTTATTCATGATGTTCCCCTTTTTTTTAAATTGTTAAAATATGGAGGCAATACTTTAAACCTAAGCCTATTTACATTAGCGAATTCCTTAAAATTGGAGAGGTATGATTTAGTACATGCACATTTTGGACAAAATGGAAAATTAATAGCGCAATTAATGGATGCAGACCTAATTCATTCGGAGCTTATAACACAATTTCATGGTTTGGATATAACCAGCAAAAAATGCAAACGGAAAAATTATTATAATCTCCTTAAAAAAAAGGCTAATATGATAATGGTTAACACACAATATTCTTTGAGCGTTGTAAAATCTTTAGGGTTTAATGAAGATAAAATTACTGTACTTGCTGTGGGTACAAACAGTACATTCTTTAATAGAAAGACTGCTGTTGCAAAAGATAAAACATTAAAAATACTATTCATTGGGCGATTAATTGAATTAAAAGGAGCACAACTTATTCCATGTATCGCACGTAAAATGATTCAATTAGAATTTACTGATTTTGAATTTACCATTGTTGGTGAAGGCATTCTTAAACATTCTATTCATGAAAATGCAAATGACTTAGAAGAAAAGATTAAGCTAACTGGATATAAATCTTTACTTGAAATTAAGCAGTTATTGGAAGACAGTCACCTTTTAATTTATCCAGGTATTGCAGACGAAGAAGGTAGAGAAGAAACTCAGGGACTCATAGTTCAGGAAGCCATGTTTATGAAATTACCTGTTATAGTTAGCAAAATAGGTGGAGTTCCTGAGGCGGTAATAAATGGCGAAACAGGTTTCATTTGCATGCCAGGTGATATTTCTGATTTTGCAGAGAAAATAATAAGGCTAGGCAATGATTATGATTTGAGAAAAACGATGGGCCAAAGAGGCTATGAATTGGCAAAAAACAAGTACGACATCCTCGATTTTCATAAAAAGATTACGGATATCTATGAGGATATTGTAACGAAAAATAATTTTTTAAATTAAACCATGGTCTCAAAACTCAGAAAATTGTATGCAAATAAGATTCATTTGATAAAAATGAAAAATCTTTTAATCAATAGTATTACGAAGGGTAAAAGAAAAAATGGTAGTTCCATTATATTATTTGGAAAATGTGAGTACTCCATACATAAATCTGCAAAAATCAATCTGAACAATGGGCATTTGGCGCTTAATAGGTATATTACAAAATCAGATCCTTTCATTGGTAATATTGAATTATACGAAAACGCTGAAGTGAATGTTAACCAAACATTTTTCATTCATAGTGGCTGTGATGTCATGGTCTTTAAAAATGCGAAATTAAATTTAGGAGGCGGTTATATTAACCGTTATGCTAAAATCCGATGTTACTCCTCAATTACTATTGGTTTAGGCGTGGCTATTTCAGAAAATGTATCTATTTGGGATAGTGATGCGCATGCTATTATAGGAAAAGAACATTTATTGACACAACCTATAGTGATTGGAAATCGTGTTTGGATAGGTACTAATGTTACTATTTTAAAAGGCGTTATTATTGGTGACGGAGCTATTATTGCAGCTGGTTCAGTAGTTACAAATAATATTCCTGCCAATTGCTTAGCTGCCGGAATTCCGGCCAAGGTTATTAAAGAAAATGTAGAATGGAAATAAAAGTGTAAATGTTTTCAATAATTATTCCATATTATAATAAATCCGCTTACATCGTTCGGTGTATTGATTCCATTTTGAATCAAACATTTCCCGACTATGAAGTCATTCTAGTCGATGATGGTTCTACCGATAAGGGAATCGAATTAATCTCAAAAAAATATGGTGATTTAATAAGGGTTTTTCGTCAGGATAATCAAGGAGTTTCTGCCGCACGAAATCTTGGAATAGAAAAAGCAAAATATAAATTCATTGCATTTTTAGACGCCGATGATGCTTGGCATCCTCAATATCTAGAAAGTGTAAACTGGATTATAACAACTGAAAAAGAAGTTAAAATTGTAGGCAGTCATTATTCAAGAGATGTAAGTTTTTTAGAAAACAGACATAACATTCCGAATTATTTTAAATTTGAAAACTACTTTAAAACAGCCATTAGAAATACCTATTTCACTTCGTCATCATCTGTAATTGAAAAAAGTTTCTTTGATGAAAGTGAAGGATTCAATACAAATCTAAAAAATGGAGAAGACCATGACCTTTGGTTCAGAGTGCTATTGAGTAGTGGTAATTCTTTTTATATTACCAATACCCTAGTTTATTATTCTGATGAAGACAGCAACCAAGCAACCCAAAAAAAAATTGACTTAGAATATACTTTAGTTGGTCAAATTAATTCGATTTATAAAGATGTAATCAAATCAAGCCAAAATAAAGATTTCAATAAGTTTATTAGTCTTTATGTTTATTTTAATCTCTTTCCTTATTATTTTGACTCTAAAAACTATACTAAAGCAAAATATGTTTTAAAGGAAAATAAATTTGGTTTTACTTTACTGAAACTAGTGTACATGATACCATTTAGGTTCGGGAAAAGAATGGTTGACTCACCGAAAGGGTTAAGACTAATTAGATTGTATTTTAAATTTACTATCAAATATATCTATTATTAAGATGAGGATAATTCGACTTTCCACTTTCTTGGATTATGGAGGTATAGAATCCAAAATGGTCAACTTATCAACTTATTCTGATGAAAATGAGTGGTGGTTTTGTGCCATTGGAAAAGGTGGGGACGCAGAGAAAAAAATAGAAAAAAACAATAAGATTGTAAAATGCTTAAAGCTTTCCGTTAAGATTCCGAGTTTTATCTCGATTGTTAGGCTTTATCTTTATTTCAAAAAACACAAACCCCATGTAGTACATTCTTCTGGAGCTGAAGCCAACTTTCATGGCACAATAGCAGCCAGATTGGCGGGAATAAAAATAATAGTTTCCGAAGAAATTGGCATCCCAAATCATACCTGGAAAGCTATTTTACTTTTTAAATGGATTTACAATATGTCAGACTTTGTTGTAGGCGAATCCCAAACTGTAATGAATTACCTTAAAGAAAATTACAACATTAGAGAAGATAAACTAAAAGTAATATCAAATTTTACGCTTTTTTCAGATTTAGAAAAACAGGAGCCTAAATCCGTTACAGAGCCTTTTACAATTGTTTCTATTTCCAGGCTTGAACCTGTCAAAAACATTGAAGGAGTAATAAAAGTCGTGCACCTATTAAAACAAAAACAGTTTAAAATCAAATACATCATTGTGGGCGATGGTCGATCAAGAAATTCAATCCAAAACCTTATCAAAGATCTTAATCTCCACGATGAAATAAAATTAGTAGGCTACCAGAATGATCCAAAAAAATTCCTTACTCAAGCTGATTTATATGTGTTGAATTCATTAACAGAAGGATTTTCAAATTCTCTTTTAGAAGCAATGTATAGCAAAATTCCCTCTATATCAACTGATGTTGGAGCAGCTAAAGAAATGATTGAAGATGGGATTTCAGGTTGGATTGTAAAAACAGATAATGAAATGGAACTTTTTGAAAAAATAAAAAGTGTAATTCAATCCGAAAAATCAACCCGAATACAAATTGGATCAAATGGTCATAATCATGTTGTAAAAACATACTCATTAGAGTCTCATGTACAATCGTTATTAAAACTCTACAAATCATGATCAGAGTATTACAAATAATTGATACTATGGGCTCTGGCGGAGTTGAAAGAAGAAGACTTTCAATGGCTAAGCTTTTAGATAAATCAAAATTTGAACTTAGGATAATCTGCACCAATGCAGTTGGCAATTTAAAGGATGAATTCACTGAGTTAGGAGTTGAAGTAAATGTCATCGGTGACTTAAAATCTTTTTATGATATCAAACAACATCGAAAGGTAATTGCAATTATCAATGGATATAAACCGCACATAATCCATGGAGCTGTTTTTGAAGGTGTTACTATGGCATCAATCAATGGGTTTGTAAAACGGGTTCCGATAATTATTCTTGAAGAAACTTCTGATCCGCAAAACAGGCGTTTTAAAGGGCATTTGCTAATGAAGCTACTTTCACTTACTTCAAACAAAGTTATTGGCGTTTCACCCGCATGTGTATATTATCTCCAACGAAAATTACTTATTTCTCCAAAAAAAGCAGTACTTATAACCAACGGAGTATCTGTTCCTGAAATCAGTACAGATGTGTTTAAACAAAAAGTTAGAGAGAACTTTAAAATTAAGAAAGATGAAATAGTAATTGGCTCTGTGGGCCGTATGTCATCTGACAGCCATAAAAGATTTTCAGATTTGATTAAGGCATTTGCATTATTAATTCAAAAAGGTATAAAGGCCAAACTAATTCTTGTTGGTGATGGACCGGAAAAGAATAACTACTTCAAATTAGTTGAAGAATGCCAAATAACAAAGCATGTAATTTTTGCAGGTTATCAAGATAATGTGAACGACTTTTACTCTGTTTTTGATATCTTCTCTTTGGTTTCGGCTTACGAAGCATTCGGGCTTGTCTTAGCCGAAGCTATGCTGCATAAACTTCCTATAGTAGCAACGAATGTTGGCGGTATTCCATTTATAATTGAAGATAATAAAAATGGATTTCTAGTAAATAAGTTTGACGTAAATGCCATTGCTTCAAAACTTGAAATGCTCTCGAATGATGAAAACTTAAGAAAGGAGTTTGGACTAAATGGCTATAAAAAAGCACTTTCAGATTATACTGAAGAACGATATATCCAAAACATTGAAACACTTTATTATGAATTGTTGCATAAAAAATCTATATACACATGAAAAATTTACTTTTTATCACATTGGATGGTCATCAAATGAGTCAGGCCGATAGATAATTTACGATTCCATAACTATCCATTATTTTGCATGAAGCATAGAAGAAAAGGTTTAAAATTTTGGTAATGGTTCATTAAATTAAATAGTTTACAATTGTTTATGGTATTAATTATTTTATTTATGAGCTGATTTGACCTTTTATTTACATAATATTTATTAAGTCCATATAATTCTACACCTGATTGTCTTGGATAGAAATGGGTATAGTTGGAGTCTATCTTACTGACAGGAAACTAGAATTCTAGTTTTTGTTTAAATGAAAGTAATCTAATTTCCTGGTTTTAAAACTGAACTTCAATTATATTTTTAGTCATAGAGCTAAGTTAAAACCAATAATTCATTAAATAAAAAATTCTTAATTATCCAAGCATAATGCCATTTTAACTTAGCTTTTTTTTATTTTTTAGTTATTTATTTTCTTTCAATTTGTTTACTTAATGTTAATACTAATTGTTTTTTGAAATATGTTAAATTTAAAACTTAAACTTTTGTTCAGTCATTCTATTTCTCATATATCTTATTTTTATTTTAAATGCCGTTTCTTAATATCAAAAGATAAATTTTTCACTGAACAAATTGTAGAAAGTAAATATTAATAGTACAATGAAAAATATACTTTTTATTACTTGGGATGGACCACAAACCAGTTACATGGAAGGTTTGTTTATGCCTATTTTTGCTCAAATTCAAAAACAAAGTAGTTACCGCTTTCATGTTATTCAATTTACTTGGGGTGCCAAAAAGAGGTTATTGATTACTGAAAAAAAAGCTAACGAACTAAATATAATATATACCGCTAAAAAGGTATTTAGATATCCCAACTCGACAATAGGCAGTTTGTTAACTGTATATAGTGCAATTCCATTTATAAACAAATATATTGATACCCACGCTATAGATATTGTAATGCCTCGCAGTATTATTCCATCAATTATGGTAAATCGGCTAAAAAAATCAACCTATAAAATCCTATTTGATGCTGATGGGTTACCCATAGAAGAGCGCGTTGATTTTTCAGGTTTAAAAAAATCAAGCTATTTATATACTTTTTTAAAAAATGAAGAAAAGTCGCTATTAAAGAAAGCGGAAACTGTAATTACCCGCTCTAAAAAAGCCATTAAGTTTCATTTAGAACATTTGGATTATGGTAATAGTGATAAATTTTTTGTGGTTACAAATGGAAGAGACATTAATTTTTTCAAATCCAATGCTGATGATAACAAGCAAATAAGAATGGAATTTGATTTAAAAATCGACACCAAAGTTTTCCTATACTGTGGTTCGCTTGGTCCGCAATATGGCTGGGATATAATGATTAAGATTTTTAAACGCTATTTACTAATCAATCACAATTCAGTATTTGTAATCTTAACCGGGAATGAAGACTTTGCCAAAAAGAGAATCCCAACGTATTTGCTTAATCATATAATAATAAAGACTTGTACTTATGAAGAAGTTCCAAAGTATTTGGCAATTGGTGATGTGGCATTCGCAATAAGAGACCCAAAGCCAAGCATGCAGGGAGTTGCTCCAATAAAATTGGGAGAATATTTGTTAATGGGTATTCCGACTATTGCTTCTTCCGGCATTGGTGATACTGACGAAATTTTATCGAAAAACAAGAATTGTTTCTTATTTGATCATATGGCTTCAGATGTTATTGACCAAGCGCTTCTTTTTATTGATAAGACTGTAGAATTTAAAAAAGATGAAATACGAGAATTTGGCATTCACCATTTCTCTATCGAGAGCAGTGCTTCTAGTTACCTTAATGCAATAAACAATTGTTCGTGAAAGTACTTTACCTAACAAAATACAGCCGAAACGGTGCTAGTAGTCGTTTAAGAAGTTATCAGTACTTTTCCTATTTGGAGAATGAAGGTATAATAGTAACTGTAAAACCTTTTTTTAATGAGAATTATTTAAAGCAATTATATGCTAAAAATAAACTATCTAAGTTAGTACTAACTCAATTTTATTTCAAAAGATTCACCGTGCTTTTTAGCATTTTTCGATATGAAATTATAGTTATTGAGAAAGAAATCTTTCCGTATTTTTTTAGTTGGTTTGAAAGACTGTTTTTTTTGCTGAACATAAAGTATATTGTTGATTACGACGATGCCATTTTTCACAACTATGACTTGAACACTAATAAATTAGTTCGTTTTTTTCTTAAAAATAAGATTGAGACGGTCATGAAATGTAGCACTTGTGTTTTAACGGGCAATAATTATTTGGCCGCCAAAGCCAAACAATCCGGTGCTCTTAAAATTGTAGATTTTCCAACCGTTATTGATATCAAGAATTATACACCAAAGCACTATGGTAAATTAAAAAATAAAGTAGTTATTGGTTGGATTGGTTCTCCAACTACTTTTAAATATGTAAAAAATATCGCTCCACTTCTATCAAGATTATATGAATTACATCCCTTTGAACTTCATATCATTGGAGCTGAGGAGAGGCTTGATTTTATAGGAACCGTTAAATATCCTAAATGGTCTGAGCAGAACGAAGTAACTTTACTATCAAACATAGATATAGGAATTATGCCCTTGGAAGATACACTTTGGGAGCAAGGAAAATGTGCATATAAATTAATTCAGTATATGGGTTGTGGCTTACCAGTAGTTGCCTCTTCAATTGGAATGAATAAAGAAGTTATAGAAGATAATCGTAATGGGTTCTTAGTTAATAACGACAATGACTGGATTGAAAAGTTAAGTGTCTTGATTAAAAATGCTAGGTTAAGAAAAGAATTTGGAGAAGCCGGTAGAAAAAAAATAGAATTGGAATTTAGTTTAGAGTTAAACGCACAAAAATTAATTCCACTTTTGAAAGATGTCAGCAGAAAGTAAAAACAGATATCTTGATGTACTGCAGATCTTTAGGGGTATTGCAGCATTGATGGTTGTAATACATCATGCAATTGGTTCATTACACTATTATCATAATTTAGATTATGCGCTACTTAACTTTCTTGGGAAATTCGGGAAACTGGGGGTAGATTTCTTTTTTGTTTTGTCCGGATTTATCATTTCTTATTCGGCTTATTACAAATACAATGAACCCGATTCATTTAAAAATTATCTACAGAATAGAATTATTAGGGTTTATGTTCCCTATCTGCCTATCGGTATTTTGATGTACGTATTGTATGCTTTCCTTCCCGGTTTTTCTAATGGTAATCGTGAAATAAGTTTAGTGACTTCATTGACATTATTTCCGAAAGGAAATCCGGCATTATCGGTTGCCTGGACACTTACTTTTGAGCTTGGTTTTTATTTGTTGTTCAGTATTTCATATTATTCTAAAAAAATATGGAACACTTTTGCCGTAATGTGGACTGTATTGATTTTGTTATTTAACTATAGCAAGTTGGACAACTCTCTAATTCTACAATATCATGTTTTTAGAGTATTTTTTTCAACTTATAATATCGAATTTCTTATCGGTTATGTTCTGTCGTTAATTATTATTCATAAAATAAAAATCAGTTTAAACCAGAAGATACTGGGTTTATTTACATTGCTATTGCTTTATTTTGGCCCCATATTTTTTTCAATCGAAATACCAGAATTTTATTTTAATTTTTCATTTGCTTTGACGGTATTTTACTTATTGTATCTAGTCATTACCTCTTTCAGCAAAAAGATTCCTAAAACTGCATTGATGATGTATGTAGGTAATGCCTCGTTCTCGGTTTATCTAATTCATAATCCACTTCAAATGATGATATTACGATTGTATCCAAAAATCAATTCGGTACCAAATCTTATTACATCCTTGATCTTAGTTTTATTTTTATCGAGTTTATTTGGATACCTATATTATCTTATATTTGAAAAAAAGTATATGGAATTCGTGAAATCTAAACTAAAAAAGAAATAAATGGATTTCCTTTTTACAACTTTGTTTATTGTACTCGGATTAGTTTTTATCAATAGTTTCAAAAGCAAATTATGTCTAAATAATTATAGTACACTTAAGCAGCTTTATTTTTTTCATCTATTGTTTGGGGTTTATTATTGTTTTTTCGTCTTAGGGGATTCTGTTGGGTATTGGAGACAACCCAAATTAATGTCTTTCAATAGTTTCCTTTATTCTTTTCAAGAAGAGCAAGGCACTAATTTCATGTATGCGTTAAATTATATTCCATCTAACATTTTGGGGCTTTCCTATTTTACAGGAACCATCATGTACAGCGTAATTGGGTTTATAGGTCTAACTTATTTTTATCTAGTAGCAATCGAGACGATCCCAAATAATCCAACATTCAAAGGATACTATTTATTTCCTCTTTTATTTTTTCTTCCCAATCTACATTTTTGGAGTTGTGCCGTGGGTAAAGACACCCTTTTATTTTTTTGTATTGGCATGTTTGTATACGGCCTAATGAGTGCTTATAAAAGATTGATTTTAATAATTTTAGCATTGGTACTGTCCTATTTAATTAGACCACACATCACATTATTTATGATGCTTGCTTTTGGATTTTCTATTATAATGACAACTAATAAGTCTTTGTTTCAAAGATTTTTCTTTTTTTCGATTATGATGGGGATCGCTATTTATATATTTCCATTAGTGATAAAATTTGCTAGAATAGAAGAAGCAACTGTAGATAACCTTAATGCTTTCGCCATAAACAAAGCCTCATTATTAAGCAGATCACATACAGATTCAGCTATCGATATATCTTCCTATCCCATACCCCTAAAAATATTTACTTTTTTATTTCGCCCCTTCTTTTTTGACATTAATAGCTTACCATCATTACTTGCTTCCATCGAAAATACCTTGCTATTGATTTTAACTGTTAGTGTATTTAGAAATAAGCCTCTACAATCATTCAAAAAAGCATCTTTTGTAATTAAGGGGATGATATATTTTTTAATTATTGGCACCATTGTGTTTTCGCAATCATTGGGTAATTTAGGAATTATGATAAGAATGAGAAATATGTTTTTACCGGGATTAATAATATTTTTACTTTGGCATTTTTCTTACATAAATACAAACGAAAAAAACACTAATACCTAAAAAAAGTCAATTATTTTTTATTTTTTAATCCGTTATATAAATTAAATTCTACTGTTTAATCTTAACAAAATGTGAATTAATAATTAAGTCATTCCTTCCTTTTTAAATAATTGTAAAGATTCATATTGTCAACAAATAATATGATCAATTGGCGTTAAATTTGTTAGTATCTGTCGTTTATTACTAACAATTTAATTAAAGAATTAAATCAAAAAATTGAATAATTCATGTCAATGCCAAGAAAAAAATTAATAAGGATTACTACAATTCCAATGACTTTAGACAAAATATTGGATGGACAGTTATCATTTATGAATAATCACTATGAAGTGATTGCTGTTTCTTCTGAAAAGGATTATTTGATAAAATGTGCTGAGAACGAAGGAGTTCGTTATAAGCACATTGAAATGACTAGAAAAATAACTCCATTAAAGGATTTTATTTCATTAGTGAACCTAGTTATTTTTCTGATCAAAGAAAAACCTTTAATAGTGCATTCACATACTCCAAAAGCCGGAATATTAGCAATGGTGGCATCAAGAATTGCCAACGTACCTATTCGTATACACACAGTCGGAGGTTTACCTCTAATGGAAGAAACTAGTGGTAAAAAAAAGCTATTAGAAAGTATCGAAAAATTCACATATTCGCTTTCAACAATTGTTTTTACAAATTCAAGAGGACTTTACAATCATATTACAGAAAACAAGTATACCTCTTCAAGTAAAATAAAAGTTATTGGAAACGGAAGTTCTAACGGAGTAGATATAAATTATTTTTCACCTACACAAGGTTCAGAAAATGAGCTGAAAAAATTGAAAGAAAGTCTTGGAATTTTTGAAGGCGATTTTACTTTCGTTTTTGTTGGAAGAGTAGTATCAGATAAAGGAATCAATGAGCTAGTGGAGGCGTTTGATAAACTTACACTTTGCACAAAAAAATTAAAATTAATATTAGTAGGAGAACAAGAATCTGATTTAGATCCTTTGAACAGAACTACTTTAGGAATTTTGAAAAAAAACAAGCAGATAATAGAGGTTGGTTTTCAAAAGGATATACGTCCATATTTAGAAATAAGTAATGTATTGGTACTACCAAGTTATCGTGAAGGATTTCCAAATGTCATAATGCAAGCAGGAGCTATGGGGCTTCCAGTAATTGCTACCGATATAAATGGCTGCAATGAAATAATAGAACATGGTGTAAATGGTATTTTGATACGCAAAAAAAATACCGCTGAGATTGAAATAGCTCTTCTCATGTTAAAGAATAATGAAAAGCTCTACGAGAAACTAAGATCAAATGCCCGAAAGATGATAGTAACACGATTTGAACGTAAAAAAATATGTGAGAACATCTTGGATGAGTATAAATGGATGGAGAAAAATCATATGACAATAAAACATAAAGAACATTTTATCTATGTTAAAGCCGAACAGAGAGTAGTCTCTGAATAATATAAATGTATTGCCCCCTTTATATGGATATACTATATTATTAATTGATTTTCAGCTTCTCCTGTAACTTTTTAAAGAAACTTATATATTGATTTGTTTGTTCGCCGTATCCGTAGTTATATCCATAATTGTATTTATAACCATATAGTTTGTTTTGCTCTATATTATTCAAAATAATTCCCATATTCTTGACATCATTAAACTTCTTGAAATTGGCTATAAATTTGAGTAATCGCTTTTCTGTGAAATTGGCCCGAGTAACATAAAGAACGGTATCTACAAATCCCAAGATCAGACTTGTATCTGTAACTAATACGGTTGGTGCTGTATCTACAATAACATATTCATATCTTTTTCTAAGTTCATTCAATAGCATCTCAAATCTACCATTTGACAAAAGCTCTGCCGGATTTTGAGGAATGATTCCAGATATGATTACATCAAGATTACTATCTTTTTCAATATTTTTGGCTATAATATCATCTACTGTTGTTTTATTGTCAATCAAATAATTGGTAACTCCTTTTACCAAAACTTTTTTCAAATCTAAAGATTTATGCAATTGCGGGTTTCTTAAATCGGCACCCACTAAAACCACTTTTCTATCAAAGGATGATAATATAATAGCCAAGTTAGTTGATACAAAAGTTTTGCCTTCACCTTTTACTGATGACGTAACAAAAATAACATTGCTTTCTTTTTTAGGAAGTGTTATGTGTCTAATATTTGAACTCAATATTCTGAATGATTCTGACAACATAGAGCGGTCTAAAAGCCCCACCTTTTTCTGTTCATCTCTAATATTCGGAATTTCAGAAACTACAATAATATCGTCAATTTCATTTTCAATATCCTCTTTAGTTTGAATTTTATTATTGTATAAACTAGATAGGTAAATAACAACAAAAGGAATAATAAAGCCAATTAGTAAAGCAATACCATAATATGATTTTCTGTCAGGAAAGATAGGTTCTTCAGAAAAGCTTGCATATTCAACAATTTTAATGCAAGGATTTGTAATTGCTAGATTTACGAGTGCTTCTTCTCTTTTTTGAAGTAGTAAGATGTATAAATTTTCTTTTATGGTTTGTTGTCTTTCTATAGATCTTATGTTTTTTTCTTTATTTGGTACTGTACCAAATTTGCTTTTTTCTTCTGCATTAATTTTACTTAATTCATTTTTATTTATTTCTAAAACTTTTTGATAACCAATTATTGATGACTTAACATTATTCTTTAGTTCATAAGCCAGATTCAGCGCTTGTTTAACCATTGGATTAAATTCGCCTCCACCCAATTGCATTAATTTATTGTATTTGAATACTGCTTCATTGTAATTGGCTATCAAAGTGTTGATTTCTTTATCTTCAAACCCAACATTGGGAGGCAAAACCTCCAACCCTTTAGATTTATTTATATATAACAACATCAATTTAGATAAGGTTAATTGTGTACTTGCTTTGTCAACATCGGCTTTAGTCAAGACCGTTCTTTGCATCAAAAAATTAGCATCGTTATCAACATTAACTACCTCATTATCTTTTTTATATTCCGCTTTAGACTGCTCGATAGAATCTAACTCGTTATATAAATATTCAAATCTTTTATCTACAAAATCAATAGTCTTTTGATGCACATATTGCCTGTCTTTTACTCCATCATTGTTGAAAATAACAACTAAAGCATTGATGATGTCTGTAATTTTATCTTTGTTATAGCCAGTTAGGTTTAACTTTAATATGTCACTTTGATTACCCACATAATCAATTTCTAATTTTCTAGAAATAAGCTGCGAAACGCTTTTTCTGTTTTTTAGGGAAATTTGATACGTTCTACCTTCAATTTTGCTACTATTAGAATTACTGTTTAAGTTTATCTTGAAAGGAATATTGAAATCAAAATTCGTTTGACCAAATTTATAAACCTTGTCATTATCCGCAAGTTTATAACCATTTTTAGTAATTTCTATTTCAAAAGAAGCTGTTTTGTTTTTGAGCGAATCTTTTTCGATTGCCCAAATGACGTTAATAGGAGCGTTTTTCCATACTTCATAAGATTTTAGCCTACCCACGCTGAAGATTTCATTAGTTAAATTCAAACTATCTACAACGCTTCCTATAATTCTGGAAGATTTAATATTCTCAATTTGATTCTCTAAATTGATCTTACTCGGACTAAAAATGGAAACTCCCTCATTTGGCATTTTAAAGGAAGAACTAGACGTATCAAAGACTTGAATTTTAGCAGATGTTTCATAAATATCACTGGCATATCTCAAATAAAAATAGCATACCAATAATGTCATGGTTATAGACAAAAGAATCCACTTCCAATTGAGTAAATACTTAAAAAATTCTTCTTTAATACTAATTTTAATGGGCTGACTTTGCATGTTATTTTGTGAGTAGAATGATCGTTAATGCCATTGAAACTGTCAGTGAAACTACAGAAATAAAAGTTCCCAAATTTCCAATATATCCAGCAGATTTCACTTTTGGTCCATTTGGATTTACATAAATAACATCATTTGGTTTAACATAATAGTAAGGAGAACCAAACCAACTTTTGGAGGTCATATCGATTGTAATATAGGTTTTAGCACCATTTTCTTCTCTTATAAGCAATAGGTTTTGCCTTTTTCCATTAATGGTTAAATCTCCTGCATAACCCAAAGCCTGAAGAAAACTGATGTTTTGCTCTGAAAATGAATACGTTCCCGGTTTGGAAACTTCACCTAAAACTGTAAATTTTGCATTCATTAATCGAGCTGTTACAATGGGTTCGGATAGGTGTTTATCTTCTATTAATTTTTTGCGTATAACCTCTTCGAGTTCTTCAAGAGTTAGACCTTTTGCTGAAATTTTACCTAAAATTGGCAATGTTATTTTCCCTTCATAATTAACTAAATAACCTGGAAAAGCTTGTAAATTTTGATTCTGATCTTGATTCAAATTATACGCTGCTGACAATTCAGAAGTGCTAGAAGATATAATCACGCTTAAAATATAATTCGGCTGTATTTGTCCAGCTGTATACATATTATTTTCACGTTGATTAGAATTAACATCATTAAAATAAAGTATTTCTTTTTTTGATGTACAGGAAGTCAATAGAAGTAATCCTATGAACGCTCTTAATAGAAAGGTTTTATTTAAATTCATTGATGAGATTCAAAATACATTTACAGTGTGGTGATAATTATAAATTGTAAAACAATCAACTTAATCCGATAGACACACCATAGGTCCACAAATCTATATTTATATTTCTTAATTAACAACCTTAAATCATGTATATAAAGATTAGCCAATTATTATTTAACATATATTTAATATTAGACATTTTAATGCTTACATTACTCATACGAATTAAGGCTTTGAACAGTCTTTCATCTCAGATCTATTTGTCTCTTATCTTATATGGTGGTAGGTTATAGGTGGTAGGTTTTAGGTGCGTTCTTAGTACAGTCTTTTCAGCTTATTTAGTTATCGATTTTTCGTTGATTTTCATGTCTTTCAACAATGTCATTATCTTTGATTTTACATTATATTGAAAAAAAGCCACTATTTTCATAATGGCTTGTATACAGTTTTGTAATAGTTTTATTTTTTCTTTTTGGGCAGAATTTTTGGTGTTACTAAAACACAATTAGCATATTTCTTTATAATGTCTCCTTGAGAAATATTTGATTCAAATATATAGAGTTTCACAGCTTCTATTTCTTCCTTTTTTAATAAATTAATTTCATTTGCTGTTGGAGTGAAAAATACAGAATATCCCCAGTCTGATCCAGTTGAATTATTAACATCAACCTTTTCTTTGCTTCGCACTATTTTCTTTCCACTTTTAAAAAGAATTGTTAATCCGTAGTTATTATAGCCACTCAAATAAGTGTCATAGATATAAATAGACACGTATTGATTAGTTACTCCTTTTTTTATATATTTTACAAATCTAATGTTGTCAATACTTGGCGAATTAAAGCTAACCTCTTTTGTAAACTTATCCGTTTTTTCCTCTACATCTGAACATAAATTATCTTCTATGATTTCAGTTTCAACAGCATTTACTATTTCATTTTTTACGATTTTTATATTAGTGTACAGCTCAGCAAAAGTTAGTTCTTTTCGTCCCATTAATGAACTGTTGTAACAAAAAGTATTATCTGATTGAAGATTTATATATATCCCATCAGCATCACATACATACTGTTTATATCCTTTTGACAATAAGTCAAATGAGATACTATCCCTTTGTGAATTAGAAACACATTTATACATTAGATTATTTTGAGAATAGATGTTTGTGGCTGAACTAAATAATAAGATCAACAAAACCAGATTTTTCATAATATATTTTTTTTAGAATTTGTATTGTTTAAAACTGTAATAATTAATTTAAGTCTAAAAATTAACAACGTGATTTTTTGAATTAACCAAAAGTAGTTTTTTTAGCTTCAATTAATGATCTATAGTACGAAATAAAAAATGAAGCCAATGTGGCCTTATGCTATGAAATTCTGAATTATTTCAAATTGTCATTTTGAAAATCAAGATACTGCTCCTAAAACCTTAAATACTCCCCACTCATCCAAAAGCCAAAAGCTAAAAGCTAATAGCTGACAGCTAACCCATTTTTTCGTACTATTGTAACACACCAAATAACAACCCATGCAATTCAAAAAAATCACCGATTCCCAAACGACCATTACCGAGCTCATGTTGCCTTCGTATGCCAATTTTGGCGGAAAAGTGCACGGAGGAATTTTACTTTCACTCATGGACAAAGTGGCGTATGTAACGGCTACCAAGCACTGCGCGAGTTATTGCGTTACGGTTGCAGTTGATGGCGTGGAGTTTTTGAATCCGGTAGAAGTGGGCGATTTGCTTTCGTTGAAGGCTTCTGTAAACTACGTGGGCAATACCTCGATGATTATTGGTATACGGGTAGAAACCTTGAATCCCAAAACAGGCGTGATGCAACACACTAACTCTTGTTATTTTACCATGGCAGCCAAAGATGACGACGGCAAGTTGATTGCAGTTCCTGGCTTAGAAATTGAAAACGAAACCCAATTGAGACGATTTTGCGAAGGCATTGCACTTAAAAACATGTCTAAACAAAAACGAGAACTCTTGAAATCAAATTTGACTCATATGAGCTTTGCCTCATTGAAATCAGCATGTGCAAAAGAGAAATGCCTCATTCAATCCTAAGGTGTATTGATAAACAATACACAATTTATCGTGCAGTTTGTCGATTAATGGCTATTCATTGAACGATCATAGGAAGATTTGATTATTTTTATTTGCGCAACTTAATTTTGCCCATTTAATTCGTATTCATACAAACTAAAAAAAGATGCCTATGTTATCCTTTCACTCTGCTTCGGCTCGAATTATCAACACCAAACGCGGTGTTTCAGAATGTGTAGAAATTGCTTTAGGCGAAAATGCCCATGAAGCTGATCTGCTAATTTTCCATGCTTCTATTGGCCATGATTTTTCGGATATATTGGCACAAGCCAAAACCTTGGCGCCCAAGGCTCAAATTGTAGCCGCTTCTTGTTGTGGGGTTGTGGGTCGTGAAGGCGTGAGCGAGTCTATGAAAGATATCGCATTAATGGCTGTAAAAGGAAAAGAATTTGCCCTGGCTCATACCGATGATTTTTATGGACACAATTCCTATGAAAAGTGTCTAGAAATGGCCTATGCCATGCAAAAACAAAAGCAAGGCATCAACATGATTTACTTTTTAGGATCTGGAATTGACATTGCTAATGATGAATGTATTCGTGCCTTTGAAAGTGTTTTTGGTGCCGATGTAACCATATTTGGGGCAACTTCTTCCGATAATATGAAAGGATTTATTAGTTACCAAGCCGTAAATGATAAGGTGTATGAGCACGGTGCCTACGCCATAGGATTTTGTGATCCAACGTTGTCAGTTGACACCCAAGCTACTCATGGTTTTGTGGCCATTGGTGAACCGCTTATAGTAACCAAATCTGCCGGTCATATTATCTATGAATTGAATGGCAAACCTGCCTGGGAAGAATACTTGCATCGTTTGGGATTGGCACAATCATCTACCTGTGGAGACAGTATTCCGATTGGTGCTTTGGCCGAAAAATTATCAGCTGAAGAGGCCATTGAATACGGTAACCAACACATCCTTAGAGTAGTTACCAAACACGAAGGCAGTGCCATTTACTATGCTACAACCTGTGCAGAAGGCACATCTCTGTGGCTTACTGTTCGAGACGAAGAATTGATCTTCATTGAAATGGATCGAATGGTAGCCGAAATGAAAAAAAGAGAACCAAACAAAAAAGCGGTTGCCGTTTTCCATGCAGATTGTTTGGCCCGCGGACGTTTTATGGTGGATCGAATTTTAAAAGAAGAATTGGTGAGCAAAATGCAATTGCCTTTCTATACTGCCGGTGAATGTCCTCCTTGGTTGGGTATGTATGGATTTGGAGAATTTGCTCGTTTGGGAGGTAAAAACACCTACCATAACTACACTACTGCTCTTTATGTGATTTACCGATAGTTGCAACAAGTTAATGATAGAACAATCAAAATACGATAGTTTGCTAAAAGAATACCGCGATTTACAATTGCGGGTTACTCGTTTTTCGTTTATTGAACAACAACTCATCAACACCAAAGACCAATTGGACCATGAGCTCATTTTGTATAAACGATTAAATCAGTTTAACAACGAAGCACTAAAATTTCACAGTGATGAAGAGTTTATTCAGTTGGCTGCTGAAACTATTGTAGATGTTCTTGAAATTGAGGCTTCAGCCATTTATATTGTGAGTGATCAAGAGGAGCAATTTTACGGCGAAGGCATTAAAGCCTCTCCTGCAGAAATTCGTATACTCAAGCAAGAATGCAAAAGCATGGCCTCTAAAATTGGGTTGTCAAAAAGTTGCATTCTCAATAAAAGGTTATTGGATCAATTTGATTCCTTGGATGGGTATACCGATGTAATATTTCATGCACTCGAAGACCAAGAACTTCAGTATCGGGTATATATTTTGGGTTTAATTTCTATTGATAAATCACCCTTTTATGAAAAATTACAAAACAAACACGAAACGATATTTAGTTTATTTACCCAGCAATTTCAATCTCTAGTAAGTAATCGAATCAAGAGTAAAAAAATCAGTGAATCTGAAATTGAATTAAAAAAATTATCACTGATTGCTACAAAAACCAAGAACGGGGTTATTATTGCCAATCAATTGGGCCAAATTGAGTGGGTGAATGAATCGTTTACAAAAACTACTGGCTATGCCTTGGAAGAAGTAATTGGGAAAAAGCCAAAAGATTTTTTACAACGCACAGCTGAAAATGATCCAGCACAACGATTATTATCGAATGCGCTTCAAAACAAAGAAACCATTGAAGTGCAAATTGTAAACTATACCAAAGAAGGAAATCCCTACACCAATTTACTTGAAATAATTCCAGTTTTTGATGAAAAAGGCAACCACATCAATTTTATTTCATTGCAAAAAGACATCAGTAGTGAAATAGAATCCAAAGAAAAAATACTGGAAATCAATTCCCGATACGAACTCATTACAGAAAAATCAAAA
>CANGUP010000017.1 GCA_947457105.1 Flavobacteriaceae bacterium
ACCTCTAACGTTAATTAGAGGTTTTACAGAGCGGAAGACGAGGCTCGAACTCGCGACAACCAGCTTGGAAGGCTGGAGCTCTACCAACTGAGCTACTTCCGCATTACAAAAACAGAATATGATGTTCTTATTTTGTGAGTGCAAATATATAGCATTTGTTTGTTTTGATGCAAATTTTTTTTGAAAAATTTTTGTGTAGAAAAAATTTTACAAATCTAAGCTAGTCTAAAAGTTTTATTATTAATTTGTTATCATTTAATTTGCATTGAAATTTTTTATGAAAGAGATTAAAAAAATCAGCTCAAGAGACACTTTTTTGGTTCGCCATCCTATTTTAAGAGAAGGAAAACCAATTGAAAGTTGTCAATTTGATGGAGATGATTTAGAAACAACAACTCATTTTGGATTATTTATTGACAAAAATATAACAGGAGTACTATCTGTTTTTAAAAATAATAATGTTATATTTAGTTCTGAAAATCAATTTCAAATAAGAGGAATGGCTATTCTAAAGGATTTTCAAAGGAAAGGCTTTGGTGATGAACTAATAAAACATGCTGAAGTATATATAAAAAGTCAGTTTGGAAAATTAATCTGGTTTAATGCTCGTGAAAATGCTGTTCCGTTTTATGAAAAATTGGGTTACATTAAAATTGGAGAGCCATTTTTTATTGCCGATATTGGAATCCATTATAATATGAAAAAAGAAATTGGCTAATGCCTATGAATAAATTTTACATTTTAATTCTACTTATCGTTTTTTCAAGTTGCAAAAGAAACATTTCAAATGAATCTTCTGCAGAGGCCTCTTTTATTGACTTTTCTCTTTTTGGAGATGATAGAATTAAAATTGACTCCACTTTAATTAATACTTCTAAAGACGAAGATTTTAAGGCTTTTTATAAAAAATTCAACTACGAAACTGCTTGGAATAAAAAAGAACACAGAGATTTTATAATTAATGAAATTAGCAAAGCTGAAAATGAAGGTCTAGAATCAAAAGACTATAATTATGAAACTTTAAAATCTTTTGAAACTAAATTTGATGACCTACCAGATTCCACAATAATAAAATATGATTTACTTCTAACTTCAAGCACACAACTTTATGTAAATCATATTAGTAAAGGAAAGTTAAATCCGAAAAAACTTTATAAAGATTGGGATTTAGAAGAAAAAAAAATAAATATAAATGAGATACTTTATGATTGTATTGACAACAACAACTTCAGTAAAGCCATTGAAAACTGTAAACCTAATCACATCATTTATAAAAAACTAAAAAACTGTTTAAAAATATTACAGCAATTTCCTGAGGAGACAACCTATGAATTGATTGATATTAGAGAAAGAATTGTACCTAATAAAAAAAGCAAATACTTACCAATCGTCAAGAAAAGATTAATGTATTGGGGCGATATAGTTGAAAAAGACACGATATTATCAACTGTTTATGATAAGAAAACACAAGAAGCAGTAAAAATATTTCAAGCTAGACATGGGCTAAGACCTGACGCAGTGATTGGCAGAAGCACTATTGACGCCTTAAATTATTCTAGAAATCAAAGAATAGAACAAGTCGTTGTAAATATGGAGCGTTGGAGATGGTTTGCTCACGATTTTGGAAATCATTATCTCTTGATAAATATTCCAGATTATAGTATTGTTGCCGTAAAAGATAATGATACTACTCAAAGTCAAAAAGTTGTAGTCGGAAAAGGTACCCGAGCTACACCAATATTAGAATCAAAAATATCTAATATCAATTTAAACCCTAATTGGACAGTTCCTCCAACAATTCTGAAAGAAGATATTTATCCCGAAGCAGAAAAAGACAGAGGTGTTTTTAGAAAAAAAGGATTGAAAATTTTTGATAGAAAAAATAATGAAGTAAGTCCTTGGTCTTGGAAAAAAGAAGATGCAAACAAATATAAATATATTCAAGATCCTGGAAGAAACAACTCACTTGGATCAATGAAAATTAATTTTCCAAATAGATATTCTGTTTATCTTCATGATACTAACCATAGAGATTACTTTGCTTTCTCATATCGTTCATTAAGTTCTGGATGTGTGCGTTTAGAGAAACCATTAGAAATGGCAAGTTACATAATAAATGACACTACAAAATGGTCATTAAAAAGAATTAAAGACACTACAGATATTAAATATTACTATAAACTACAAAAAGCTAAACAAAAAGAAATTGACAAAATCAATGCTAAAATACTAGCTAAAAATCCAAATTTTGTAATTGAAAAGAAAAACCTTCCAAAACCAGAATTAAAAACCATTGTTATTAAAATTTATGAAGATATTTTTATTCATCAACTATATTGGACAGCTTGGGAAACAAATGGTATTTTAAATTTTAGAGAGGATATATATTGTCTTGATGCTAATTTGTACTCCAAATTAAGATATTAATTTAGAATTGTTTACATAATTTTTGGAAGGATGATAAATAAACAGACACGATTTGTTCTTTATTGTAAAAAAAATCACTTGATTTAATGGGATATGCTGAATAACCTTGACTTCTAAAAATTCTTTTGTGATTTTATAAACCAAAATTACGCAATAGAGCCAAAACCTTTGTCAAAGCCATAAACTATGCCTATTAGCTTTGATAAAGGTTTCAAAATTTGTTTGATTTTTCTAATCCTTAATTTTGGATAAAAGATTTAACAACATAAGTAGCGGCATAAATTACAAAAGCTTTTTTTCTAGCATTATCGTTAATACTTTTATAAACCATTTTACTTTATTTACAATCTATGTTTGCATCTCTAAATTACTCCAATACTAATACAATTATCATTGCGCAATAATTATAAAGATTTATATTTGCCTAATCAACATGAAGAAAATGTTTAAAGAAAAGTTAGTTTTTTCCTTTATATGTTCATTAGCAACTACTTTGAGTTTTTCGCAAACACAAAAAAAGACTTTACAAACAAAATTTTGTTCTGAAAAAATTACCATTGACGGAAAATTTGATGAACCCACTTGGAAAACAGCTGCAATTGCAACAGATTTTGTAATGATTGAACCCAATAATGGTGAGCCAGAAAAAAATAATAGACGTTCAGAGGTTAAAATAGTTTATGACAATGAAGCCATTTATATTGCTGCTACAATGTATGATGACCAACCAACCAAGATTTTAAAAGAGCTTACAGCTCGAGATGATTTTGGATCTGCTGATCATTTCGGAATATTTTTCAATGGTTATAATGACGGTCAACAAGAATTTCGTTTTTATGTTAGTGCTGCTGGTGTTCAACAAGATTGTATATACACAGAAGCTAATGGTGCGGATTTTAGTATAAATTCTATTTGGGATAGTAAGACAAATATCACAGATTATGGATGGACAATTGAATTAAAGATTCCTTATGCAGCCCTTCGTTTTTCTAATGAAAAAAAACAAACTTGGGGATTAAATATGTTTCGTGAGGTATATAGAGACCGTTTTCAATATACTTGGAATTTAATTGATATTAATTTACAAACAGAAGCCAACCAAGCTGGAATTCTTGAAGGCATTGAAAACATTAAAACCCCTACTCGATTATTTTTAATCCCTTACACCTCTTACTATTTGAGTGGAAATGATTCTAACAAAACCAAAGGTGAATTTAAAGGTGGCTTAGATGTAAAATACGGTATCAATGATGCTTTTACACTCGATGCAATTCTTGTGCCCGATTTTGGCCAAGCTGCTTTTGACAGAGTAGAACTTAACCTTGGGCCGTTTGAGCAGCAATTTGCAGAAAATAGACCTTTTTTTACCGAAGGAACTGATTTATTTAATAAAGGAAATCTATTTTATTCTAGAAGAATTGGTGGCGAACCATCGGTACAACCAACATTATCATCTGACGAAGATTTTATTGAATATCCTTCAACAGTAAATTTATTAAATGCCTTAAAAGTATCTGGTAGAACCAAAGGTGGATTAGGAATTGGAATTCTAAATGCAGTGACAGAAAAAACAGATGCTGTAATAAGAAATAATATCACTGGTGAAACAAGAAATGAATTAATAGAACCCTTGGCAAACTTCAACCTTTTTGTATTAGACCAACGTTTTAGACAAAATTCATCTGTTTCATTTATCAACACCAATGTCACAAGAAATGGTGAATATAGAGACGCTAATGTGTCTGCATTAATATATGATTTAAATACCAAGAAAAACACTTTTAATTTATCCGGTGATTATAAATTTAGCTATGTAAACGATTACCTTCTCGAGAATAGAAACGGTTATAACACCTCGATAAACTTAGGAAAAACAAAAGGTAAGTACCGTTATAGTATTGGCAGCCAGTATGTTTCGGAAAAATGGGACAACAACGATCTGGGAATCAACTTTCAAACCAATTATCATGCTGTTTATGGTAATGCAAGTTATAGAATTATAAAACCTACAAAGACATTTAACACCTTAAATGTACAATTAAATTTATATTCAGAATTTAACAATACAACAGGTAGTGTTCAAGAATCAATTGCTAACTTAAATTTTAATTCTACCAACAAAAGAAATGATTATCATGGATTTGGTCTTAACTCTAGACCAATTGAAGTCTATGATTATTACGAACCTCGATCGGCAGACAATAGTAAATTCTTAATCATTCCTCGAAGATTTGGAGGAAATTACTTTTTTTCGTCAAATTATGCTAAAAAATTCGCATTAGATTTTGGCCCGTCAATATCTTTTTTTGACGAAAAAGACCGACTAAACTTTAATTTACTTGTAAGTCCAAGATATCGCTTTTCAGACAAATTATTACTAATATATAGTTCTAGATTTTCAAGACAAGTTAACGATATTGGTTGGATAGATTTCGATAATTCGGATAACGCTATATTAGCAAAACGCAATAGAAATACCTACACTAACACATTGTCAGGAAAATATGCAATCAATGATTTAATAACTTTTAATCTTTCTATTCGCCATTATTGGAGTTACGCAATTAATAAAGCGATACTAACTCTTAAAGACGACGGCACTTTTGAAACCAATACCAATTACAACAAAAATAGAAACTCAAATTTTAACACTTGGAATATGGACTTGTCTTTTTCTTGGTGGTTTGCTCCTGGTAGTCAAATGTCAATACTATATCGTAATAACTCTTCTTTATTTGCAAGAGAATTTAATAAAGAAATTGGTAGTAATTTTAGAGATTCCGTTAATCAAGAAAATCTTAATCATATTTTATCTGTTAGTATTCGCTATTTTATTGATTACAACTCTGCTAAAAACTGGTTTTCTAAAAAATAATTTTCTTAAGAAAACACTAAATCGTTTTCGTTATTTTTCAAATAAATTTACCTCCAACTTTTCATTTCAGCTATTGCAAATGCTTATCTTTGTGTAAAATACTATCACAATGAACAAAAAAGTAATACTGATGATTCTTGACGGTTGGGGAAAATCTCCAGACCCAAAAGTTTCAGCAATAGATAACGCTAATGTGCCTTTTATAAATAGTTTATATACAAAATATCCAAACGCACAACTTAGAACTGATGGATTAAACGTTGGCTTACCCGAAGGACAAATGGGAAATTCTGAAGTTGGTCACATGAATCTTGGTGCTGGTCGAATTGTATATCAAGATTTGGCTAAAATAAATTTGGCTGTACAAAAGAAAACTATGAATCAAGAAAAACCGCTTCTTGATGCTTTCAAATATGCTAAAGAAAACAATAAAAAAGTACATTTTTTAGGTTTGGTATCTAATGGTGGTGTTCATTCACATACATCACATTTATTCGGATTATTAGATGCTGCACAAGATTATGGCTTAGAAAAAGTGTTTGTTCATGCTTTTACAGATGGTCGAGATGTTGATCCAAAATCGGCAATTACAGATATAGCAAATCTTGAAAATCATATAAAAAACAATACTGCAAAAATCGCTACAATTATTGGTAGATATTATGCAATGGATAGAGATAAGCGTTGGGAAAGAGTGAAATTGGCCTACGATTTGGTAGTAAATTCTGAGGGAGAAAAATCTACAAATGCTGTAGAAAGTATAAAAAAAAGTTATGTTAATGATGTTACCGATGAATTCATACAACCTATTGTGATGACGTATGAAAATGGAAATCCATTAGCGAAAATTGAAGAAGATGATGTTGTAATTTTCTTCAATTTTAGAACCGATAGAGGTCGTGAATTGACAGAAGCTTTATCACAAAAAGATTTTCACGAGTTCAATATGCACAAAATGAATTTGTATTATGTTACCATGACCAACTATGATGATACATACAACAATGTTCATGTAATTTACGACAAAAACAACATCACTGAAACACTTGGAGAAGTTATAGAAAAAGCAGGAAAAACTCAAATTCGTATAGCAGAAACTGAAAAATATCCTCACGTGACCTTCTTCTTTTCAGGTGGTAGAGAAATTCCATTTGTTGGCGAAACGAGAATCTTAAGAAATTCACCAAAAGTTGCCACTTACGATTTGCAGCCCGAAATGAGTGCTTTCGAATTAAAAGACGCTTTAGTTCCAGAACTTAAAAAAGGTGAAGTAGATTTTGTATGTTTAAATTTTGCAAATGGCGACATGGTTGGACACACAGGTATTATGGAAGCTGCTATAAAAGCTTGCGAAGCTGTTGATACTTGTGTAAAAGAAGTGGTTGAAAGTGCTTTAGAAAACAACTACTCTACTATTATCATTGCAGACCACGGAAATTGTGAAACTATGATTAATCCTGATGGATCTCCAAATACAGCTCATACAACGAATCCGGTGCCAATTATTCTAGTTGATAAAGATTTAAAAACTATTCATAATGGCGTTTTAGGTGACATCGCTCCTACTATTTTAGAATTAATGGGAATTGAAAAACCTGCAGTTATGACACAGCATTCGTTACTGTAAGAATAAATAACATCAATTTTAAATAAGAGATTCATTTTTTGAGTCTCTTTTTTTATGCCAAATATTATAAATAAAAGTTAAAATTTCATAATCAATAGTATTACTATTATATTTGTATATATTTGTATCAATTTTAAGTGTAAAACTTTTAAATTTTAGAATCATGAAAAAAATTGGCAATTAGTGTATAATCTAAATCTACCAATTTTTAAAAATGATGCAAACGAAAAAAAACTTTATATAAATACACTTAGTAATAGTTTTAAGAATTAGAAAAAAATCCATTAAAATGAAATAAACATACAGAAGAGTTTTTTGAACAAGAATTAGATCGCTTATTAATAAACTCTAATTTATTACTTGAAAAAATTGATGAAATTGAAAAAAAAGAGAAAGAATAAAAAATAATCAATAAAATAAATTATGAAACCTATTACTATTCAAATCATTGAAACTGGTATAGTATTATTTTGCTACCTATTAACTTATTTTGCAACTAAAACTATAATAAACAACGCTTTAAAAAACACTCAATTACAAAGAGGTAGAAGAAAAATAATGATTAAAACCATTAATCTATTGCTTTCATTAACGGCTATAATTCTACTTTCTGCAATTTGGGGTTTAAAACAAAATGAAATTGCCATTTTTGCTACATCTATATTAACAGCTTTTGGAATTGCATTTTTTGCTCAGTGGTCACTTCTGTCAAATATTACTTCCGGAATAATATTATTTTTCAATCATCCTCTAAAAATTGGTGATTACATTGAAGTTTTAGACAAAGATTATCCTTTTTCTGGCGAAATATCTGATTTGACCTATTTTTTTATTCATTTAACAACAGAAAATAACAAAATCATTACCATACCAAATTCATTAATACTACAAAAATCAATCTCAATTACTGAGAAAGCAAAAGGTTAAAAAAAAGCAAAAATAATAGCTAAAAAACAATTATTAATAGTTTTACTATTATATTTGAAATTGAAAATCGTTTTTAACATTAAAAAAGTGCATCTTGAAAAAAAATAATCTACTTAAAATTGTATTGCTACTCTATTCATGTGCAGTATTTTCTCAAAATAACGATAAGGCAAAAGAGTATACATCATTATCTGATGCGCTAAAGGAACCAGAAAAAGTTGTACGATTAAATCTTAGCAATCAAAAAATAAATTTATCCAATGAGAATTGGTCAAAATTCATCAACTTAGAATATTTAAGTTTAAAAAATGACCATTTAAAAGAAATTCCAACTGCTATATTAAACCTTAAATCATTAAAAACAATTGATTTAAGTAACAACGATTTTACAAACTTACCAGAAGGATTTTCTAATTTAACCAATTTAGAAGAAATCTATTTGAACGAGGAAAAGAACATGAATCTTCCAAAAACACTTACAATATTATCTAAATTACCAAAATTAAAATCACTTCATCTTGAAAACGATAACCTGTCTGTTTTACCAAGTGAATTACTACAATTTAAAAATTTAGAATCATTGTATTTAAACAATAATAAATTTAAAGAAATTCCAAAGTTGGAAGCTTTAGACCATTTGAAATATCTAGATTTAAAAGACAACAACATCAATCCTGAATTACAGGATATGAAAAACCTAAATTTCGGATTTAAAATTAATTTCTAAAATTCAATAATATGATAGACGCTTTAATACCATTAATTTCATTAATTGCTCTCGAAGTAATACTAGGAATAGACAACATTATTTTCATTTCCATTCTCGCCGATAAACTCCCAGAAAGCCAAAGAAACAAATTACGCTATTGGGGAATTGGATTAGCCATGGTAATGCGATTAGCATTATTAGGTTTTATTTCCTGGATACTAAAACTCGATAAAACATTATTTTCGCTATTTGAAATTGACTTCACTGGAAAAGGAATTATTTTAATACTTGGTGGGTTATTTTTAATATATAAAAGTACCAAAGAGATTTATCACAAAACAGAAATCGCTAATTCACACGAAGCCGAACTTCCAAAAAAAGGGAATTTTAGTAAACTTCTAGGTGAAGTGATTATTCTAGATTTGGTATTCTCGGTAGATTCAATTATCACAGCTGTAGGTATGGTTGACGAATTATGGGTAATGTATACTGCTGTAATTGTAACCGTTATAATTATGTTATTTGCATCAAAACCAATTAGTGAATTTATTTCTAAACATCCATCATTTAAAGTTTTAGCACTTTGTTTTTTAATGATGATTGGAGTTTCACTAATTGCAGAAGGGTTCCATTTTGAAATTCCTAAAGGATACATCTATTTTTCAATGGCATTTGCCTTTTTAGTAGATATCATCCAAATGAAAACCACAACAAAAAAACATGTAAATTTACCTTAGTATTGTAATGAAAAAAATTAGTTTTTTATTATTTATATTTACAAGTATTAGTTATTCTCAAAATGAAATTGGTTCATGGAATATTGTTAATTTCAATATTAAACTAAATTCTAAATGGAATACTTTTTTTGAAGCACAATTAAGAAGTTTATCTTTTTACGATCAATTTCATTATTACGAATATAAAGGTGGAGCAACTTATTTAATCAAAAAAAACTTTTCTGTAACAACAGGTATTGGTTCATATAATACCTATAGTGAAGGAGGAAACTTTGAACTGCCTGCTAAAAATTTAGAAACTAGAACATGGATTCAAATAAATATGAAAAACCCTTTAGAGTTTGTTACATTTGAACATCGTTATAGAGCAGAACAACGCTTTACTTCAAACGGATATAGAAATAGGTTTAGGTATAGATTGGGAGCATTAGTGCCAATAAATAATAAAATAATAATGCCTAAAACTTTTTATTTAACGGCATGGAATGAAATATTTTTTACTGATAACGAACCATTTTTTGAAAGAAACAGATTTTTTATGGGTTGCGGATATGAGTTTTCAAAAGAGTTAACTGTTCAAACCGGTTATATTTATCAATTTGATTACCGAATTAATGATGAAACAGGGAAAAATTTTTTAAACCTTGCCATTTTGTATACTCTTGACTTAAATAAAAAAAACAAAGATTTTACACCAATAACAACAGATTAGTAATGCAAAATATACTTTCTAACATAATCATTTCTGTAAATGATAAATTATATGTCAAAAATCCTGAAACATCAGATTTAGGAAAGAAAATCATTGAACAAAGTATTCTATTAATAGATGAAATTGGATTTGAAAATTTTACTTTCAAAAAATTGGGTGAAAAAATAAGCTCGAATGAAAGTTCTATTTATCGCTATTTTGAAAGCAAGCACAAATTATTGTTATACCTTTCCTCTTGGTATTGGGGCTGGATAGAATATAAATTAGCATTTGCTACAACAAATGTTTCAAATCCTATGGAACGCTTGAAAAAAGGTATTACCATAGTTACAGAAAAAGTTGAAGATGATTCAACAACATTACATATAAATGAAGCAATATTAAACAAAATAATCATTCAAGAATTTACAAAAACTTTGCTTACAAAAGAAGTTGATGAAGAAAATAAAGAAGGTTTTTTTCTAGTTTATAAAAGAGTAATCAACCGAATTATTGAAATGATTGATGAAGTAAACCCTAACTATGCTTTTGCAAAAAGTTTAGCCTCGTCTATTGTAGAAGGTGCTTTACATCAACATTTTCTAAAAGATCATTTAAAAACAATTACAAATTGTAATTCTTCTGTTTCACCAACAGATTTTTATATTAATTTAGTTGAAAATACATTAAAATATTAGTCATGAGTCAATCGCCTTTACAACGGTTTTATAGTTTATTAAGAATAGACAAAAAAGATATTTCTCAAATCATTTTCTACGCCATTTTTGCCGGATTAGTAAGTCTTTCACTACCTCTTGGAATACAAGCTATTATTAATTTAATTCAAGCAGGACAAGTAAGCATTTCATGGATTGTTCTTGTTGTAATTGTTGTCATTGGCGTAGCTTTAGTTGGAATATTATCCTTAATGCAACTACGAATTACAGAAAACTTACAACAAAAAATATTTGTACGTTCTTCATTCGAATTCAGCTATCGTTTGCCTAAAATTAAATTTGAAGAACTATACAACCAATATCCCCCAGAATTAGCAAATCGCTTTTTCGATACTATTTCTATTCAAAAAGGAACTTCAAAATTGTTAATTGATTTTTCTACAGCTTTATTACAAATCCTTTTCGGAATAATTCTGCTGTCATTGTACCATCCTTTCTTTATTTTCTTCGGAATTTTATTGATAGTATTACTTTATTCTATTTTTAAATTTTCATACAATCCAGGACTTTCTTCAAGTATGAAAGAATCAAAATACAAATATAAAGTTGCAAGTTGGCTTCAAGAAATTGCAAGAAACAATTTCAGTTTTAGAAAACAAGACAACTTTGATTTTGCTTTAAATAAAAATAATATTTTAGTAGATGAATATTTAAATTATCGAGAAAAACATTTCAAAGTAATCAAAAGACAATTTTCACAACTAATTGTTTTTAAAGTAATTATTACTGCTTGTTTGTTGTTTATCGGTGGATATTTAGTTTTGAATCAAAAGATGAATATTGGACAATTCGTTGCTGCTGAAATTATAATTTTATTAGTATTAAATTCTGTTGAAAAATTAATTGTTGGTTTAGAAAGTCTATATGATGTATTGACATCTGTTGAAAAAATTGGTCAAATTGTAGATTTGAATATCGAAGAATCGCAAACAAAAAATCAAGATTATTGTTTTACTAATATTACCTTAGAAGCAGAAAATCTTAGATTCAAATTTCCAGATTCTGTGGATGATGTTTTGGACAAAATAAATTTAAAAATTGATCAATCAGAAAAAATATACCTTGAAGGTAGTAATGGTTCAGGAAAAACAACATTAATACGAGTTTTGTCAGGTGGAATGCAACCAACATCAGGCTCCTTTTTTATAAATGACGATACCTATCGTAAAATAGATTTGGCACAATACCGTTCTCAAATAGGAACTATCACTCAAGGCGAAACACCATTTGAAGGAACTATTTTAGAAAATATAACGTTCAACAATCCTTTAGTTTCGCATGATGACATAAAATGGGCAATTGAAAGTGTAAAATTAGGCTCATTCATTAAAACATTACCAAACGGATTAGATACTCACATTTTCCCTGATGGACGACAATTGTCATCATCAAATGCACAGAAAATTTTATTAGCTAGAAGTATTGTAAATAAACCAAAAATATTGTTTTACGAAGATCCTTTGGACAAAATGGACGAAGAAGCAACCAAAGAAATCATCGATTTTATTACAGATTCCAAAAACAAATGGACTGTAATTGTCTCTTCTAAAAATGAATATTGGAAACAAAAATGCAATAGAAAAATAAAAATGAAAGACGGAAAAATAATTGCTGACACTAAATAATAATAGCCATGCTAAATATTTCTAAAAAAAATCCGATAACCGAAAATATTGATCAATACAGTACTGTAAAAAGTCTTGCCAATAGACCTCATTACAAAATATTGAACAAAATAATCCTTTATGTTTCCTTACTTGGAGTTGTAATTTTATTTCTTCCATGGACGCAAAATATCTCAGGATCAGGAGCTGTTACTACACTAAAACCAAATCAAAGACCACAAACTATTCAATCGGCAATTGCAGGACGAATAGAAAAATGGTACGTTCAAGAAGGTGATTTTGTAAAAAAAGGCGATACTATTCTTTTCATTTCTGAAATTAAAGAAGATTACTTTGACCCTAATTTAGTTGAAAATACCAAAAGCCAAGTCGATGCTAAAAAAATGGCAGGACAATCTTATGGAGGAAAAGTAACTTCGCTTTCTGCACAAATCAATGCTATTGAAAACGAACGCGTTTTAAAATTACAACAAGCTCAAAATAAAATTCGTCAAGGAATTTTAAAAGTGAAAAGCGATAGTATGGATTTAGAAGCCGTAAAAACGCAAATAAAAATCGCCAACACGCAATTCAATCGAGCAGTAATTTTAGAAAAAAATGGATTGAAAGCTGTTGTTGATGTCGAAGAAAAAAGATTGAAATTACAAGAAGTAGAAGCCAAAATCATCACTCAAGAAAACAAACTTCTAGCGAGTAAAAATGAATTAATTAATGCAAAAGTTGAAATTAATAGAATTAGCGCCGAATATGCAGAGAAGAGTTCAAAAGCACAAAGTGATCAATTCACAGCATTGAGTAGCCAATATGATACCGAAGCACAAGTAAATAAACTTGAAAATCAAGTGGTAAATTACCAAATTCGAAATGGTATGTATTACATAAAAGCCCCACAAGATGGCTATGTAAACCGTGCCATTCAATCGGGAATTGGGGAAACTATTAAGGAAGGAACTCAAATTGTAAGCATCATGCCTGCAAAATATGATATTGCAGTAGAAACTTATGTGTCACCAACCGATTTACCTTTAATTCACAAAGGCGAAAAAGTTAGAATTTGGTTTGATGGTTGGCCCACAATTGTATTTTCAGGTTGGCCAAATATGAGTTATGGAACTTTTGGTGGAAAAATTGTAGCTGTTGAAAATTTTATTTCTCCAAACGGAAAATTCAGAGTTTTAATTGCACCTGATGAAAAAGAAGAAGCTTGGCCAAAACAAGTTAGTATTGGTTCTGGAGCGCAAACATTGGCTTTATTGGACAATGTACCAATTTGGTTTGAATTATGGCGAACATTAAATGGTTTTCCGCCAAATTATTACAAACCAAAAGGTGAAACATCAAAAGAGAAAAAGTAATGAAATCGCCCAAAAAAAACTCGTTTGCTTGCAAAAACCAATAAAAATAGCGATACATATACACCAAAAAAATAATATTTACATATGAAACAAGTACAAATTATAGTCTTTCTGTTTTTCTGTAGCTTTGTTTTTGGTCAAGATAAAAACCTTCAAGAACTTACTTATATTGAGTATTTAGGATATGTAAAAAAGTACCATCCAATGGTAAAAAGTGCCAATCTTGAAGTCAATAGCGCTCAAGCCAATTTAATGATGGCACGTGGTGGATTTGACCCAAAAATTGAAGTCGATTTTGACAAAAAACAATTTAAAAACAGCCAATATTATTCACTATTAAACAGCAGTTTCAAAATTCCAACTTGGTATGGTATTGAGGTGAAAGCGGGCTTTGATAATAGTGAAGGAATTTTTCTAAATCCAGAAAATTCGCTTCCTAATCAAGGACTGACATCACTTGGAATTACGGTTCCATTAGGTCAAGGATTATTAATAAACCAACGAATGGCCGATTTGAGAAAAGCTAAAATCCAAATCCAATTAAGTCAAGCCGAACGAAAATTACAAGCTATTGAAGTTTTATACAATGCTTCAGTTGCTTATTTTAATTGGAAAAGAAATTATAGCGAAGTACAACTTTATAACGAATATTTAAAAAATGCGGAAATACGTTTCAATGGTGTTTCAAGTTTAATAAAAAATGGTGACAAACCAGCAATTGATAGTGTTGAAGCCGGAATTATTGTTAGAAACCGAAAACTTAGTCTTGAAGATTCACAATTGAAATTGATAAAATCTAAATTAGAATTATCTAACTTTTTATGGCTTGAAAACAATGTTCCTTTGGAATTACAAGACACTATTATTCCTGAGATAAAAATTGAAAACACAATAAAAGAAACTTTAAAAACAAGCGAACTTTTAGTAGAAAACATTTCCATAGAAAACCATCCAAAAATTAATTCACTCCAAAGTAAATTGGATATTCTAGAAGTAGAACGCAAACTTAAAGCCAACAGTTTGTTGCCAAAAATTGATTTGGGCTATCATTACTTATCTGAACAAAGTGCATGGAATAACACCAACTTCAATAACTATAAAGTGGGCGTAAATTTTAGTTTTCCTATTTTTTTAAGAAAAGAACGTGGAGGATTGCAATTGGCAAAATTCAAAATTCAAGACACCCAATATTCACTTGATTTAGAACGTATTCAACTTAAAAACAAAATTAACGCACAACAAACCGAAATCAATTCTCTAGAAAGACAACGCAAACTAATTAGTGATTTAGTAAAAGATTACAACACGATGTTGAGTTCAGAAGAGCGATTATTCTCTTTTGGAGAAAGTTCTATTTTCTTAATTAATTCACGAGAAAATAATTTGGTAAGTTCACAATTATCAGAGTTGAGTTTGGAAAATCGTTATTTAATTTCGAATGCCGAATTATTTAAAATAATGGCCAATCCAGATTGATAATTTTACAAAAGACAAAACCTATCTAGCCCTGATTGAAGAGAAAATAAAAAAATGCTTCCATTGTTTGGAAGCATTTTTTTTATTGAAACGAAAAGCAGGTAAATCGAAACCAAGAATTCCCAAACGATTCGCTCTTACTACATTTTATTAAATAATTCATAGTATTCTCTCTCGATACTTTCTTGGTGATTTGGATGCGCGATTCTTACCAATTCGTCAGCACGTTGTTTTAATGTTTTTCCGTATAAATCGGCGATTCCGTTTTCTGTAATTACATAGTGAATGTGAGCTCTTGTTGTTACAACTCCAGCACCTTGTTTTAAGAATGGGACTATTCTGCTCAATCCTTTTTTAGTAGTTGATGGCAAAGCGATAATTGCTTTTCCACCAGGACTTAATGAAGCGCCACGGATAAAATCCATTTGTCCTCCAACTCCAGAATACATTTTTGGACCAATAGAATCAGCACAAACTTGTCCAGTTAAATCAACCTCAATTGCTGAATTTATAGCAACCATTTTTGGATTTTTCCTAATTCGAGCTGTATCATTTACCATGGAAGATTCTTTCATTTCAATAAATGGATTGTCGTTTACAAAATCATACAAACGTTTTGAACCCATTAAAAAAGTTGCCAAAACTCTTCCGCGTAAAGTTCCTTTATAATTACAATTGATAACATCATTTTCAATTAAATCAATAACTCCATCGGAGAACATTTCGGTGTGTAAACCCAAATCTTTGTGGTTTGTAAGTTTGCTTAAAGCAGCATTTGGAATAGAACCAATTCCCATTTGAAGTGTACTTTTATCTTCAATTAATGAAGCAATATAACTACCAATTTTTTCTTCTTCATAGGTAAATGGCTCGGGTGCATGTCTATAAATTGGCACATCAACCTCAACTAAATAATCAATTTCAGAAACATGAAGAATTCCGTCACCAAAAGTTCTTGGCATTTGCGGATTTACTTGTGCAATTACAATTTTAGCATTTTCAATGGCAGCAACTGTAGCTTCTACAGAAACTCCTAGCGAACAATAACCATGTCTGTCTGGTGGCGAAACATGAATAAAAGCAACATCTAGTGGTAAAACATTTTTATGAAACAAATAAGGCAACTCACTTAAAAAAACCGGTGTGTAAGAACCATTTCCTGCTCTTAAAGTGTGACGAACATTGGCTCCAATAAAAAAAGAATTCACATGAAAACTTTCTCTTAACTCAGGATTAGCGTAACGCGCTTCTCCTTCAACATGAAGATGACAAATTTCAACGTTTCGTAATTCTGATGCTCTTTCTGTTAATGCATTAGATAAAATTGTTGGTGCTGCTGCGGCAGCTTGAAGATAGACTCTATCTCCAGATTTTACGACTTTTACAGCTTCTGCTGCGGTAACATATTTACTCATACCTAATAAATTTTATGCAAAGTTAAAATCGGAATTTTTGAAAAAATATGATAAAACTCATATTGTAAATATAGCTATTTTTTATCGTAAGAATATTGTATTTTTGCGGACTGAAATTTATAAAAATGATTATTCCAAAAACAAGAGAAGAAATTGAGTTAATGCGCGAAAGTGCATTGTTAGTTTCTAAAACATTGGGCGAAATTGCAAAAGTTATTAAACCTGGTGTAACTACATTACAATTAGACAAGTTAGCTGAAGAATTTATTCGAGATAATGGTGGTGTTCCGGGATTTCTTGGACTTTATGGTTTTCCAAATTCTTTGTGTATGAGTCCAAATGCTCAAGTAGTTCATGGAATTCCAAATGCAAAACCCTTGGAAGAAGGTGATGTAATTTCAGTAGATTGTGGTGTTTTGATGAATGAATTTTATGGTGACCACGCTTATAGTTTTGAAATTGGTGAAGTTGCTCCTGAAGTAAAAAAACTTCTTAAAGTGACTAAAGAAAGTCTTTATGTTGGAATAAGAGAATTTCGTTCAGGAAATAGAGTTGAAGATGTAGGAAATGCAATTCAAAAATATTGTGAAGGTCATGGATATGGTGTGGTTCGTGAACTCGTTGGTCACGGTTTAGGAAGAAAAATGCACGAAGATCCAGAAATGCCAAATTACGGAAAACGCGGTCGTGGAAAATTTTTTGTGGAAGGCATGGTTGTTGCTATTGAACCAATGATAAACATGGGTACAAAAAACATAAAACAACTAAAAGATGGTTGGACCATTCTAACAGCCGACGGAAAACCAAGTGCTCATTTTGAACACAATGTAGCTTTAATAGACGGAAAACCAGAAATTTTATCGACTTTCAAATACATTTATGATACTTTAGGAATTGTAAGTGATGAGGAAAAGGAGTTTAGAAATCATTATACATTGTAATTTTATACGAATTTTATTTAATCCACTAAGATTCACAAAAGTGATACAAAGATTCGCAAAAAAATGGTAGACGAAAATATAAATAAGATCGACTCTGATTTAGAAGCTATAGCTTATAAAGTTATTGGTCTCGCTATTGAAGTTCATCGAACTCTTGGTCCAGGACTATTAGAATCAGCATACCAAGAATGTTTATTATTTGAGATTTCAAATGCAGGCTTAAAAGTTGAGAAAGAAAAACTTTTGCCAATAAAATACAAAGAAATTCAACTTAATCACGGCTATAAAATTGATCTTTTAATTGAAGATAAATTGGTTATAGAATTGAAGACAGTTGAAAATTTCACAACAGTTCATTATGCTCAAATTTTAACATATTTAAAACTTGGGAAGTATCCTTTGGGATTACTTTTTAACTTTAATTCTAAAATTTTACGAAACAACATAAAACGATTTATAAATACTCCTTCGTGAGACTTTGTGTCTCCTTTGTGAATCTTTGCGAAACAAAAAAATGAAGAAACTATTCAAGTTCATATTAAATACCATTCCTCGTCCGATATTGATTCGTTTGAGTATTGTAGTGCGTCCTATTTTGGCATTTTTGTTAAAAGGAAGTCGTTTTACTGATCCCATTGATGGAAAAAGTTTTAGAATGTTTTTGCCTTATGGTTATGGAAATCAAAGAAATAACGTTCTTTCTCCGAGCACTTTGTCATTAGAAAGACATCGTTTATTGTGGTTGTATTTACAAAACGAAACTGATTTTTTTACTTCAAAAGAAAAGAAAAAGGTATTACATTTTGCTCCTGAACAAGAGTTTTACAAACGTTTCAAGAAGCAAACTAACATCGATTATACTACAACTGATTTACTTTCGCCCTTGGCAGATGTAAAAGCTGATATTTGCAATTTACCGTTTGAAGATAATCAATACGATTTAATTCTTTGCAACCACGTTTTAGAACACATTCCAGATGACACTAAAGCCATGCAAGAATTGTTTAGAGTTTTAAAACCCGGCGGAATGGGAATCTTTCAAATTCCACAGGATTTATCGAGAGCAATTACTTTTTCTGATGATACTATTGTTGACCAAAAAGAAAGAGCCAAAATCTTTGGGCAATATGATCACGTTCGTGTATACGGAAGAGATTATTTTGACAAATTAAGAAGCATCGGATTTAGAGTTATCGAAGAGGATTATACTTCTAAACTTACACCAGAATTAGTAGAAAAATATTGTTTAGCAAAAGGCGAAATTATCCCAGTTTGTTTTAAATAATTCCAATATAAAAAACAAAACCCTGTTAACTTTTACATTAACAGGGTTTTTTAGTTTTCAAAGAAATCTATTATTTCGTTTCTGGCATTAGAATTCCAATAACTTTATCTTTAGTTAGATACTTTTTAGCTACATCTTGAATTTCTTTAGCTGTTACGCTATTGATTTTTTCTTCCATTGATAAAACTTCTTCAGCAGACGATGAAAACGTGTAAGCTTTTGTAAAATTACTCAACCAAAATCTGTTTTCCTTACTGTCTTTTTTAAAGTCGGCAATTTCACCTTCTTTAAATTTGGCTACATCTTTTTCATCTGGACCATTATCAATAATTTTTTGCAATTCATTTAAAGCAGAAGCTGTTAATTTCTCAGCATTTTCTGGTCCGCATGGGAAACCTATACTAAAATTATACGACCCGCTTGGCACTTTATTTAGGCTTCCTCTTGCAGAAACTCCGTAAACACCACTTTCATTTTCTCTTAATTCTTCAATTAATTTTATAGTAAGAACTTCACCCAAAGCTTGAATTGCCATAGCTTCTTTTGGAGAATAAGTTGTGTCACCATAATACATAATCGTTACATTACTTTTAGGATCGGAACCTTTATTAACAACTTTTTTCAAGTCACCTTTTACCATTCTATATCCTAAATCTATTGCTTTTTCTTTAGTAGTGTTTGAAGGCAACGATGCAATATATTTTGCCGAAAATTCTTCAATTTGTTTATCATCTACGTTACCAACGAAGAAAAATTCGAAATCTCCAGCATTGGCAAAACGCTCTTTGTATTTATCATAGGCCAATTTATAATCGGTTGCTGTCCATGCTTTTTCGTCAGGAAATATACCAATAAACCTTGGATTGTCTTTCATTAAATAGCCATAAAATTCTTGTTGAAAGTACACATTAGGTTGCGACGATAAATTCTTGAAAAAAGCCGATTGTTTTTGTTTGTAACTCTCAAATGCTTCGTTATCATAATTTAAATCGGTCATGTAAGCATGTGCCATTTGAAATAAATATTCCAAATCTTTTGGCGTAGTACTTCCTCTTAAACCTTCGGTAACATTACTTATATATGGACTTACATTGGCAATTTTACCCGACATAAACTTGTCAATATCATTTTTCTTTAATCCAGAAAAACCTGCTTCGGTTAATCCACTATTAGCAAACTGAACTTTCCTTAACTCTTCATTACTATAAATACTCATTCCTCCAAAACTTACCGCTTCCATTAAAATTTCATCATTTTTAAAATCGGTTTTCTTGTACGTAACTTTAGCACCATTAGATAAAACTAAAGTTGTAGTTCCAAGTTTAGCATTAGTTTCTTTTTTTACAACTGAACCAGCTTTTATCTCTTTTCTAATCAAACTTGAGGCAAGAGCCGTTTCTTTGTAAGCAGTAATACCAGAATCATCTGCATTTATAACAGCTAAAACTTCGGCTTCAGTTACTTTTTTCAAACCTTCTTTTTCTGGACCAGTTAACAGCACAAATCTATTTTCATCTTTAATGAAATTTTTAATCAAACCATTAGTTTCTGATAAAGAAATACTTGGAATCATCTTTTTCACCGCTTCAAATTCCCATTCAATTCCTGGTGCAGGAACATTTTCTAGAAAATAAGATTGGTATTCCGACACAAATCGCTCTGAGTTGGTTTTATCTTTTTCTTTAAAAGTTCTTTCATAATTCGCAATAACTTCTGCTTTAGCTCTATCCAATTCGCCTTGCGTAAATCCGAATTTTTTTGCTCTATTATTTTCTGTTACCAATACTTTTAATGCCTCCAATTGCTTCTCTTCAGACATCATTGCAAACGATTGATAGGCTTCTTTAGTTCTAGCAAATGTTCCACCATGATAAGAATATCCGTAAACAAATGGTGGATTTGGTGCATTGGTTAATTCTTGCAATCTATTATTTAACATGGTAGTAAATAATCCTTTAACCAAATCTTCTCTATAATCATTTACTGTTACAGTAGGTTTTGGTTTTTCCAGATCATTATAAAGAAGTTGTACTTGTGCATCAGACGATTCTTTATCGGTTTCTATACTAACGAACGTTTCTTTGTGATTTGGAACTTCATAAATTTTTCGTGGTTTTGCGTTTTTAGGATTTTTATAATTTGCAAAATGCGCAATTACTTTTTTCTCCATTTCGGCAACATCAATATCGCCAACTACAATAACCGACATCAAATCGGGACGATACCAATCTTTATAAAAACTAACTAATTTATCGTAGGTAAACTTTTCTAAAATTTCTTTTTTTCCAATAGGAAGACGCTCTGCATATTGCGAGTTGTTCATCATTTTTGGTAAATATCGGTCCATCATTCGCTTGTCTGCACCAAGACCTAATCTATATTCTTCTAGAACAACGCCGCGTTCTTTATCTATTTCTTCTGGAGTTAAATTGGCATTAAAAGCCCAATCTTCAATAATTTGAAATCCTTTTTCTAACTTTTCAGGACTATCGGATGGAATCGGTAAAAAGTATACCGTCTCGTCAAAACTTGTGTAAGCATTTAAGTGTTGCCCAAATTTTACTCCTATACTTTGCAAATAATCTACCAATTCATTTTTTGGAAAACGTTTCGTACCATTAAAACACATGTGTTCCATAAAGTGAGCCAAACCTCTTTGCTCATCGGTTTCAAGAATAGATCCAGCGTTGATAACTAATCGCAAATCGACCTTTTTTTCTGGTTTTGCGTTTTTTCTAATGTAATAAGTTAAACCGTTTTTTAGTTTTCCGGTTTTCACATTAGAATCAAAAGGAATTTTATCATCACCGTTTAAATCTTGCGCTAACAATGACAATGGAACTGCCAACAAGAATAGCATTGTTTTTCTAATTTTATTCATAATTTGTGGTTTAATTTGTACTAAATATATTACATAACTCGAAATTAAATCGTTTATTGTAACACATTTAACAAAAATTTATAAAGTCAAGAATACAGAAATATAGGCTTGGCACAATATTAGATTATAATTATTGTTATATTTACACTTCTTAAAATTTTAGACTCCAATGAAACATAAATTATTATTTTTATTGTCTGTTTGTTTTTCATCAATTCTTTACTCTCAAGAAAAAGAAGTTAATCCTCCTTACCATATCAAAACAATATCTTTTGTTCAAAACGGACAGAATGTTGTTCCGTTATTTCAATTAGGAGACTCTTTCCAATTGCAATTTGATGATTTACATGGAACAGAAGATAATTATTATTACAAAATAACACATTGCGATTATGATTGGAAACAGTCGCAGTTATCAATCAATGAATATCTTGTTGGTTTTGATAATCAACGTATCCAAGAGTATATTAATTCCTTGAATGCTTTACAAATTTATTCCCACTATAGAATCCCATTCCCAAATAAACTGACACAATTAAAAGTTAGTGGTAATTATGTAATTAGTATTCTAAATGAAGATCAAGAAGTTGTTTTCGCTAGAAAATTTATAGTATATGAGCCTTTAGTTTCGGTACCAATGCAAGTTAAAAGAGCAAGAAATGTAAAAGATGTTGATTTTAAACATAACCTTGATTTTGCTGTAAGGTCTAACACTATAACGTTTCAAAGCCCATTACAAAATGTTAAAGTACTTTTGCTGCAGAACGGAAAACTCAATAATGCAATAAGCGATATAAAGCCCATGTATACTGTCGGTAATGACTTGATTTATAAATACGATCGCGAAACACAATTTTGGGCAGGTAACGAATATCTTTTTTTTGAAAATAAAAATATTAGAGGCGCAAATAACAGCATTGCGCGAATTGATACCGAAGGCGGTTTGTATAATTGTTATTTGTACACAAGCAATGCAAGAGCAAAAAATCCGTATACTTATTGGCCAGACATAAATGGAAATTTTAGCATTAAAAATATAAGCGCAGAAAATGATGAGATTGAAGCCGATTACGCATGGATCTACTTTACCTTATCAGCACCATCTTTTTATCAAAATAAAGACATCTATATTACAGGAATGTTTAATAACCACGCTATTACTGATGAAAATAAAATGGAATACAATGAAAAAAAAGGTATTTATGAAAAAGCTTTAATGATCAAACAAGGTTTCACTAATTTCATTTACACGATTGCAGATAAAAATGGTAAAATTGATGAATCAAATGCAATTGATGGTAATTTCTTTCAAACTGAGAATAATTATTTCGCAATAGTTTATTATCGTGAAAACAATCAAAGATATGATAGAGTTATTGGAAAAGGAGTTGCAACTTCAACAGACATAATCAATTAAAAATCTTTAACATAAAAATCACATTGGTTTTTTTTATTATTTTTGTAACTTTACAAAAATTTTGATTATGGTTTCTCAAATTACAAGAGGCATAAAAATATCAGTAATAACTAGTTTTGAAGGCACCTACTTCAAGAACTACAAGATTCATTTTGCCTTTTCTTATGAGATAACTATAGAAAATCACAGCAAGGATTCGGTTCAATTGACCTCACGTCATTGGGAAATTTTTGACTCACTTAATGATATTGAAGTAGTTGATGGTGAAGGTGTTATCGGTAAAAAGCCAGTGCTAAAACCAGGAGAATCTCACACTTATAGTTCAGGATGTTTACTATCTTCTCCACATGGAGCAATGCGCGGATTCTTCAACATGATCAACTTTACTTCAACTAAAAATTTTAGAGTTATTGTGCCAACATTTCGTTTGAGTGCACCTTATGCTCTAAACTAATAAACTTTTATTTCTTAAAAATATATTCTAAATTTCTCTCGAAAAGTTTCGTAACATTTGTTATCAAAAATTTAAATTTTCCTTTGTACTTTTGTTACAAATTAAATAATTCGCATTATTTGAATTATCTATTTATCAAATTGTCTAATTTTCAAAATATAAAATATGCCTAAAGGATTCTTTCACGTACCGAAAGCGGTTAATGAACCTGTAAAATCATACGCTCCAAATTCTCCAGAAAAAGCAGCTGTTTTAGCCGCTTACAAGAAAATGTGGAACGAAACAATCGATGTTCCAATGTATATTGGTTCAGAACAAATTAAAACTGGAAACACCAAAACAATGTCTGCGCCACATGACCACCAACATATCGTTGGAACCTATCATTTGGCCGAAAAATCTCATGTAGAAAAAGCTATAGCTTCAGCATTAGAAGCAAGAATAAAATGGTCACAAATGCCTTGGGAACACCGAGCAGCCATCTTTTTAAAAGCCGCTGAATTAATTGCTGGACCTTATCGTGCAAGAATCAATGCTGCAACCATGATTGCTCAATCAAAAACCATTTTTCAAGCAGAAATTGATGCATCGTGTGAATTGATTGACTTTTTGCGTTACAACGTAGAATTCATGACGCAAATTTATCAAGACCAACCAACTTCAAATTCAGATGTTTGGAATAAGGTAGAATATCGTCCGTTAGAAGGTTTTGTTTATGCAATTACTCCTTTTAACTTTACTGCAATTGCTGCAAATCTTCCAGCTAGCGCTGCTTTAATGGGAAATACAGTTGTTTGGAAACCAAGTGATAGCCAAGTTTTTTCTGCAAAAATTATTATTGATATTTTCAGAGAAGCAGGAGTTCCTGATGGAGTTATTAACGTAGTTTTTGGTGATCCTGTGATGATTACGGATACTGTTTTAGCATCACCAGATTTTGCTGGAGTTCACTATACAGGTTCAACATTCGTTTTCAAAGAAATTTGGAAGAAAATTGGAACTCAAATTCATACTTACAAAACGTATCCTAGAATAGTTGGAGAAACTGGAGGAAAAGATTTTGTTGTAGCTCATCCATCAGCAAATGTAAAACAAGTAGTAACTGGAATTACTCGCGGTGCCTTTGAATTTCAAGGTCAAAAATGTTCGGCTGCTTCAAGAGCTTACATTCCTCAAAGTTTATGGCCAGCCGTAAAAGAGCAATTAATTATTGATGTAAATTCAATGAAAATGGGAAGTCCAGAAGATTTTTCAAATTTCATTACAGCAGTAATTCACGAAGGTTCGTTTGACAAATTAGCAAGTTATATCGACCAAGCCAAAAAAGATGCTGATGCGGAAATTATTCTTGGCGGAAATTATGATAAATCAAAAGGATATTTCATCGAACCTACAGTTATAATTACCACAAATCCAAAATATACAACAATGGAAACAGAACTTTTTGGTCCTGTAATCACTATTTATGTGTATGAAGATGCTAAATGGAACGAAACTTTAAAATTAGTTGACGAGACTTCAGAATATGCATTAACTGGTGCTATTTTCAGCCAAGACCGATATGCAACAATTGAAGCAACAAAAGCTTTAGAAAACGCTGCTGGAAATTTCTATATCAACGACAAACCAACTGGTGCTGTTGTAGGAATGCAACCTTTTGGAGGAGCAAGAGCTTCTGGAACAAACGATAAAGCAGGTTCAATGCAAAATTTATTGCGTTGGGTTTCGCCAAGAACTATAAAAGAAACTTTTGTAACTCCAGAAGATTACAGATATCCATTTTTAGGAGAATAGTTTTAAGTACGAAGTAAAATTTTAAAAGCTCAATCAGAAATGTTTGAGCTTTTTTTTATTTGGCTGATTACTAATTTTTTGTATCTTCGAAATTCAAAACCAACAAACTATGAAGTCAAAAATTACTTTATTATTTATTTTTCTTGTTTCAATATTCGGCTATAGCCAAGATAAGACTTATGATTTATTGAAAGAAAAAACCGAAACTAAAATCCTACACGATAGAGTTTTTGATTTGTCAAAAGCAGCAACAATTGGCTCTAAACCCATTGATGCAAATACTTTCAATCAGTTTTACCATGAAATTCAAAGAGCTGATTTCTTACAACGCATACCAAAATATGAAGTTTTAAAAAACGAAGCCAATTTTGGGAAAGTAACTAAACAAATTCCGTTAGCTATTTTAATCACTGAGTATGAAACTTTAAAAAGAACTTCAATTGACAAGGGTGATGTTTTTCTTCAAAACAATCAATATAATGTTAAATCAAATGCTACTGATGTTTTTGAAAAACATACTGTCAGTATTCTATCGCCTTTATTAAGTAAAACAAATAGTAACACATTTCTACTTAAAGAAGAATTTATTTTAAATTCTACTAGTAAAAAAATTCTTTCCGTTGAAATAAAACTAGAAGATTCTAACTGGGTAAAAATCAATTTTAACAAACCTTTTCAACTAAATTTCAAAGAAACTGGCAAACAAATAGTTGATTATAAAATTGAATTTACTGATGGAAGCAAATTTCAAAATTCATTTGAATTTGAAATAACATCTATTGAAAATATTCAAGGGAAAAATAATGAAGTCCAAGCGCCAAATGTAGTTTTACCTATTACCTCAACCATTCCTTATCAAGGTTACAATGAAACCGCTCCTTATTTTGGGAAAGGCGAATATGAGCTTTTTATGGATACTACAAATGGAGTTTTAGACAAACCTATTTTTTTAGTAGATGGTTTTGACCCTGGTGATTCCAGAAATAGTTCAGTAATTTATCAATCTTTAAATTATGGAACGGGTCAAAATTTGGCTACCGATTTAAGAGCACAAGGATTTGATATAATTATTTTGAATTTTCCAGTCTATACCAGAACAGGAACAACAACAGTAGTTGATGGTGGCGTTGATTACATTCAACGAAATGCAATGATTTTGGTTGAATTGATAAACCAAATTAATGCACAAAAAGTAGGCAGCGAACAAAATGTAGTTATCGGACCAAGTATGGGCGGATTGATATCGCGTTATGCTCTTCGCTATATGGAAATGAATAATTTAACTCATCAAACAAGATTATACATTTCTTTTGATTCACCACATCTTGGGGCAAACGTTCCAATTGGTTTTCAACATTTATTTAATTATATGGCTTACGGACCACTTGGAAGCACAGCTGTTCAGCCAGTAGTTGATGGTTTAATTAAAAGTCCGGCTGCTAAACAAATGTTGATTGATCATTTTGAAGGACACTTACAATCAGGAAGTGCTTTTGAATTTAATACAGCTTCAAACTCTTTACTACCAACTGGAGCACCTAATTTTAGAAATGCATTTCAAACAGAGCTCAACACTATGGGATTCCCTGTTAACACAAGAAATGTTTCTATTTCAAATGGCGCAGGAAATGGCACTATGAATTATTCTCCTAACTTTGAAGCGATGAACCATACTTTCAATGTAACTTCAACTCAAAGAGCCATCATTAATTTAAGATTTACACCAGCTGCGAATCAAACTAATGAAGTTAGCCGATTTAGAGGACAACAATATTTTCTTTTTTTCTGGATAACTGGTTATGAAAGCGCCGCAAACTCTAAAGCTCCTTCTTTCACCTCTGGACTAGACTCTGCACCAGGAGGAAGATTTGATATGGCAGGTTTTCAAACCGGAGCTGGAACAGATCCATTACTTACAGAGTTTTTTGATAATTTATTAGTTGACTACTTTTGTTTCATTCCAGCATGGAGTTCCATGGCAGTTTCTAACACAACAAATCTTTATGCTCCAATAAATAGTAGTTCAACTACACCATTTGCTGCCTCTTCAATTCCAGCAGTAAATGAAAATCATGTTACTTTAAATAACCAAAACACAGCATTTGCTTTAGCAGAGATTTTAAATCCAGTTTTGACAAATAATGAAAATTTAGCTTTGAATAGTTTTTGGATTCAAAATCCAATTCAGAATAGTTTACAAATTAACTCTAATTATACTATCGAAAACGCATCAATAGTTGTAAAAGACATTCTTGGAAAAACTATTGTTGAAATGAAAAATCAAACTATTAATGGTATACTTGAAATCCCAATTTCACTATCAAATGGTGTTTATTTAGTAACATTAAAAAATAGTCAAGGAACTGTCACCAAGAAAATAATAAAAGGTTAAAAACTAAAAAGTCTCCAAATTTGGAGACTTTTTTTATTTCAATGGTAAATGAACTACTTTCTTAGTTTCAAAGAAATCATCAGAAAAATAATCGGATAAATTGTATTCGGTTGCTTTTGGAAAATCTTTCAACTCTTCAGACAAATCGCCACCTTTCAAATATAAAATTCCGTTTTCTAATTCGTGTTTCGATTTGGTTTTCATTTTTCCTTTCACCCAGCTAACAAAGTCAGGCATATTCGTAACGGCGCGACTTACAATAAAATCGAAGTCGTGTTCAACTATTTCGGCTCTTTTTTGTTCAGCTTTAATATTTTTTAATCCTAAAGCTTTGATTACTTCATTGACAACTTTAATTTTTTTGGCAATAATATCGATAGCATAAAAATTAGCTTCTGGAAATAAAATTGCTAAAGGAATTGCAGGAAAACCTCCGCCAGTTCCAACATCCATAATTTTAGAACCCGATTTGAATTCTAAAACTTTAGCAATTCCTAACGAATGTAAAACGTGACGTGTGTACAACTCATCAATGTCTTTTCTCGAAATTACGTTGATTTTAGAGTTCCAATCTTCATATAAATTTTGCAACATTTCAAATTGTTGTATCTGATTATCAGTAAGATTTGGAAATTGCTTTAGAATTTCTTCCATAAATTGAATTTTCAACAAAAATAGTCTTTTTGGTTAATAATTATGATTTGTTTTTACTTCTAAAAAAAATATAATATTTACCTTTGAACAAATTATTAGAATTCCAAATTATGAGTGCCAACACACCTGTCTTTTCTAAAAGCGACAATCTTAAATTTTTTAGAACATTAAATAAAAGAGTAAACGATTACTTCAAAGAAAATAATATTGATAAAACCGGAAATTGGAAATTACATTTAAAAACAATTGTAATGTTTACTATTTTCCTAACACCATACTTCTTTTTACTTGCAATGGAAATGCCTTTTTGGACTTACCTTTTACTTAATGTAGTGATTGGAGTTGGAATGGCTGGCGTTGGAATGAATGTAATGCACGACGGAAATCACGGCGCTTATTCTAACAAAGGTTGGGTTAATAAATTCATGGGCGGAAGCATTTATATTCTTGCTGGTAACGTTTACAATTGGCAAGTTCAACACAATGTTTTGCACCATACGTATACTAATATTCTTGGTCATGATGAAGACTTAGAAGCTGGAAGAATTTTACGTTTTACCAAAGAGGCAAAATGGTACAGTCATCATAAATTCCAACATTATTATTCATTCATTCTTTACGGATTATTGACTTTCAATTGGGCAATTACAACCGATTTTCAACAAATGAGACGTTATTTAAAGAGAAATTTATCTTACGGAGAGTTTAAAAAACCTGTAATTCGTTGGACAACATTAGTAATTACGAAAGTGATTTATTTTTCAATGTGGATTGTGATTCCAATTCTTGTTGGGCACGTTAGTTGGTGGCAAGTTCTAATCGGATTTTTTATTATGCATTACACAGCAGGAGTTATCCTGAGTGTTGTATTCCAATTGGCTCACGTAGTTCATGAAACTGATAATCCAATTCCAAATAATGAAGGTGAAATAGAAAATACTTGGGCAATTCACCAATTGTATACTACTGCGAATTTTGCTCCAAAAAATTGGTTAGTAAACTATTACACTGGTGGATTAAACCATCAAATTGAGCATCATATTTTCCCTAATATCAGCCATATTCATTACAATAAAATTGCTGAATTTGTTAGAGAAACTGCAAAAGAATGTAATCTTCCTTACTACGAATTCAAAACTACTAGAGCAGCCATTTATTCGCACTTTACTCATTTGAGAGATTTAGGAAGACAACCACAATTATCGTAAAGACGTGATTAATCGCGTCTCTAATTACAATCAACAACACAACAATGAGCAACCCATTATCAGACAGAATTAACCAACTATCTACATCACAAACTCTTGCTATGGCAGCATTAGCAAGAGAATTAAAAGCACAAGGAAAAGACATCATTAGTTTAAGTTTAGGTGAACCTGATTTTAACACACCTGATTTTATCAAAGAAGCGGCTAAAAAAGCAATCGACGAAAACTACTCAACTTACTCACCTGTTGATGGTTATATGGAATTGAAAGAAGCTATTTGTAGAAAATTTAAACGTGATAATAATTTAGATTACAAACCTGCAAATATTGTGGTTTCTACTGGAGCAAAACAATCTTTATACAACATTGCTCAATGTATGATTAATGAAGGCGATGAAGTAATTCTTCCTGCACCATACTGGGTTTCTTACTTTGAAATTATAAAAATGGCTGGCGGAATTCCAGTTGAAGTTCCTACTTCAGTTGAAAGTGATTTCAAAATTACACCAGAACAATTAGAAAAAGCTATTACTCCAAAAACTAAAATGATTTGGTATAGTTCGCCATGCAATCCTAGTGGTTCTGTATATAATCGTGAGGAGTTGACAGCTTTATCAAAAGTGATACTGAATCAACCAAGCGAAATTTATGTGGTTTCAGATGAAATCTACGAACACATTAATTTCTCTGGAACTTTTTGCAGTATTGCTACTATTGAAGGAATGTTCGACAGAACGATTACTGTAAACGGTGTTGCTAAAGCATTTGCTATGACTGGATGGAGAATTGGATACATCGGTGCTCCTGAAGTTATTGCAAAAGCTTGTACTAAAATGCAAGGACAAGTTACTTCTGGAGCGAATTCTATCGCTCAAAGAGCTACAATTACCGCAGTTGATGCTGATCCAAGTGTATTGAACGAAATGGTTTCTGCTTTCAAAAATCGTAGAGATTTAGTAGTTGGATTAGTAAAAGAGATTCCTGGATTCAAGCTAAATGTTCCTGAAGGTGCTTTTTATGTTTTTCCTGATGTTTCTTATTATTTTGGAAAAACTTTACGTGGAAAATTAATCAATAATGCTGATGATTTTTCAATGTATTTATTGTCAGAAGCAAATGTTGCTACAGTAACTGGAGATGCTTTTGGAAATCCAGATTGTATTCGTTTTTCGTATGCAACAAGCGAAGCATTATTAGCTGAAGCAATGAAACGTATTAAAGAAGCGTTGTTATAAAATTCCAAAAAAATAAATTCCAAATTTCAAATAAATAACAAACCTCAAAATTCAAACTTTGAGGTTTTTTTATTGGTTTATCTTCCGAATCACTTTTGCAGGATTTCCAACGGCGAGTGAATTATCAGGAATATCTTTAGTTACAATCGAGCCTGCACCAATCGTGCATCCGTTTCCAATTTTTACACCTGGACAAATTACAGAGTTTCCTCCTATCCAACAATCATCACCTATTGAAACTGATTTTGAAAACTCAACTGTTCGTCTTTCAACGGCATCAAGTGGATGCGTTGCTGTATAAATATGAACATTCGGACCAAAGAAAACATTGTTTCCAATTTCGATTTTCATAGTATCTAAAACCACACAATTCACATTAAAATATACATTTTCACCAGAATGAATATTATAACCATAATCACAATGAAATGGTGGTTCGATGTATAATCTTTTGTGCGCATTGGGCATCAATTCACGCAGAATATTTCTTGAATTTCCATTCATAACATACTCAGTAACATTCAATCTATGAAGTAACTTTTTAGCTCGCAATCGCTCAGCTATCAAAACTTTATCATTAGCAAAATAGATTTCACCATCGAGCATTTTTTCTTTTTCAGATTTCATAATTCAATTTTAAACAATCAAATATACTGTTTTGCCACAGATTAAACAGATTAGAAAAATATTTGTTAGAAAAACTATTTTAATTGTATTTTTGAGCTGATGCAATCTATCCTACAAAATATCGCTAAGCATGTTTCTTTAACTTCTGATGAAGAATCTTTGTTTTTATCTAAAACCGAAACCAAACACTTAAAAGCTAAGACTATTTTATTGAGTTCGGGCGAAATTACTGATTGTACTTACTTCGTTAATTCGGGTATTTTAAGAAGTTTTAATATTAACGATAATATTATCGAGCATGTTTTGCATTTTGCTTGCGAAGGTTGGTGGATTGGCGATATGTACAGTTATATATCAGGAAAACCAGGTAATCTTTTTATAGAAGTTTTAGAAGATGCCGAAGTGGTCATCATAACTAAAGAAAATCACCAAAAATTATACAAGGAAATTCCAAAATTAGAACGTTTTTTCAGAATTCTAGCTGAAAACTCATTGGTTTCACACCAAGAACGCTTAATGGATAACTTAAGTTTATCTGCAGAAGAACGCTTCGAAAAATTCTGTTCAAAATATCCAACACTAATTCAAAAAATACCTCAAAAACAAGTTGCTTCTTACATTGGTGTTACTCCTGAGTTTTTTAGTAAAATGAAAGCACATTTATTAAAAAAATAATTTCTTAATCTACATTAAGTGCTTCACGAATCTTATCGCAGTAAATTTGTATCATAATAATTAATACATTTATACATTATGACACCGAAACAAAAATCATTAAATTTAATTACATCTTTTGTTTCGGCTGCATTTGACAATTAAAAAACAAATAAAAAAGACAAATGAAAAATATAGTTTTACACAAAGCAGATTCAAGAGGTCACGCTAATCATGGTTGGTTGAATGCTTATCATAGTTTCAGTTTTGCAAGTTGGTACAATCCTGATAGAGTTCAGTTTGGAATGTTACGCGTTTTAAACGACGACACTATTGCTGCAGGAATG
>CANGUP010000018.1 GCA_947457105.1 Flavobacteriaceae bacterium
AAAGTATTGTAACCGACAGAAAGAAAGTTGTTGTTTTAGGTTCAGGACCAAATAGAATCGGGCAAGGAATTGAATTTGACTATTCTTGTGTTCACGGAGTTTTGGCTGCCAAAGAATGTGGTTACGAAACGATTATGATTAATTGTAATCCTGAAACGGTTTCTACCGATTTTGATACAGCTGATAAATTATATTTCGAACCTGTTTTTTGGGAACACATTTACGACATCATTCGTCACGAAAAACCAGAAGGAGTTATCGTGCAATTGGGTGGACAAACTGCATTAAAACTAGCAGAAAAATTATCTAAATACGGAATTAAAATACTTGGAACTTCATTTGATGCTTTAGATTTAGCTGAAGATAGAGGTCGTTTTTCAGAACTTTTAACCGAATTAAATATTCCGTTTCCAAAGTTTGGAATTGCGGAAAGTGCTGATGAAGCTTCTAAATTAGCAGATAGTTTAGATTTTCCATTATTAGTTCGTCCTTCTTATGTTTTGGGTGGACAAGGAATGAAAATTGTCATCAACAAACAAGAATTGGAAGAACATGTAATTGATTTATTGAAATCGATTCCAGGAAATAAATTATTACTTGACCACTATTTAGATGGCGCCATTGAAGCAGAAGCCGATGCCATTTGCGACGGAGAAAATGTGTACATCATAGGAATCATGGAACACATCGAACCTTGTGGAATCCACTCAGGTGATTCTAACGCAACTTTGCCACCTTTTAATTTGGGTGAGTTTGTGATGCAACAAATAAAAGATCATACTAAGAAAATCGCTTTAGCATTAAGAACAGTTGGTTTGATAAACATCCAATTTGCAATAAAAGACGATACGGTTTACATTATCGAAGCCAATCCAAGAGCATCTAGAACCGTTCCGTTTATAGCAAAAGCTTATGGAGAACCTTATGTAAATTATGCTACCAAAGTAATGCTTGGTGAAAACAAAGTAACTGATTTTACTTTCAATCCGCAGTTGAAAGGTTATGCGATTAAGCAACCAGTTTTCTCTTTCAGTAAGTTTAAAGATGTAAACAAAGCACTCGGACCAGAAATGAAATCTACAGGTGAAAGTATTTTATTCATAGATGATTTAAAAGACGATCAATTCTACGAATTATACAGCAGAAGAAAAATGTATTTGAGTAAATAAAATAGAAAATCCCGATGAGAGTCGGGATTTTTTATGTTGGATTTTTTTTAAATAATAAGACGCAAAGTCAGGAGACATTTGCCTAGCTTTTATAAGGAACTTTTTGCGAAGCTAGAGTAACTTTTATGAGGAACTCTTTGCGAAGCTGGATAGTGATTATAATTTTTCATCCAAAATAATTTCATTAACGATTTTTAAATAATTTAATTCGAATTGAATTTTTTTAAAATCTTCAATCTCGCCATTAAAATTAATTTGATAAACTTCATTAGAATATTTATATTTAAAATTTATTGAAGTTCCATCCAAAACAAAACTTGTTTTAGTATTAACTTTTTTAAGCTCATTTTCCGTTTCTACAATTATACTGTCTCCAATGAAATGAGGTTCTTTATTTAAATTTACAAAGTTTTTTTTTCCATTTTGTATTTTTATAAGTTTCCAATTTCCCTTGATGTCATTATAAATTATACTGGAAAAAGTTGCGGTTCCATATTTTAGAGTTATTACATTTTTGTATTTATTTAAAATTTTATTTGTCACTTTTTTGTGTGTGTTTTCAGTTGCTAAAACTTTATTGTTTATTCCACAAGAAACAGAAAACAAACAGAGAATAAAGAAAAAGATTTTTTTCATATAAATAATTTTTAGAGTCCAATAGTTTTTAAAGGAACTTTTTTGCGAAGCTGGGTTTTTATTAATTTTTTATATATTCATGCAAATCATTTAATTGAGTATTAGTAAGACTTTTGCTCCACATAATTTTATGATAATCAATTTTCATTTTGCTGAACTTTGTAGTGTCTGCCTTTGTGTTTTTTTCTGTCAACCAATTCCAAAGTTTTGTTGAATCTATTTTTGACAAAGCTGGTCCAGTCATATTTTTCTTAAGATTGTGGCAAGCTGCGCAATTTGAATTAAATATTTCTTTGCCCTTTAGAGCTTTTTCCGAAAGATTAGTAGAAGCATTTCCACAAACAAATTCCGGTACTTCAATTCGGCAAACAAATTCTTTATTCCTATTATTCCAATAATAAAAACATGAAATCCCGATTACAAAAATAATAAATCCGCTTGTGATTAACAGAATTCGAAATATTGATTTATTAAATATGTTCATTCTACTAGCGGTTTTCCAAAATTAATAACAACTTGTGTACAGCCGCCATTAAAATAATTTTTAAAAGTAAAAATAATCAAAAAAGGCAAGAATCTCTTGGAAATGTAATTTTATTCTTAGTTGTGAATTCAATTGTGAGCACTTTTAAAAACTTCCAATTTTACTAGTAAATTTCAAGGTAATTGTAAAAATGACGTAAAGTCAGGTGATATTTACTTAGCTTTTAAAGGAACACTTTTCGAAGCTGGTTGTTATAAAGAAGAAGTCAAGACAAAAACATATTGGGTATCCATAAAATCAGCGTTACACCAAGACCAAATTGATTTTCAAGAAACAGAATATTATAAATAAAAAGCAAAACACTGATACTACATAGAAGCCAAAAATAGTGAGTTAAAAAATGTATACGATTATGACCGAGCGATTTCTTGTGGAATTGCTAACATGCAAATGCAAATGCAAGGTGCAATTGCAATTTTTCAGTCAACTTAAAAAGAATACTCAAATTAATATAAAAAAATGGAGCAAATACAGTATTGCTCAAAATGACTCTAAATAAGCTCAAAATAGACTTATTGAACCAATATTAAAAAGAAATATTAAAAAGAAAAACGCATGCAAAGGATTATATAAATCCTGTTACAAGCGTTTTCTTATTGTCTAAAAAATGACGCTAATCAAAATAAGCGTTTTTTTTCAGTCCCCTCAATATAATTGAGCGTTTTTTTGGTTTAGTTTTTCTTTAATAAAACTTTTTCTTGTGTGAACTGATAAGCAGCATCTAAGAACTGAATCATTTTGTTCCAATTGCTGTTTGGTTCGTAGTAATTTTTGTAATATTTAACGGCTTTGATAGTAAGTTTGTTGCCGCTAACTGTTGCTGAACTTACAAATCCGCCAGTTTCGTTTTCTACTTTTTTGTTTAGTTTGTCTAATCCGGCAATAGTGTAACCTGCAGGAATATCTAATGTGATTTCGTTTTCGAATGAACGTGGGTAAACCATATACACGTTGTTTTTACGTTCTTTTTCTTTTTTGTCAATTTCTACTTGAGACGTGATTAGTTTTCCAATTTCAATTAAGTAGTTTTCACCAGCTTTTTTGATAAGGTTGTTTTTAATTGCAAAATCCTCTTCATAGATTAAAGGAGATTTTTTTCCGAAACGACCTGTACTTTTTATGGTAAATTTGTGGTCGTCTATTTCAAAATCATATTCTTCGGCTGTAGCTTTTTTGAACGCTTCTTTTTGTTCTTCTTTCAATTTATTTACAACAGCGTCAATTTCTTTACCATAGCGTTCTTTATCTTTTTTGTTTTTTACATATTCGATTACTGATTTCGTTCCGTATTTAGCATAGTCTTCAAACGCATAATCAAAGTAGTAAAATTTATCGCTTTGTTCGTTTTCTTTTAAATGTCCAAAATAAGAAGATTCTTTTTTGACTTTAAGTCCAGAAAAATCGTCAGAGATAGTTACCAATGAGTTAATTTTTGAAACGTTGTCTTGCATTTTACTCGCTGGTAAATTTACGTTAACAGCATCTATCACTTTCTTTCCTTTAGCAACTTGAAGCGCATAAGCTTTGCTGTTTTCTAAATTGTAATTGAATTGATCAGCACTAGTATATGGAGAGAAATATTCTAAATACATTGGCGTTTTAGTATTTACTCTCAATAATACATTTACGTTTTTCTGAATCAATAAGTCATCTATTGAGCCATTGTATTTTGGTGTAGCTACTATAATATCATAATCATAGTTGTTCTTTTTAAGGAATTCCATGAAGTAGTTTATAAATGATTCTTCTGTTCTAAAAAAGATAGGATTGCTATAAATACTTAATGCATAGAATTTAGTTGCATCACTAATAATAAATGCTTCAATAAATTGTGTAAAGAACATGTGTCTAGTGTAGTAATAGACTTCTCTAATTTTTTCCTCATCACTAGCAAATGTTTTTCCTTTAAGGAAATCGTTTATTACACCTAAACTTCCGTCTGGGCGAAATTTCTCGTCGTAGTAATTGAAAATGTCTTCTTTAGAAACGGTTTTCTTTATAACTTTTTCAGAATTTGATAAAAAGGCATCAGCACGTTTTTCAAATTTTCCTGAACGTGCAAAAAACACTTGAAATTTATAACAAGGTAATTCAGCTAAAGGTAAAAACCAACGCGGAAATTCATTTTTTTCAATGTCTTTAGCGTTTAATTCGTATTTTCTTTCACCACTATTTTTAGTTGGAATTTCTTTTAATTCTGGCGCGCCATTGTAAGTGTTGAAATTTACAAAAAAGTCATTTTCTGTATCGAAAGCTAGTTTCATGTCCATAGTAGGATAAACATCACCAAGAGGAGATTCTTCTGGTTCGAATCCAAATTCATAGATAGATTTAAAGGGCTCAACGCTGTAGTAATAGAAGTCAATAATATCACCAATTTCAAGATTTGCGATGGCTATTTTCTTTTCTTTGTCAACTTCTTTAGCATTTTTTTCAATGTCAACATCAATTTCTTTTCCAGTAGATTTTACAATTTTAATACCAATTACGTTAGTTCCTTTTCCTAAAGAACGCATTCCTTTATTTGAATAAAATTTGTCTTTATATGAGAATTCAGAAAACTCTGTAACTGCAGCTTGGTCTTGTAATTTAATTCTTTTTCTAATGGCAGACGTGTACGTTACACTTGCTCCAAATTTATGGTAATTGTAATATTCATATTTATAGATAATTACAGCCGATTCATTTTTCCATTTTTCAGGAATTGTTGTTGCAGTTTTGTATTTGTCTGATTTTCCCCAGAAAAATTCTTTGATTTCGGCTTTGTCTTGGGCAAAAGATGCACTACTTATTATAAGGAATAAGTAAAGAAATAGTTTTTTCATTAGTAATTTTATTGTTTTGTGAAAGTAATTTGTTGGTTATAATTGGTAATTAGATTTTTGATGAAATCATTCCATTTTGTCATTTCAGAAGCTTTTATTTCTCCGTTTTTAAAGATGAATGATTTTTTATAAATGATTTCTTTGTCTGTTTTTTGAAAAGTAAGTACAATTTCAAAATTACCTTCTTTAACAACTAAATCTGTTGGAATTTTGGTTACAGAATAACCTGCTGGAATAGCTAATGAAACCGTTGATTCGTAATTTTTCTTGAAGTCAAATTGATAATCGGTTTTTCTATCTTTCAATTCGAATCCTTTAAACTCATTCATGTATTCTAAATCGACATACATTTCGTTATCAAAACTTGAAACTTTGTTAGCAACATTTACATTATAATCGATTGTAAGTTTGGCGTCACGATTTTTTAAATCGGATGTTTTGATGTTGGTTACCAAAGTATTTTTTTCGCTTTTTGATAAGTAGTTGTCAAGTGTTTCGCTCTTTTTATCATTTTTGAAAGTGCTGTAAATGTATAAGAATTGCGCACGGCTTTCTCCTAAGTAACTTTTAGAACAAGTTCCTTGAAGTTTTTCATTTTCAATAGAAAGATTGGCTTTAAAAATTTCTTTATTGCTTTCATGTGAAACTGTTGGAACTTTATCAATAATATACTTGTCGCCATCTTCAATCATTACTTCTTTATTTTGGATACGTTCTGCATATTCTCCAAAGGAATTGAATTTTTCTGTACCATCTAAAAAGTACTTTTTGCCTTTGTGAAATAGAGTACAAATCATGTGATTGTCTACTGCTAATGATGGAGTTTTGTAGTCATAAGCAATGTGTTTCGTGCCAATCCAAGTAAGTCTAGCATCAAATCCTGCTAATTTTAGCATTTGCTTGATAAGATTAGCCATTCCTTTGCAATCGCCGTAGCGTTTTTCGAACACATGATTGGATTCATCTGGCTTGAAACCAGCAATTCCATCTTCAAAAGCGATGTATCTGATATTATCTTGAACCCAATAATAGATGTTTTTTATTTTCTCTTCATCGGTTTTAGCTGATGCAGTAAGTTCTGTCACTTTGCTTTTTAAAACGGAAGTATCATCTTTCATTAAATCCACCAACGATTTGTACCATTTGTATAAATCGGCTGTTGAACCAAACAATGCAACATCTTTTCCTTTTAGTTTGTATGACTTTGCAATAACTAAAATATGTGGATACAAATAGCTTCTTCCAGGTGCATCTTCTTCTTTATATAATGCAGGAACGTCATTAATTGTATAAGTATAAATTGTGTTGTTTTTAGAATCTTTAGTTTGTGATTTTGTGATTTTTGCACCATCAAAATTAAATTCTTTTAATTCTGCATTTAACCATTCTGGAACAGTAACAACAATTTGTTTTTTTAAAACAGGGAATTCGTCATTGAAGTACAAAGAAGTAAAATACTTAACATCTTCATATTTCTTTTCGAGTTCATAATTGTAAATGTATCCTTGTACAGGAAAATTAACCACCATGTGTTTTACACGTGCGTCATTATAGAAAAGGTCATTGTCTTTATAAAATTCATCTACAACATAACTTCCTACGCTTTTGTCATTTCGATATTTAAGATTGAAAGTTTCAATTTTAGATTCGCTATCATAAAATTCATATTTCTGAATAGCGGCTCTATGATTGATATTCATTAACTTCTCGTTGATAGAATGATTAACAATAACTTTTGATTCCGTTTTGTTTAAATCGAAGGTTACGTTTTCTGTACTTTCTAAGATTGCAACATCATCTTTATCATAGGTAGTTCTAATTTTTTTGGCTAAAACAACATCTTCTGGAGTAGGATCGATATTTTTTTGAGCAACTACCATTGTTGGAATAATCAAAGATAGAAGTGCAAATCGAGTAGTGATTTTCATTAATTTTCAATTTTTTCGAAATATACAAAAAAAAACTTCTGTTATATTTTTATTTATAACAGAAGTTTGGAGTATTTAGTATTAGATATAATACCTATTCTTTTAAGAATTTTTGAGTGTATTCTTTTTGGTTGTCATCTTTTAGAATTAAGATATAAGAACCAGTTGAAAGGGAATCAACATTAATACTATCATTTACTATTGAACTTGATAATATTAGTTTTCCGTTTAAGTCATATACAGAAGCATTCTTCATTGTGATAGAATCATTTGATTTAATGTTTAACACATTTTTAGCAGGATTTGGATAAACACTAAATTCTGAGTTTGCAAATGTTCCAACCGCTAAAGTAGATCCTTCAACCACATTAATTCTTGTGTTGATAGTTGGATTGTTTATTGTGTCAACTGTTCCAGATGGCCATCTGATAATGATTTGAGTAATTGCAGTGGCAGCTCCAATACCAAAATGTGCATTTAATGAACTCATGTATTTGAAACCATCACCACTATGGATATCTCTAATTTGTTTTCCAAATGCACCATATATTTCAACTCTTGCTCCAATACCATAGCTATTACTAGCAATTCCTTGAAGTGATACTTTTACCCAATTGTTGGTGTTTGGAACAGCATATCTAACAGTGCTTCCGTTTAAGAAATCTAGAAAACCATCATCGTTTAAGTCTCCAATTCCACCAACTGCTATTCCACTATAGTTAGAAGGAGCAAATGTTCCGTTGCCTAAATTGAACATGATTTTGTTTCCACCTCCTAAAACGTCAACAAAACCGTCATTGTCAAAATCATGAGCTACGTGCTCAATACTTGTACTTGTATTGGTATCCCAACCAGATCCAGATGTTATATCAGTAAACGTTCCATTACCATTGTTTCTCATATATTTATGATTTCCATCTGCTGTTGAACTTGCGCCAACAACAATATCTAAATCACCATCATTATCGAAGTCAGCCCAAGCAGAAGACCATGTTTGAATTGGATCGTAAAGGTTTGCAGCAACTGATACATCTGAAAATGTTCCGTTTCCGTTGTTACGGTGCATCTCATTGAACTTAGCAGTTCCGGCACCACCACGACATTTTGCAATAAATAAATCTTGGTCACCATCGTTATCATAATCAACAAAAATAGAACCATAATTTCCGCCTTCTGTGTGAATTCCCATTGTTGTTGCACCGGGAGTTACACCAGATTGATAAAATGTTAATACACCAGAACCATTATTCATAAAATATACGTTTGGATCAACATCGTGACAAGAAAAAGCGTCTAGATTTCCATCATTATTTAAGTCAACAAAGTTAGTTCTTTGACAAAAAACATATTGTGAAAATGATTCATTTGTATAAGAAGTGCCAGTACTATTTGATTTCCAAAAAGTTACTGCATTTCCTCCACCTAAAATTAAGTCGTTATATCCGTCTTTGTTGTAATCGCCAGCAGCTAAGCTCCATGTTGGCATATTGCTTGTTCCTGCAATTGGAAAATCTGTATTAGTAAATGTTCCTCCAGTTCCTTGATAATGAATTTTAAGGTTGTTAGCGCTTACACCAGCAATGTCATCTTTTCTGTCACCATTCATATCAACTACACACAAATTATATGAACTATTAACGGTTGGTATATTTTGGGTAGTGTAAGTAATTCTTTGAGGAGTTGTTGGTACAAATGGTCCTTCACTAAGTTGAAATGTAAATCCAGTTGATGACCATCTATTATCGAAAGCAATTATATAAGTTGTTCCTGCAATAACATTAAATACGTCAACAGAGGAGTAGTTTGCACCTGAGTCGTCATCACCAGCATAACATGTTAGATTTCCGCATGTACCAGTATAAACATGAAATCTAGTATCACGTAACGGATTATTTTGTGTAATATTTGTTGATACTGTTACGGTGTAATTCTGCGTTGGTGTGTAAGTATACCATTCACCTTTACCATTTGTTCCGGGAATAACACCATTGTTTGCGCAAATTGGAGAAGGAATATTTGTGCCATCAACAGCTGCTACAACATGTAAACCTGCAGTTATTGGTAATGCTGAAGCACAAGTGTCTTGAGCAAATGACCAACTTGAAAAAAGGCATAGGGTTAAAATAAAAGTAATTATTTTCATTTATTTAGAGTTTTAGTTTTGTTTAAAGTTAATTATGGACAAGGAGAAAGAGAGTTAATCCATTGTTCAATTAAAGCTACACCTTCTGTATGGATTTCAGTTCTACCAAGTAATGGCATTCTGAAACTTTCATTATCTGTATTCAATCTATAATGCAGCATTGAACGATTGATATTGTTTGGATTTACTATTTTTTCTAAAGCAGGCGGAAAATCTGCCATATCTTGTGAATCTACACATACTCCCATGTTAGCCAAATCAGTTGTTTCATTAAATGCAAAACGCATTGGTCTATAATCACAATGGCTATTGGTTTGATGGCAATGAGCACAATTTATATCTAGATAAGATCTAACTCTTAATTCTAATGATTTTGACGTGTCATTATAATCTACAGTTGATGTAATTGTTGATGGTAAGCTATTGTCTAAATAGCCAACTTCAATCCATTTAGCCAACTGATTTTTTAAGCCTGTAGTGAAAGCGAAATTATTATTTAAGTTTTGAGGCTTAATTCCAATTGGAATTGGTTGTTCGTTAAATTTATGACAAGTCATACATTGTTGATCAGAAGGTATTCTATAATTATCTACAACACGTACAATATTATTTTCATCTTTCCATTCAACTGTTGTATTACTTCCAGCCATGTCTAGATATGCTTCGGTTTGAGCTGCATTCCAAACATATTCTGCGAATATCCATCCAGTAGCTTTACGTATCATGATTCTTGTTTCAATTATTCTTGTTGATCCAACAGGAGTTACATTTTGAACATTATCATAATAGAAATTTTTAATTATTGCCGACCCTACAGGTAATATAAGTGTCTTACCATCTCCATCATAAGTTGCTTTTGTTCCTTTTGGCATCCAAACAAATCTTTTTTTGTGGGCGTAATCTGTAAAAAGTGAAGAAGCAGGTTCGTAAATCAAGACATCTAAAGCAGGTTTTTGGTCTTTCATTGGACCATCAAAAAAATGATAATCCGATAATTTTGCATAAGGTACTTGAGTCAAGTCTACTCTAACTGGTGAAACTTCTATGTATTGTTCATCGTCAGATTTTGAACATGAGATTATTATTGTAGTTAATGCGGTAAATAATAATGTTAATGCGTAATATTTTTTCATAGTTGAGGTTTGATGCAACCAAAAATATAAAAAAAATTACAAATTCCTAATTTTTATTTAGTTAACTTATAAAGTTGTGGATAAAAAAAGGAATTGTAAAATAATAATCTTAATTTAATTCGAGTTTTACATTGTAGTTTTTCAATGTTAACAATGCTTCTTCTGATTTATAATCAAAAATCTCTTCGTGAAGGTTTCTTTCTTTTTTGAGTGCAATTTGTTTGATACAATTATAAAAACGCCTTACTTCTTCATAATTGGAAAGTAACAATCCTGGAACTTTTGTGTTTTTACCTTCCTCATCTTTTGCTACCATTGTGAAATAAGAAGAATTACAATGTTTTACTTTTCCGGTTTGAATGTTCTCTGCTTCAACACGAATTCCAATAATCATGGAGCTATTTCCAACATAATTTACACTTGCTTTTAGTGTAACCAATTCGCCAACCTCTATTGGATTTAAGAAATCTACGGTATCTACAGATGCAGTAACACAATAGTTTCCTGAGTATTTTGAAGCACAAGCAAAGGCAATTTGGTCTAATAATGATAATAAATATCCACCATGAATTTTACCACTAAAATTGGTATGTGATGGCAACATCAATTGTGAAATTGTTACTCGAGAAGACTTTACAGATTTGAATTCACTCATAAATGTTACTTCATTTTAAAAGGAGACTGATCTTGCTGAACTTCAGTAATAAAATAATTAGTATCACCCCACCACGGAAAAGTTCTGTAGCGTTCTACATAAGTGACTTTTACATATTTTCCTTGAAATTCTTTAAGCTGTTCAATAACTTTCTCGTCTTTGTCTAATACCGAAAATTTGAAAATTTGAGCACCAGAAATTCCTTGACTAATTTCACCTTCCCAAGTTTTGAATAACACTCCTTTACTACTTATTTTAATTAATTCACCTGAACGAACACCTTCACTGTAAGTAGCATAATAAACAAATGAAAAATAAGCAGTTGCAAAAATTGCGATTGATGCAACTAGGTAAATAATAATTTTACGTAACATAATTTTTTTGTTTTAATTTATTTCAGATTCTGTTAATGAATTGTCAGAACTACTTGCTCTATTTATAATATTTTCTGGAAGTGACTTTTTTGCTTTTGCTCCCATCTTTTTCAATTTTTCTACACTTGTTATCAAGTTTCCTTTACCATCAACAAGTTTGTTCATTGCTCCTTGATATTCCACTTTTGCTTCGTCCATTTTCTTTCCGATTTTTACCAAATCAGTTACAAAACCCTCAAACTTATCATACAAAGCTCCTGCTTGGCGTGCTATTTCTAGGGCATTTTCTTGTTGCTTTTGGTTGGTCCACATGCTATCAATTGTACGCAAAGTGGCTAATAGAGTAGAAGGAGTAACAATCACAATATTTTTCTCGAATGCTTTATTGTACAAGCTAGTATCTTCATTTAATGCTAGAGCAAAAGCCGATTCGATAGGTATAAATAACAATACAAAATCGGGACTCTCCATTTGATACAAATCGTGGTAATTTTTATTTCCCAATTGTTCTACATGGCGATTTATAGAAATAACATGTTCTTTTAGAAATTGAGTTTTCAAATTATCGTCTTCTTCATTAATATATCGCTCATAAGCCGTTAATGTTACTTTAGAATCGACAATCATTTTCTTTCCGTCAGGAAGATTGATAATTACATCAGGGAAAACTCGATTACCATCTTCAGTTACAAAACTTTGTTGTACAAAATATTCTCTATCTTTTTCTAAACCAGATTTTTCTAAAACACGTTCTAATACCAATTCGCCCCAATTACCTTGCATTTTACTATCACCTTTTAAAGCTTTAGTCAGATTTAGTGTTTCCTTACTCATTTGCTCATTCATTTCGCGCAAGCCTAATATCTGCTGACGTAAAGCGGCATGATAATCGATACTTTCTTTATGAGTATCTTCCACTTTCTTTTCAAAAAGTTGAATTTTATCTTGCAATGGTGAAAGAATATTTTTTAGATTTTCTTTATTTTGTTCAGTGAACTTGGTAGTTTTTTCTTCTAATATTTTATTGGCTAAATTTTCAAATTCTTTGGTGAATTTCTCTTGAAGTTGTTCTACTTCTTGTTTTTGCTCTTTGTTGCGTTCCCAAAGATTTTCAAAATCGGTTTCTTTTTTAGACAATTGAATGGCTAATGCTTCTTTTTCTGAACGTATGGTTTCTTTTTCTTGATTAGAGGTAAATAATTGTTTTTCAAATTGATTACGTTCTAAGATCGTTTGCTCTTTCTGTTGGTTGATTTGTGAAATTAATCCATTAATTTTTTCTTCTAACGAAGCCTTTTCTGATTTAGAATTGGCTGAAAATAATTGTTTACCAAGGAAAAGTCCAATGGCTAAGGCGACGATAAATATTAATAAAAAGGGTAAAACTGCGTTCATGGTATTGAATATTATAAGAATGTAAATGTACTAAAAAATGTAATAGTTGTTTATCAGATTAAATAGTATTTTTGCCACAAAATAAATTCATGTCCAATCACCAACATTTCTTAATTTACAAACCTTATGGCTATTTGAGTCAGTTTATTTACGAACTCAAAAGACCAAAAAAGTTACTCGGTGAGTTGTATGATTTTCCAGAGAATACAATGGCTATTGGCAGATTAGATGAAGATTCAGAAGGACTACTTTTGTTGACAACTGATGGAATGATGAGTGAAATTGTTCGTAGTAAAAAAGTAGAAAAAGAATATTATGTTCAAGTGGATGGAATAATCAAAGAAGAAGCTATAGAGCAATTAAAAAATGGCATTTTGATTGGTTTTAACGGAAAAAAGTATTTAACCAAAAAATGTACTGCTCATATTTTGAACGAAGTTCCTGTTTTTCCTGAACGCGCCAAAAAAATTCGAGATGAGCGCCACGGACCAACATCTTGGCTTTCAATAACTATTAATGAAGGTAAATTTCGACAAGTTAGAAAAATGACCTCGGCAGTTGGATTTCCAACTTTAAGATTGGTCAGAATTCGTGTTGGAAACATCTTCTTGAACGATTTAAAACCAGGAGAAGTTCTAGAAGTTGGAGATTTTTCAAATATTAGTAATTCTTAAATTCTTAAATCTAAAATCATAAATCCTTAATCCCATGTTAAACATAGTTTTAGTAGAACCAGAAATCCCAAATAACACAGGTAATATCGGACGTTTGAGCGTTGGAACCGAAAGTAGATTGCATTTAATTCATCCATTTGGATTTGTTATTAACGACAAAAATTTGAAGCGTTCTGGATTAGATTATTGGGTGCATTTGGATGTTACAGAATACCAAAACGTGGAGGAATGGATGACTCAAATAAAAGATAAATCGAGAGTTTTTTTAATGAGTTCGCACGCTTCAAAATCTATTTATGAAGTTGAATTTCAGGATGAAGATTGGTTAGTATTTGGAAAAGAAAGTGTTGGTTTGTCTCAAGAAGTTTTAGCTAAATTTGAAAATCATTTAACGATTCCTATGTCTAATTTAATTAGAAGTTATAACATTGCTAATTCGGTAGCTTTTGTGGTAGGTGAGGCCAAAAGGCAAATTAATTTGAAATAATTAACGAATTATAAAACGTCCTTTTTCACTATCAAAAATAATATTCTCATCTTTAAAAAGTGTATCAAAAACGCCTTTTGAAATTAAATTACAAGGTTGATCTTGAACTACAAAATCCTCTGTCATAACTATCATTTCATCAGACAATTGAATCGCTAAATCAATATCATGTGTGGAAAACAAAATACATTTATTCGACTCTTTAGCAAGCTTTTTTAATAATTTGAACAACGATACTTTATGAAATAAGTCTAAATGGGTTGAAGGTTCGTCAAGAATAATCAAAGTTGTGTCTTGGGCTAAGGCTCTTGCTACAAGTACATTTTGAAATTGTCCATCGCTTATTTCGTAATACTTTTTAGTAGCTAAATGTTCAATTTGAGTTAATTGAATAGCTTCATTTACCTTCTCAAAATCTTCGGATGTTAATTTTCCTATCCAATTGGTGTAAGGTTGTCTTCCTAGAGCAATTAATTCAAAAACAGTCAAGTTACTTGGAGGTAATTTTTCTGTTAAAACCAAACTCAAACTTTTGGCTAAATCGACTTGATTGAAGTTTTTAAGGTTAATATCATTTAAATGAATTGTGCCATCTAATGGTTTTTTAAGTCCTGAAAGCGTTCTCAAAAGAGTTGATTTTCCAATTCCGTTTTCACCGATTAAAGAAATTAGTTTTCCTTCTTCAAGCTTCAAGTTGAGGTTTTTGGCAATAACATTATTTGACGATTTGGACCTGTATCCAATCGAAAGATTTGTGGTTGTAAGTATGTTTTTGTTATTGCTCATTTTTATTTTTTAAACACATAGTAACATAGTTTTGTTTATTTTAAAAAGAAAACATAGTTGAAACTTTATTTCATCATAGATTTTATCTTTCAGCTAAATTTCTAAAATATTCGTTTACAAATGTTTTTTGACCTTCTTTAAAAATATTAGAACTATTAAAATTGATTAGAATTCCTTTAGGAGCTTTTAAAAGCTTCATATAAGTTTGTAGTTGTGCTTCAGAAATTGGATTTAATTTTAAAATCGATTTTAATTCTAAAATTAAACAATTTTCTACAAATAAATCACAACGAAAATCAGCTTCAAGTTCTTTGCCTTTATATATTAATGGAACTTTTAGTTCAGTTAAAAAGTTTATCTTTTTATAATTTAATTCTTCTTTCATACATTGGTGATATACACTTTCAAGAAGGCCTCTACCAATATTTTTATGCACTTCAATTGCAGAACCAATTACTTCATAAGTCAAATCGTCTAAATATTTTTTTGTGACCATAAACTATTTTACTTTGATTGCTATTTCATTACGAAACTATGAAAATCAATGATTTTCCTATCAAATTCTTTTTATAACAATTTTTTCTATGTCTCTATGTGTTTTTATCTAAACCAATCTATTCTTCCTAACCAATAACCAAATCACAATCGGCGCACCAACTATTGAGGTTATAGCATTTATAGGTAATGTAAAGTCAAATCCTGGCATCTGTGAAACCATATCACAAAAAAGCATAATAATTGCACCGATTATTATTGTACTCCAAAATAAAATTAAATGATTACTTGTTTGAAAAATTAATTTTGACAAATGTGGTACGGCCAATCCGATAAAAGCTATTGGACCTGCAAATGCTGTTATGCTTCCTGCTAAAATACTTGTAGCAAGAATAATCATTCTTCTTGATTTTTTGATGTTCAATCCTAAACTTTTGGCGTAATTTTCACCTAATAGTAAACCATCTAATGATTTTATTGAAAACAAACTGATTAACAAACCAATACAAATTGCAATGAATAAAATAAGTAGGTTTGGCCATGAAACATTTCCAATGCTTCCCATACTCCAAAAAGTAAATTTTTGTAGTTTTTCTGCTGAACTAAAATAGGTTAAAATAGAAACAATAGCACTTGCAAAACTACTGAACATCAATCCTGCAATCAAAATTGTCATGGTGTCACGCAAGAATTTGGAGATCGATAAAACCAAAAGTAATACCATAAAACTGCCCAAACACGAAGCCAAAATAATTCCGTAGGAAGACAATAAAAAATTGGCTAATGATATTGGTAAAATTCCAGCACCAAGAATTACAAAAGCTACACCCAAACTCGAACCAGAACTCAATCCCAAAACATAAGGACCAGCTAGTGGATTTCTGAATAATGTTTGCATCAATAAACCCGAAATGGATAATCCTATTCCCACTAAAATAGCAGTTATTGCTTTTGGAAGTCTAAAGTTTACAATAATATATTCCCAAGTTTCTTTGCTTCCATGAGAACCGAAAAGAATCTTAATAACTTCTTTAAAAGGAATAGCAACTTGTCCTAAACTGATGTTCAATAGCAAGGTCAATAACAATGTAAATGACAATATTGAAAAAAGAATCGTATTTCGTGTTTTGAACATTTTTTGAATTTTAAACCATTAAGATATTAAGATTGCTACACTAGTTTGCAAGCTCTTGTCATTAAGGTTTGAATTACTGCAAAGTTGAGAAAAATTCGTGAAATTCGTGTGAAAAACTACTTCAACTTCTCAAAAAAGAACGGTTTATAACCAGTCAATAATTCGGGATGTAATATTTTGACAATATCTTTTAGGACAATATCTGGTCGATTTGGCGCTAATTCATAGTATAAAACACCACCTGTTTTACCTTTTCTTCCACTAAACGAGTATATATTTTTATTTTTAAATGCACTAAATTGTGCATAATGTGGATTAGCATCTGTCATTTCCTTCAAAGTTGAAAATTGTCCTGATGTAATCCATAAATCGGCTTCTTTTGCCTTTTCTAAAACGGTTTCAAATGATAATGATAAACTTCCTGTGCCAGTTGTCTCTGCCCACAAATAGTTGCCTTTAGCTTCTTTTAATAATTGACAACCCCAACTTGTACCTTGTGGTAAATACCATTTATCTTCAAACATATCACCAGCTAATATTGTTGGATTTTTGGTTGCTTTTTTAGCAATTTCCAAAGTTTTTAAATAGTCTTTTTCAATTTTAGTAAATATTTTATTAGCCAATTCTTGTTTGCCATATAATGCTCCAAAAAACTTAATCCATTCTGCTTTTCCTAACGGAGTTTGTTCGTTCCAATCGCCATTTAGCATGACTTTCAAACCATTTTTTTCTAAATTATCTAATGTTGGATTGCTGTTGTCTAATCCATATCCAATGATGACTTCTGGTTGTAAATCAATAATAACTTCGGTATTTAAGGATTGATTGTTTCCTAATTCTTTTATTTTTTTTGCATCGATTAATGCACGAACTTTTTGCGATGAAATGTACTTTAAATTTGGAAAACCAATTAAAGAATTTTCCACTCCAAGCATTTCCAATGAAGGAATGTGAGTGGTAGAAGTAACCACAATATTTTTTATGGGAACATTAATTGTAAGGTTGTTTTTTAGAGAATCTGGAATAATTCCGTTTTTTTCTTTAAGAATGTAGGTGTAAGTTTTATTTGCTTCTGGCCAAGGATTCGAAACCTTTACAATAGAAAACCCTTCATAGTTTATAATCGAAAACCCTTTGGCATATTTAACTTCGTTTACAGGAATTATTACTTCGATGTTGCTAGCTTCTTTTTTGCATTGAACAAAGCTGAAAACAATTAGTAACAATAAAAAGGTTTTGAAAAAACGTGACATTGAATATTTTTTCTGCAAAAGTAAAACAATGTTTTTACAAATTGACTTTTGTGAAGTATTTGATGCAATATCTAAATTTAAAGTAAAGTAACTTTGAAGAAAATTAAAATCATTAGAGATAATTCAAATACTTTTATGTACGTCGTAGGTGTAATAATTCTACTTCACTTTGTCATTGGATTTGTTTGGTTGATTTTTAAATTTTCTAATAAGAAAGACGATAAACAAAACAATTAATCTACATTTGCACCCGTATTTCGGTTGTGACTTTGAATTTTTCAGAGAAACATTAAAAGGGAATTTGGTAACAGATTTCAGATTTCAGTTGGCAGATAAAAAATCTAATAGCTAAGTCTAATATCTTAAATCCAAAGCTGTACCCGCAACTGTATGCTATAAAGCTTGTTGTTATCTACAAAACCATTGTTTCGTTCTATTCGAGATGAGAAGGTAAACATCAAGACGCAAGCCAGGAGACCTGCCCTATACACTGAGTATCAAACTTTCGGGAAAAAAGGTTTGGGTATGGGTAATTCTGTGCTTTTCTCCCATTATTATTAAATTATTGTTTAACAAAAAAATGAACAAAAATTTCATTAGTATCAGTGTAATTATTGCATTGGTGACAACTTGTGGCTATGCCCAAGAAAAAGATTCCACGAAAGTGAATCAACTTCAAGAATTGGTAATTTCGGATACCAAATTTGCGCAAAGCAAAGAAAAATCTGGAAAAGTAATCACCAAAATTTCTGCCGAAGAACTTCAGAAAAAATCGGGACAATCTTTAGCGACTGTTTTAAGTTCGATTGCAGGAGTTGAAATTAACGGAAATCAATCTGCCAACGGAAAGAACTTAGGTTATTACATTCGTGGTGGAAAAAATCAACAAGTTTTAGTTTTGATAGACGGTAATCCTGTAACAGATGCTTCCGGAATTAGTTTCGAATATGACTTGCGTTTACTTCCAGTTGATCAAGTAGAAAGTATCGAAATCATGAAAGGTGCGTCTAGTACGCTTTATGGAACTGGTGCAGCCACAGCTGTTATTAACATTATTCTTAAAAAATCGAGTAAAAAGCCTCTTCAAGCTAACGCTTATCTAAATATTGGTTCCAATAATACTTCGAGTAATAGAAAATATAATGGTCAAGATTTTAATCAAGGTTTTTCTGTAAATGGAACAGTAAAAAAAGTGAATTATTTAGCGTCTATCAACAGTTCAGAATCTGATGGAATGTCTCAAATTGCAGCTCCAGAAAATCAAACCTATGAAAACGACCGATTTTCAAGAGTCAATTATATGTCTAAAATTGGTTTTAAAGCATCAGAGAAATTGACTTTAGATTTCTTCGGAAATTATGATGTGCTAAAAAACGATTATGATTTTTCGTTTGATAATACAGGTTTTAATGACACCGATTTGAATAAAAGTAATACTGAACAATTCCGTTTTGGTTTTTCACCAAAGTATAAATACAATCGTGGTGAGTTTATAATTAATTCGAGTTTTACAAAGTTGCAACGTGATTATTCGGAGTTTAATTCTTGGACAAGTGTTATAGAAAATTCTCTTTATGAATCAAGAGGTATTAATTTAGATGCTTTCAATAAATATAAAGTTACATCCGATTTCTTTTTAGTAACCGGAGTAAATTATCAATTTTACGATATGTTTAGTGAAACTCCTTATGCTAATATCACTAGAGAATCAACAAAATTTAACATGATTGATACGTATTTAACAGGAGTTTATACTTCTAAATTTGGATTAAATATTAATGCTGGTGCAAGACTAAATGTTCATAGTGAATATGGAAATCAAGTAGTTTATAACATCAATCCATCATTTAGTTTTGGAAAAGAAATTCCGGTAAAATTGTTAGCTTCTTATAGTACAGCTTATGTAACTCCAAGTTTATATCAATTGTATTCAGAATTTGGAAATACTAAATTAACACCAGAAAAAAATGCGACTATCGAAGCTGGATTTGAAGTTGGATTATTGAATAAAAATTTGATTTTTAACGCAGTAGCTTTTCATAGAGAACAAAATAATAGTTTCGGATTTTATTTTGATAATGTAACTTTTGATTCCTATTATATTAATATTGAAGGAATTAATAAAGCAAAAGGTTTTGAGACTGAGTTGAGTTATACTTTAAATAGTAAGTTTAAATTGAACACTAATTATACTTTTACTCAAGTAGATAAAAATTTAGATCGATTGATTCCAAAGCATAAAGCTAATGCTTCAGTTGATTATTTTGCTTCTGAAAGATTATTTTTTAATGTAAATTATCAATACTTAGATGACAGAAAAGATGTTTACTTTGATGGAAACACTTTTGGAACAGCTTCAGTAAAACTAGGTTCATATCAATTGATTAATGCTTTAGTAAAGTATGAATTGATAAAAAATAGATTGTCAATTTTTGGCGCAGCTACTAATATTTTAAATGAAGAATTTGTAGAAAATATTGGTTATTCAACACGTGGTAGAAACTTCCGATTGGGTTTGAATATCATTTTATAAAAATTTTAATTTGTTTTGTTTATAACGCTTTCAGAGGATTTTCTTTGAAAGCGTTATTTTTTTGTAAAAAAATTAAAGTATCTTGTAACAAAATAAATAGTGACTCGTCTTCACTATATAACCAACCAAACAAATGCAACAAAACGAGTTCATAAAGATAGTTTCACCATTTAAAGATAAACTCTTTAGATTGGCAAAACGACTACTCGTAAGCACAGAAGAAGCAGAAGATGCAACTCAGGAAGTTCTTGTAAAATTGTGGATTAAAAACGAAACACTATCAGAATTAAAAAGTATTGAAGCAATGGCGATGACCATGACAAAAAATTATTGTCTAGATCAATTAAAGTCGAAACGAGCAAGTAATATGACGATTGTTCACAATAATTACACTGACAATCAGGCAAGTTTGCAACAAAAGTTGGAGGATGAAGATAGTTTGAGCTGGGTAGAAAAAATAATTAACGATTTGCCAGAACAGCAAAAGTTGATTATTCAAATGAGAGACATTGAGCAATACGAATTTGAAGATATTGCAAAAATACTAGACATGAGTGAGGCAACCATTAGAGTGGCGCTTTCACGAGCTAGAAAAACGATTAGAGAAATAATGACCAAAACACATAATTATGGCATTGGATAGAATAGAAAATTTAATAGACAAATACTTTGAAGGAGAAACAAGTATTGCTGAAGAAAATGAATTAAAAGTTTATTTTTCTTCCACAGATGTTGCGCAGCATTTGAAACAATACCAAACCATTTTTGGTTATTTCTCTCAAGCAAAAGAGCAACAGTTTACGCAAGAAATTCCACTACAAACTAAAAAACGAAATGTCGTATTGTGGTTATCTATTGCAGCCTCAGTTGTTGTAATGCTTGGTGTTGGTACGATGATGTACTTTATTAATGATAAAGAAGAGCAATTTGTGGCTTGTACTCCAGAAGATAATCCAGAGTTGGCACTTCAACAAACAGAAAAAGCTTTAGCATTAGTTTCAGAACATTTAAATACTGGCATAGAAAGTGTAAGTTATATTAATGAGTATGAACAATCAAAAAATAGAATTTTTAAAAAATAATCAGTCAAAAAACGAATAGAAATCATGAGGAAAATAATTTTAATTATCGCTTTAGTATTAGTTTCTAATACATTATTTGCACAATCAGTCTTTGATAAATTTGATAATCAAGACGATATCACTACTATTATTGTAAACAAAAAAATGTTTACCATGTTGAGTAAAGTAGATGCAAAAGACAAGCAATCACAACAATACATTAATTTAATCAAGAAGTTAGACAACTTAAAAGTGTTTGTAACTGCTAATGACAAAAAGAGTGACGATATGAAAGCAGTTGCTGATAAATATGTCAAAACTGTTGGATTAGAGGAGTTAATGAGAATAAATGAAAAAGGTAAAACAGTAAGAATTTATGTTAAATCTGGCGCAACCGAATCTCAAGTAAAAGAACTTTTGATGTTCATTGAAGGTTCAGGAAAAGAAGAATCTGTATTGATGTCTTTAACAGGAAACTTTGATTTAGATGAGCTTTCTGCTCTTACGGACAAAATGAATTTACCTGGTGGTGCTGAGTTGAAAAAAGCTGGAAAAAAATAATATTATGAGAGTTATCACCTTTTTAGCAATCGCTTTAAGTTTACTTTTAATCAGTTGCAATTTGAAGCCAAGTTTACAGAAATATTTTGTTGACAATCAAGAAAAGCCTGGTTTTGTGGTTGTAGATGTTTCTCCTAGTATATTGAATTTAGATAAAACTAAGTTAACAGCAGATCAAAGTAAAGCATTATCATCTTTTGAAAAAATGAATATTTTGGCTTATCAAATTAACGATAAAAACAAATCGGAGTTTGATATAGAAATAAAGAAAATCAATGAGATTTTGAATGACACTACCAATTATCAGCAATTGATGAAATTTGGTTCTGGTAAAGATGGAGCTTCAATAAGTTTTGTTGGTAATGAAGACCATGTAGATGAATTCATCCTTTACGGAGCTAAAAGCGATAACGGATTTGCTGTAGTAAGAATTTTAGGAAAAGATATGAATCCAGCAGATGCAATGACTTTTCTATCGGTTTTGAAAGAATCTAATATCGATATGAAGCAATTAGAAGCATTAACAGGATTAATGAAATAGTTATTATAATAATTATTAAATTGAGGTTAGTTGTAAAAACAAAATCCGATTCGCAAGAATCGGATTTTTTTATTTTTTGAAATATTTTAAGGGAACAAACAACATTCCAAAACATTCACCATCACCTTTACCAATATGTTTATGATGCATTTTGTGTGCTCGTCTTACACCTTTTGCGTAAATGTTGTTGGCATTTCTAAACAATTTAAATCGTTGGTGAATAAAAATGTCATGTACAATAAAATAAGCCAATCCGTATGCAAAAATTCCTAATCCAATTGAAATTCCAATTTCTAGTATTCCTTTTTGCCATAATAAAAAACATCCAATACTTACAACGGCATAAAAGATAAAAAACGCATCATTTCTTTCAAACCACGAATCGTGATCTTTTTTGTGATGGTCGGCATGAAGTGACCATAAAAAGCCGTGCATAACATACTTATGAGTAAACCAAGCCATAAATTCCATTATGACAAACGTTAGAACAAAAACTAATACGTGTAACCACATAATTTATATAATATTTAATTTATAAGAAAAATAACATCTAGCAAAAAGACCATATTTTTGATAATCTGGAACTCTAATTCTAGTATTTTTAATTTCAGTTGATGGTGTTTTCTTTAATTTAGAAAGCAATTTTTTATAATAAATGTATGCTGTGTAAACACCAAATTTAGCTTCTAAAGGTAAACCAACAATTCCTTGATAGCCGGCTTCAAAATCAGCTTCTATTTCTCTAATGATTTCGTTTTTTGAAGCTTCATCTAATTTTGTCAAATCGGTATTCGGAAAATAAGTACGACTTAAATCTTCAAAATCTGCTTTCAAATCTCTAAGAAAATTTACTTTTTGAAATGCCGAACCCAATCGCATTGCAGCATGTTTTAATTCTTCATATTTTGCTTCGTCACCGTTTACAAAGACCTTCAAACACATCAGACCAACGACATCAGCCGAACCATAAATGTATTCGTTGTATTCTTCTTTAGTTTTGTATTCCGATTTTACCAAATCAAGTTTCATACTTTTCATGAAAGCATCAATCAATTCGTTTGGAATTTTATATTTATGAACCGTGTGCTGAAATGAATTCAATATCGGATTTAAACTGATTTTATTTTGTAAAGCGGCTTCCAAATCTTTTTCAAATAAATTGAACAGCTCTTCTTTGTTGTAATCGTGAAAGGAATCAACAATTTCGTCAGCAAAGCGCACAAATCCATAAATATTATAAATATCTTGTCGGATACTTGGAGCCAACATTTTTACAGCAGAGGAGAACGAAGTGCTGTATGACTTGGTTACATTCTTGCTACATTCAAAAGATACAGTGTCAAAAAGTGATTTCATCTATTTAAATTTTAGCGGTGTTTTTTTATTAAATCTGCGACAAGCTTCCCTGAAATTAATGCTGGCGGAACTCCTGGTCCAGGAACGGTTAATTGTCCTGTAAAATATAAACTTTTAACTTTTTTACTTTTCAATTTTGGTCGTAAAAAAGCAGTTTGTAATAATGTATTTGCCATTCCGTATGCATTTCCTTTGTAGGAGTTATATTCTTTTATAAAGTCTTTAACGCAGAAAGATTCTATAAAAATAATATTATTTTCTACACTTTGCTCAGTTATTTTTTCAAATCTTGAAATAATTTTTTTAAAGTAGGTTGCTCTTAGCTCTGGAGTGTCCTCAAGGCCTGGAGCTATGGGAATAAGAAAAAATCCATTTTCACAATCTTTTGGAGCTAAATCGTTGTTGGTCAATGATGTAAAATTAGCATAAAATAATGGTTCCTCGGGCCATTTAGGATGATCATAAATTTCAGAAGCATGTACATCAAAATCTACATCAAAAAATAAATTATGATGTTCTACGTTTTTCAACTTTTTATCAAATCCAACATAAAACAATAACGATGATGGTGCGAATGTTTTTTTATCCCAATATTTTTCAGAATATTGTCTGTGTTCTTTATCAAGTAGCGTTTCTGAATGATGATAATCTGCACCAGATAAAATTATATCTGCATGTATTTCTTCTCCATTAACAACTAATGCAACCGCTTTCTTGTCTTTTACAATAATTTTACTAATATTTGAGTTGGTATGTATCGTAACACCAAGTTCTTTTGCTAATTGCTCCATGCCTTGAATTACGCTATACATTCCTCCCGTTGGTTGCCAAGTGCCCAATCCAAAATCGGCATAATTCATAAAACTGTAAAAGGAAGGCGTATCGGATGGTTTGGCTCCCAAAAATAAAACAGGAAATTCGAGTATTTGAATTAACTTAGTATTGGTAAACTTTTTTCTTACATCTTTGCTTATGTTTGAAAAAAACTGATTTACTCTTGTTGCAGTTTCAATTGTTATCAACTCTAAAGGAGATTCTCCCGGACGATAAACCAAATCTTTAATAGCAATATTGTAATTACTTTGTGCTTCTTTAATAAAAGCTTCAAGTTTTGCGCCACTACCTACTTCAATCTGTTCGAAGGTTTTTACAATATCTGGAAGATTATCTGCAATAGTTACAAACTCATTAATACCAAAAAAAACTTTGTAAGCAGGTGATAGTTTTGTCAACTTGTAATAATCGGATGGTTTTTTGTTAAAATCACCAAAAAACTTTTCAAAAACATCAGGCATCCAATACCACGAAGGGCCAATGTCAAAAGTGAAACCATCTTTTTTTAATTGTCTTGCTCTACCGCCAATTGTGCTGTTTTTTTCAAAGATAGTTACTTTGTTGTCGTCTTTTGCTAAATAGCAAGCTGCAGCTAAAGCCGAAAATCCTGAACCTATTATTTTTATATTTTTTCTCATAATTGTTTAAAAAAGTAATAAAAAGTTAAACAATAAAAAAGTTTTAAGAAAAATTTATATGTTTTCAACTAGTTCGTTGATTGATTTAAAGATTCTCGTTTTATTATTTAAGTTTTTTTGCTCTACGTGGTCTGTCATTCTTCCCATCAACCATAATTCTGAAGTGTCGTCAAGAATTTCTTCTTTCAGTTGTTTTATATAATTGTTGATTTCTGCCTTTTCTGGTTCAACGGTCATGTAGCAAATATAAGTTATGTTATCGAAATATTTTTTTAAATCTTTCAAACTATCTAGCGGAACACTTTCTCCAAGATATATGGTTTTATAACCACTATGCAATATTTCGTAATTAAGATACATCAATCCCAATTCATGAATTTCATTCATCGGAAGATACAACACAAATAATCTATCATTTCTTGTAGGCTGCTGTGTTTGAATTTTCTCAGTATTTGTTAGTAATTTCAATTTTATCAAATAGCTAATAAAATGTTCATGTGCAGGTGTGATTGTATCAGATTGCCATAAGAAACCAATTTCCTCCATTAAGGGAATAAATACTTCATAAAAAATTTCTCTGAAAGATTTCTCTGAAAGAAGCGTGTTATAAGTATTAAAAAACAAGGATTGATCAAAATTCATCATTGCCAATTTAAAAGAACTTATGGCATGGCTTTTAGCACTTTTAGCAGAAACAATATCGCGAACTAATTCAGGAATTTTTTCTTGAGGCATTTTCGAAATTTTCGAAATTTTATAGCCATAATCGTGCAACAATGTAATATTCAAAAGCTTCTGTAAAGCATTCAAATCATAAAAACGAATGTTGGTATCCGTACGCATAGGCTCCAAAACATTGTATCGTTTCTCCCATATTCTAATAGTGTGCGCCTTGATTCCTGAAAGGTTTTCTAAGTCTTTAATGCTGAAAGTATTTTTAACACTGTTCATTGTTTTGATATTTTTGTTAAACAAAAGTACTAAAAAAATTAAACAAATGATAAATTTTTGAATTTTTTTGGGAAATTTGGAATTTTGTTGGTTGTAAAATTTCTCTACAATCGGTCTTTAGCGAATAGTGAACTGTATACTATTTGCAAAGATAAAGTTTTTTGAAAAACAGAGTTAAAATCAAGAAAATCTGGCTATAGCTGATAACCGCTTTTATAAGCAGATTTTATTTTGTATTTACAATTAACATTCCATCTCTTCCATGGTAACCATAAATTTTAGCGCAATCCTCTTTCGAGACAAATCCTATATATAAAATATTAAATTTATAAAGAAACTCTTTTAGTTTGTCTTTTTCATATTCTGTAAGATCATAACCATTGAGGCTAAGCATTGGATTTGTTCCTAACTTATTTTCTTTTATATAGTCATCTAAAATCTCATCGATTTTCTCTTTTGTATATATTGGGCTGGGTGAAATGTTTAATTTATTTTCATTAATCATTTTCCAAAATTTTGGTGCCCAATTAGAATTTAATTCCCATATGTTTTTTTTCTTATCCAAAATGTTTTCAATAATACTTTTTTCGGTTTTTTGCTCAATTAGAAATTTAGATAAAAAGTGTAATTCTATTGACCATTTTGATGTTTCCATTTTTGCAATTAACTGTTTGTTGTAATCTTTAAGATTTGCTAGTTTTTCTTCCTCTATGTACAAAAGGAAATTATATAAATCAAGTGATTCCATTTTTTGAATGCTATCAATTATAACAATTTCTAGTTTTTCTTTTGGAAGTTTTTTTATTCCATTAAAACTGTCGTCTTGCGAAAAAACTAATAAAGGAAAAAATAAAAGAAAAGTCCATTTCATAATCAAAAGTTCAGATTTTAGTAAATTTGCAAATAACTTTTAAATAGCCACTACGATTCATTAATTAAATCAAATATACTAAAAACAAAACTCAATAAAAACAAAAAATTCCAAACCAAAACTTAAATAACTTTAAATTTTAGTTTAGAATTCTATTCTTATTTAATTTGATGGGATTGACTTCGTCCATCCTTTAAAACTCCGGTTTAAAAATAAAATTCCAAATCAAAAACTTGAAAGCGAGCTTTCAGCTTTTAATTTAGAATTTCATTCATCCGTGACTTCGATGGGATTCGAACCCACACGCCTTTCAGCACTACCACCTCAAAGTAGCAAGTCTACCAATTTCTCCACGAAGCCGTAAATAAAAAAAGCCAAGCAAAATGCTCGACTTTATTTTGTGACCTGGCTGGGGCTCGAACCCAGGACCCCATCATTAAAAGTGATGTGCTCTACCAACTGAGCTACCAAGTCATTGCATTTCCTCAATGCGGGTGCAAATATAAGGCGATATTATTTATTTTTCAAAGCAATTTTGTTTTAAATTTACCTTTTTTTAATATTATCTCTTAATGCCTTAATTTATAAGGTTTTATTTTATGAAAAAAGTTATTTTAATAGGTTATATGGGAAGCGGTAAGTCGGTTGTGTCTAAAAAATTAGCACAACAGATTGGATTTTCCGTAGTGGAATTGGATGAAATGATCGAAGAAAAGTGCAAAATGTCTATCGAAGCACTTTTTTCTACCAAAGGCGAATTGTTTTTTAGAAAGCTAGAACACCAACTTTTTTTGGAACTATTTTCAGAGGAGAAAAATATGGTGATTAGCACCGGTGGAGGAACGCCATGTTATTTCAATAATCATGAGTTATTGAATGGAGAAAACGTTGTTTCTATCTATTTAAAAGCGTCAATTGATACATTGTATAATCGTCTTTTACAAGGAAAACAAAAACGTCCTTTGATAGCCAATTTTGATGATAATGAATTTAAAGAACTCATAGCAAAACATCTTTTTGAAAGAAGTTTTTACTACAATCAAGCTACTTTTAAAGTAAATGTAAATAATAAAAATATTGATCAAATCGTTGCTGAAATAGAAAATTTATTAGCTTAATTCGGCAAAATTATTATTGTCTTCAAATACAACTGAAACATGTTCGTGTGAAGATGTTGAAAGCGAAATTCCTTTAAAATCAACTTTTATTGGATATTTTTTATGATTTCTATCTACTAAAACTGCAGTTTTGAATTTCTTTAAAGGAACATCCAAGAAATGTTTCACGCCATACATCAACGTCGAACCTGAATTCAATACGTCATCAACTAAAACAATACCTTTATTTTGATATTCTTCTTTTGATATTGAGGTAGTTATTTCAGAATTTAGATTTGTTTTATCGATTTTTACTTCGCATAAAATCACTTTTATTGGCGAAATTGAATGTAAAGAAACTGCTAGTTTTTCTGCTAAAACATAACCATTGGAAGCTATTCCTGCCAAAACAATGCTTTCTTCCTCTACGAAAGTTTCATAAATTTGATAAGCAATTCTCTTAATTTTATGTTCAATTTCTTGATTGGTAAGAATGATATTTTGGCTCATGGTTTTATTTTTTTGTAAATATAAAAAAGAGTTCGTTTCCTTCTCTAGGTTTTATAGAATTATGTGCAGTTTCTAATGTTTTTAAATAAAAATCATTTTTAAATAAAGCAATATATTCTTCTTTAGAACCACCAAAAGGCGGACCCACTTTGGTTAATGGAAATTGAAATAATAATCCTGCTAATTTTCCATTAGGATTTAATAATTCTTTCATTTTTCGAACATAATCTTTTCTTAAAGATGGTTCTATGGCACAAAAGAAGGTTTGTTCAATAATTAAATCATACTTGCTTTCATGTTCAAAAAAATCTGATTTTATCAATTGAGTGGTATTACAATTTGGTACTCTTTTTTGAATGTTATCCAAAGGTGATTGGGCAAAATCTAATACAAAAACATTTTGAAAACCATTAGACATCAAGTAATCAAATTCATGACTATTTCCAGCTCCAGGAATTAAAATCTTGATGGATTTATCTTCAATTTGGTCAATGTATTCTTTTAAAGGAGTTGAAATGGTGCCAACATCCCAACCAATTTCATTTTTTTGATAACGTTTTTCCCAATAATTACTATTCAGTTTCATCAATATCAGTGTTAAATTCGATGTCATCTAGATCGCGTCGGTCTTTTTTGGTTGGTCTTCCAGTTCCAGTTTTTCGGTAATGTTCTTTTGATAGTTTTAGCAGTTCCAAATGTGCAAAGGACTCCGCAGGAGTTTCATCTTTTCGATAAATATCAACAAGTTTTGCTCCAACACGATTGGCAGGAACATCCAAAACAGAAATTATATGAGTAATTTGATCTTTTCTAAAGGTGATTTTATCACTCGGAAAAACCTCTTTAGATGCTTTGGCAACTTGACCATTCACAGTAATATGGTTCTTTTTACAAGCTTCTGTAACCATATTTCGGGTTTTATAATATCGAACACACCAAAGGTATTTATCTACTCTCATAAAAATATCTAAAATCAACGTTAAATAGTTTACAAAAATAAATCAATATTGTATCTTGCGCACTTAAAATTGACTAATAATGAAAAATATTTTTAAAATACTTATTGCTTTAGTATTTTGTAGTTTATTAACTTCTTGTGATCGTGAGGATGAACCTGCTGTTATTCCAATAAGAGATTTTGCAACGCAGTATGCAGCAGATCTTGATTCTATTAATGACTACATAGATACGCATTATATGACTGTTAATCCAACGAATTTTGATGTTACATTTACTGAAATTCCTACTGGTGGGACACAGCAATCTATAAGAACTCAAACACAATATCCACTTAAAGATACTCTTGTAAAGGAAGATGGTATTGAATATAAAATATACTTTATTAAATTTAGAGAAGGTGATGCAGTAAATGGTAAAAGACCAACACAAGTTGATTCTATTCACGTTTCTTATAGAGGAATTAGATTGACCGACGAACAATTTGATGAAGCTTCAAACCCTATTTGGTTTGGTTTACAGGATGTAATTACTGGTTGGACACACATTATGCCAAATTTTAAAACAGGAACTTATTCAACAACTCCTGGTCCAAATCCAATTATATTTAATGATTTTGGTGCTGGAATTATGTTTTTACCATCTGGTTTAGCATATTATAACAATTCAACTGGTTCGATACCTCCATACTCTCCAATTATTTTTAGTTTCAAATTATATGAATTACGATACCGAGATCATGATCGGGATGGAATTTTATCTAAAGATGAAAGAAAACTAGATCCTTCTATCCCAGCAACATTAAGATGGAAAGAAAATCCTTTTTTAGGATATGACTATGATGGAAATGGAACCGTAGAGATTTATGACACAGATGGAGATGGAATACCGAATATGTTAGATATAGATGATGATGGTGATGGATATCAAACTAAATTTGAAAGAAGATATGTGGTAGGGACTACTACTTATTATTATCCATTTAATGGTTTAGCTGTTGATAATCCTGCAACACTTGATGTTAATGAAACACATGGAATTCCAGATTGTTCTGGTAATTTTATAAATCCAACAAGAGTAAGAAAACATTTAGATAAAAATTGTTTTTAAACAAAAATCCCGTTCAGTCTAGTCGAACGGGATTTTTTTATTTAGTTTCTAACTTCTTTCTTTCTTCAATTAGTTGTTTTAATTTTTTTCCGTAAAGCGATTTTGAAATTTCTGGAGTAAGCGATTTTTGAATGGTATCAAGATATTTTAAATTAATATCGTAGATTTCTGCAACTGCTACGTAAGGAGCTACTGCATGACTTCCATTATTAACAGCAAAATTTGTAGTGTACAGATATTTTCTTTTTAATATATTATCTTGTTCTACTTGAATTTTGGCTAATTCTGTAGTGTTTTTATTTTTAGAAGCATCTAATTTTTTTACAACTAATTCTAAATTTTCATCTACATAACGTGATACTACTTTTTTATATTCGTCATATAACTCTTGATTTTTTGAACCTGTTATTTTGGCGTCAGCAGTAAAAAATTCTAATGAAGATTCAATATTAATTTTTCCTGGTTCAACAAAGAAAGGTAGATTGTTGTCAACCGAATTAGAAACTCCTCTGTCTAAGAAAAGGTAAAGCATTTCAGGTGAATCAATATTCATTTCGCTCGTAAAATGAGAATCGCCATCGATTTGAATTGTATCAATTGCTACCAATGTAGTGTCTTTGATTCTTTGAATGTATAAGGTTCCTTTTTTTAAACCTTTTATATTACCTGTTATTTGAAGGTTTTTATTCGATTTTTTTTCAGAACAAGATGTGATTACTAAAAGAGATAGTAAAGCAATGATTATTTTTTGCATAGTTTATTTTATTTTTGGCAAAATAATAAAAAAATCCTCAATTTATGCAATAAATTGAGGATTTAAAAATTGGATATATTCAAGTTTATCCTTTTAACCAAGCTTCTTTTAAAGTTTGTTTTGTTGGTTCCACTACTTGATAGCCTTCAGATTCTTGGTAAGACAAGATTGCTTTTCCAGTTAAAGTCTGCTCTTTACCATTTCGTTTTACCTTTATTG
>CANGUP010000019.1 GCA_947457105.1 Flavobacteriaceae bacterium
CATAAAAATAAATGCCATATTCATTTGACTTTCATCTTTTGACTCAAAGAAGTCTGCAAACAAAATACCCCAAAGCAGCCAACCCAAAAGGAAGTCGATAATTCCGCCAACGATTCCTCCGATAATAAAGTTTTTTACATTCATAATTAAAATAGTTTTATTGGTTAATGGAATAAAAATAGTAAAAATTAAGAATTGTTTAATATGATATTGGTTTAATTATTAACTGTTTAAGAATAGGAATTGTTTATAATTAAGGATTAACTTTGAATGATTAATTTACTGCTTACAATTGTATTTCATACAAGAAAACTTCACCTGTTTTTTCATTAACGAAATACATTGAACCTTGAGTAATTCCATTTTCTATATAAACTTTTTGACCAACTTTTGGTGCGAACCATTCTGGTGCATCGTATGGCATGCTATATTCTCCGGTTGCTATTTGCAAATCATTTAATTTTATAAAATCTTTTATCCAATTAGTTGGAGCTTTGAAATGCAAAAAAGTAATGTATTCATAACTCCAATGCGATGATTTCCAGTATTGACCATTATAAATTTTGAAGTCGGTTGGTGCTTCATGATTAGACCAAAGTTCAAATGACTCATTTGGTTCTGACGATTTTTTGCCACATGATAAGAAAGTCATCATTAAAATGAATAGAAAAAGAGGTCTAATTTTCATGTTTTTGTCAAAGGTTTTATATAATTTATGCAATAAAATAAATTATCCTATTTATCAAAGAAACTAATCAAATAAAAAAAAAACACCTAGTAAAAGGTGTTTCTAAATCTATTCAGTTCTATAAATCTTATCGTAAAGGTCTTTGTATTTTTCTCTTACTACTTTTCGTTTTAGTTTTAGTGTTGGTGTAAGTTCGCCGCCATCGATACTCCAAATGTTAGGTGTTAATTCGAAACGTTTAATCATTTCCCAATTTCCAAATTTTTTGTTGATTTCGTTTACTTCTTCTTGGATTCTTGCAACTACTTTTGTGTTTGAGACAATTTCTTCGTTTAATTCGCCAATTTCTTCGTGATGGCGTTTTGCCCATTCTCTTAGAAAATCAAAACTTGGTTGTATGAACGCTCCAGGCATTTTTTCACCATCGCCAATTACCATAATTTGTTCAATAAATAAGGATTGTTTCATTGCGTTTTCAATCAATTGTGGTGCAATGTATTTTCCTCCAGAAGTCTTGAACATTTCTTTCTTTCTGTCGGTAATTTTCAAGAAACCTTGAGTGTCGATTTCACCAATATCACCAGTATGAAAATAGCCGTTTATAATCACTTCATCCGTTAGTTGTTGGTCTTTGTAGTAACCCATCATTACATTTGGTCCTTTGCAAAGGATTTCGCCATCTTCAGCGATTTTTACTTCTACATTATCGATGACTCTACCAACACAACCTACTTTAAATCCACCATTTCTCATGTCGTTTACAGAGATTACTGGTGAGGTTTCAGTCAAACCGTAACCTTCCATAACTGGCATTCCTGCTGCTGCAAAAACTCTAGTTAATCTTGGTTGTAAGGCTGCACTTCCAGAAACCATTACGGTTAAATTGCCACCCAAACCTTGTTGCCATTTACTAAAAATAAGTTTTCTGGCGATTTTAAGTTGGGTTTCATACCAAAATCCGTTGGCGCCATAAGGTTCATATTTCAAACCTAAATCGATTGCCCAAAAGAATAGTTTCTTTTTGATTCCGGTTAATTCGGCACCTTTGGCATAGATTTTATCATATACTTTTTCAAGAAGTCTTGGTACAACAGAGAAGACAGTTGGTTTAACTTCATTAATATTATCAGAAAGTTTTTCAATAGATTCAGCAAAATAAATAGCTACCGAATAATATTGATATATATATAAAATAACACGTTCAAAAATATGACAAATAGGCAAGAAGCTCAATGCTCGACTCGTTCCTTCCTCAAATGGAATTCTTGGCGAACTGTCTAGTACATTAGAAACAATGTTATTATGAGAAAGCATTACGCCTTTAGGTTTTCCAGTAGTTCCAGAAGTATAAATGATAGTAGCCAATTCTTCTGGTTTGACATTGTTTTTTCGATCTTCAACAACATCTTGATTAGAAGTATCTTCACCCAATGTAAGCACTTCTTTCCAGTTTTTACAACCATTGATTTCATCAAACGAATAAATATCTTTTAAAAGAGGGACGTTTTTCTGAATTGAAAGCAACTTTTGCAAAACCACATCATCTGAAACAAAACAATAAGAAGCTTCAGAGTGATTTAGAATATATTCATAATCTTCAGCTGCGATGGTTGGATATATTGGAACAGTTTGTGCTCCAGTTTGCATAACACCAATGTCCATAATGTTCCATTCGGTTCTGTTGGACGATGAAATGATGGCAATTTTATCATTTTTTTGAATTCCCATGCGTAATAAAGCACGTGAAATTGCATTTGATTTATCAACATATTCCTGTGTTGAAGTTTTTACCCAAACACCATTGTACTTAGTAACAAGACAATCTGGAACATTATTCTTTTCTAATTGATAATAAGGGAAGTCAAACAAACGCGTAATTTGAATCATAGCTACTAATTTTGATGCAAATTAATTAATAAATTACAGATTAACAATTTATTTTTAAATATCCTTCTTCAATTTAGTAGTTTTGCACAAAATTGTAATACGTATAGATGAATAAATTTCCTAGACTTAACGAATATAAAGTGCTGTTTTACAGAATAGGTTTGGCCTATTTGTTTTATATGATGGCTCGAATTTTGTTCTATTTTTATAATGAAAATTTAATTAAAATAGATTCTTTTGTAGCCTTTATAAAATTGTGTTATCACGGTTTAGCATTTGATACAACTACTATTCTCTATGCCAATTCGCTGTTTATAATTTTATCGGTTTTACCTTTACTAATTAATACTAGAAAAGGATTTCAGAAGTTTTTGTTTTACTTGTATTTTACAGTCAATCTGATTTTTTATACGGCCAATTTTATTGATTTTATTTATTATAAATATACCTTTAATAGAAGTACAAGAGCGTCGTTGGATACACTTCAAAATGAGAGTAATAAAGGTTCGCTGGCCTTGAATTTTTTAGTGAATTATTGGCACGTGTTCTTCCTGTTTTTCTTGATGGCTTTCCTGTGGATTTATTTGTACAAAAAAGTAAAAGTAAAACACCACGATTCAAAACCAACTTTTAAGTATTTTTTGGCTTCTGTGTTGAGTTTTTTATTGATTACAGCACTTTGTATAGGAGGAATTAGAGGCGATTTTAGAAAAAGCACTCGACCAATCAATATGCTTGATGCTAGTAGGTTTGTAACAGATGCTTCTCAAGCTGATTTTGTTTTAAATACACCTTTCGCCATTATTAGAACTTGGAATACCAATACATTTAAGAAAGTAAATTTGGTAGATAAAACAACGATTGATTCCTTAATTGTTCCTATCAAACATTATAAAAACAATCGGAAAACAAAGCCTAATGTGGTGATCTTGATTTTGGAGAGTTATGCTAAAGAATACATTAGTGCTTTTAATAGAGACATGAATATTCGCAACTATAAAGGATATTCACCTTTTGTAGATTCATTGGCTCAACATAGTATGATTTACACAAACGGTTATGCTAATGGTTATAAATCCATCCACGGAATGTCGTCTGTTATTGCTGGAATTCCGTCTTTTAAAGATGCATTTACGTCTTCACCTTATCCGAAGCAAAAGATAGAATCGTTGGTGTCTATATTAAAAAGTGAAGGTTATGATACTTCGTTTTTTCATGGCGCTCCTAATGGCTCTATGGGTTTCTTAGGTTTTGGAAACATATTGGGTTACGATCATTATTATGGTAAAAACGAATACAACAACGACGCCGATTTTGATGGTGTTTGGGGTATTTGGGACGAACCTTTTATGCAGTATTTCAACAAAACGATTTCGAAAAAACAGCAACCGTTTATGGCGACCTTGTTTTCGGTTTCGTCTCACGAGCCATATATTGTTCCTGATAAATACCAAGGTAAATTTCCGAAAGGAGATAATCCAATTCACCAATGTATTGGCTACACCGATTATGCTTTGAAGCAATTTTTCAATGCTGCTAAAAAAGAAAAATGGTATCAGAATACTATTTTCGTATTGGTTGCAGACCATGACAATTTAATTTTTTATGATGATTATTCGAAAGATCAAAACTTTCATACGGTTCCGATTTTGTTTTTTAGTCCGAACAAGAAGTATGTTGGTGTAAATAAAGATTGGGCACAGCAGATTGATATATATCCAACATTACTAGATATGATAGGTTATGACAAGCCTTTTAGAAGTTGGGGTAGAAGCTTGATAAGCGAGAAAAAAGTACCACCATTTGTAATGCGTTATTCTTCTGATCATTATCAGATGATGAGTGGCAATTATATTTGTACCTTTGATGGTGAGAAAGCGGTTGGTTTCTATAAAAAGGAAGATAAAGATTTAAAAAATAATTTAATAGGTCAGCGCAATGCAGAAATGAATTTGTTAGAAAAACGTTGTAAAGCCTTCTTACAAGATTATATGGATCGCATTATCGACAAAAAACTGACTTCAAAATATAAATAAAATGAGTACTAAAAAGAAGATAATTATTGCTTTCATTGTAGTGGTTTTGGGAATTACCGGAAATTATGTTTATCATAGACATATCAACTATAATTTTATGACTATTACTGAAGGTAAAGTATATAAAAGTGGCGTGATTCCTCCAGATGAAATTGCTGATTATGTAAAGAAATATAAAATCAAATCAATTGTAGATTTGCGTTTTCCTGGAACTGGTGATGATGTGAACAATCCAGAAATTCCTGCAGAATTGACAGCAGAGAAAGAAGCTGTAGCAAAAATTCCTGGAGTAAATTACTTCAACAATGGTTCCGATCAAGTTCCGAAACAAGAGAATTTGGATTCTTTTTTCAAGATCATGGACAATCAAGATAATTATCCGGTTTTGATTCATTGCTATCACGGAATTGGAAGAGCGCAAATGTATTCGGCACTTTACAGAATAGAATATGAAGGATTTTCAAATGAAGAGGCTAGAAGTAAAGCGGCATTTCCTGTGATATTCAGTTCTTTTGATGATGGTAAGCCCAAAGGCGAATATCTAAAAGCCTACAAGAGCCGAAAACAAAAAGAAACCAAGAATAAATAAAGCATTAGCGATTCGTAAGATTCGCTTTTTTTTATGTTAAATTCTTTACCAATTAAATTTATAAATGGAACATATCCTTTTATTTAGACTACCTTTATATTGAAATACTTTTATTGAGTATGACTTCTGTTTATAACCTCATAAAATCAGCCTAAATAATAACTGATTTTCTTCTCAATTACTTAACTAATTTACCTGAAAAACATTTGTAAAAGTGTGATTTATGTAAGTTATAAAAATCTAAATGTAAACTACAACATGATAAGTTTATCCAACTTTGTAGTGTATGGTTTTTTTAACAATTGTTTAAATACAAATATAATATAAAAAACAAAAAAAAATGAAAAAAGTCAATGACAATGCTGAATTAGAAAAATCCAAGATTCATATCATTGTTGAAATTATCGAATACATGGTAAACGCTGTGGTAAGTAGAACAATAATAAAAAAAACAACTGGTAATGTAACCGTTACGTCCTTTGATGCAGGTGAAGAATTGGACGAAAAAAGTTCTGCATTCGATACCTATATTCAAATAATTGATGGCGTTGCAGAAATTACTATTAATGACAAGAAATACAAATTAAAGTTGGGCGAAGGAATTATAATACCAGCAAATTCGAAGCATCAGTTTAATGCTAATGTACAGTTTAAAATGATTTCTACTGTAATTAAAAGCGGGTATGAAGAATAAGCAACTGAAATAAAATTTAACAAATACAATGTAAATTAGAACTATATGAAACTCTATATCAAATACATGGTTAGCACTCGATGCAAAATGGTGGTTAAAGAAGAGTTAAGAAAAATGGGGCTTCATTTTATATTGGTTGACTTGGGAGAAATTGAAATAATGGAGGAACTTTCTGTTGAGAAACTTACAGAATTAAACAAAGCATTATCAGTTTATGGTTTAGAATTGATGGACGATAAAAAAGCGGTGTTAATTGAGAGAATTAAAAATGTAATTATTGAAATGGTTCATTATACAGATGAAGTTCCCAAAGTAAATTATTCTGATTATATTGGAGAGAAGCTTCATCATGATTATACTTATTTGTCAAATATTTTTTCGGAAGTAAAAGGAATTACCATTCAGCAATTTATTATTAATCATAAAATTGAGCGAGCAAAAGAGCTGATTTTGTATGATGAATTAAATCTTACTGAGATATCCTATATATTAAATTATAGTAGTGTTGCGCATTTATCTAATCAGTTTAAAAAAGTTACAGGATTATCGCCATCACATTTCAAATTACTTAAAGACAAACGTAGATGTCCTATTGAAGAAATTTAAAGCATGAAAAATCAAGAAAATCAATATGCTCGAAGTTTAATAGAAGCAAGTTTAGATCCATTAGTAACCATAAATATTGACGGTAAAATTATGGATATGAATCAAGCTACCATAAACATTACAGGATTATCTCGTGAGGAACTTACAGATTCTGATTTTTTTGATTATTTTACAGAACCTCAAAAAGCAAGAGAAGTTTATCTAGAAGTTTTCGCTAATGGTTCGGTAGCCGATTCGCCATTGACACTTCGTCACAATAAAGGAAAACTTACCGATGTTTTATTTAATGGTTCGATTTATAAAGATGCTATCCAAAAAGTGCTTGGTGTTGTTATTGTTGCAAGAGATATTGCCGAACAAAAATGGGCTTTAGATTTAAAAAATGCTAACAAAGAACTAGCATTTCAAAATAAAGAAAAAGAAAAACGAGCTGCAGAATTAGTCATTGCTAACAAAGAACTAGCTTTTCAAAATGAAGAGAAAGAAAAACGAGCCAACGAACTTACCATTGCAAACAAAGAATTAGTATTTCAAAATCAAGAAAAAGAAAATAGAGCAAGTGAATTAACTATTGCCAACAAAGAATTAGTTTTTCAAAATAAAGAGAAACAAAATCGTGCAAATGAACTACATATTGCAAACAAAGAACTTGAATTTCAAACCGATGAAAAACGAAATCGTGCTAACGAATTAGTCATTGCCGGAAAAGAACTTAACTTTCAAAACCAAGAAAAAGAAAAAAGAGTAGTTGAGAGCAAAGAATTAGAAGCCTATAATTATTCTTTAAAACTGGCATCACAATATTCGTTAAGCTTAATCGAAGCGAGTCGTGATCCATTATTTACAATCAGTTTAGAAGGAAAAATAACCGATACCAATCAAGCTTCAGTTAGAGTTACCGATGTGTCTAAAGAAGATTTAATTGGTTCTGATTTCATCAATTATTTTACCGAACCAGAATTAGCCAAGAGAGGTTATGAAGAAGTTTTTGCAAAAGGTTTTGTAGTAGATTATCCATTGGTAATTATTGATGGTAAACTTACGAATGTTTTGTTTAATGGCTCTGTTTATAAAGACGCTGATGGTAATGTTATTGGAGCAGTGGTAGTGGCAAGAGATATTACAGAACAAAAAAAGGCAGAAAAAGAACTAATTGAAGCCAAAGCACTTGCAGAAATTGCTACAAAAAGGGCAGAAGATGCACAGATAAAAGCAGAAGGTGCAACCCGAGTAGCAGTAGATTCTGTTAAAGCTAAACAACAGTTTTTATCTAATATGAGTCATGAAATTAGAACACCAATGAATGCCATAATTGGATTTACAAAAGTGGTTTTAAAAACAGATTTATCATCCAAACAAAGAGAATATTTGCAAGCTATTAAAATTAGTGGTGATGCATTAATTGTTCTTATTAATGATATTTTAGATTTAGCCAAAGTCGATTCGGGTAAAATGACTTTTGAAAAAGTACCTTTTAAATTGGACGTTTCTTTATCGGCAATGATTCATTTATTTGATATTAAATGTCAAGAAAAAAATATTTTTCTAATAAAAGAATATGACCAAAATATTCCAGAGGTTTTACTTGGCGATCCTGTTAGATTACATCAAATAATTCTCAATTTAGTTAGTAATGCGGTTAAGTTTACTTCCGAAGGAAAAGTTGTAGTTAGTGTAAAATTGGTAGATGAAAACAATGATAACGTAATTATTCAATTTGCAGTTTCCGATACAGGAATTGGTATTCTCGATTCAAAACTTAGTACCATTTTTGAAAATTTCCAACAAGCTTCAAGCGGAACCTCAAGATTGTATGGCGGAACAGGATTAGGACTAGCTATTGTAAAACAATTAGTTGAAGGACAAAACGGAAACATAAAAGTGCAAAGTGTTTTTAATGAAGGTTCTGTTTTTAGTTTTCAACTTTCATTTCAAAAAACAAATTTGGATGCAGATTTATTAGTTGAAATTGAAGAAGTTACTGATGAAGTTCAAAATATTAACGTTTTAGTGGTCGAAGATATTGCTTTAAATCAATTACTGATGCGAACGTTGTTAGATGATTTTGGTTTTGGATGCGATATCGCTTCTAATGGTCAAATAGCTATTGACAAGATGTCAAAATCGCATTATGATATTATTCTAATGGATTTACAAATGCCAGTAATGAACGGATTTGAAGCCACAAAATACATTAGAAATACTTTGAAATCAAGCATTCCAATTATTGCTTTAACGGCAGATGTAACTACTGCCGATTTATCAAAATGCAACGTTGTTGGAATGAATGACTATATTGCTAAACCAGTCAATGAACGATTGTTATACAGCAAAATAGTAAAAATATTAGACAAAAAAAATAAAGAAACTAATGAAGAAGCAGTTCAAAGAATTAATCAAGTTCGTTGCACCGATCTGAATTACTTAATGCAACGTACAAAATCCAATCCTGCTTTAATGTCGGAAATGATTTTATTATATTTAAATCAAACACCACCATTAGTTTCAACCATGAAACAAAGCTATATTGATAAAGATTGGAGCATGCTTTATGCTACTGTTCATAAACTAATACCATCTTTTTCTATTGTTGGAATTCATCAGGATTTTGAAATTATAGCCAAAAAAATACAAGAATTTGCTAATCAACAACTAGATGAAGTCACGGTTTTAAAAATGGTTACTCAACTAGAAACTATCTGTTTACAAGCTTGTAAAGAATTGGAAGAAGAACTTATTACCATAAAAAATTCAAAATAATGCTAGACGAAAAAAAAGTAAAACTGTTCCTTGTAGATGATGATGCCTTATTTTTAAAGTCACTACAGATAGAATTCCTTGAGAGCGCCGACTTTGAAATATTTACATTTTCAACAGGTGAACTTTGCCTTGATAATTTAAATCTAAATCCAGATATCATAATTCTTGATTATCATCTAGACGGAATCAATAAAGGCGCCATGAATGGATTGGAGGTTTTGGATAAAATAAAGCTGGAAAATCAACAAGTTCCAGTCATTATGCTTTCATCACAAGATAAGATTGATGTAGCCATTAAATGTATTCATCATAAAGCAGCAGATTATGTGGTGAAAAGCGAAACTGCTTTTTTGAGATTGAAACAAATTATTGTTAAAGTGTTACATACTCAAAAAATTGACAAGCAGTTACATTGGTACATGAGTAAAATGTAGACTTTAAATAAATTAAATGAATAAAGCATCGCAATTAGTGATGCTTTTTTTGTTCTTAAACTCTGTTAATGTGTGAATTATGTAATTTATGGTTGTAATCTTATAACACTTTTATTGAAGAAGTATCTCACCTTTGATATATCAAAAAGAAACAATTTAATCTATAATAATCATGGAAGCAAAACACAACAAAAGTACCGAAGCACTAAAAATTTCAGGAGATTGGAGTCAACAAGCCGACGATTTGAAAGAGAAATTTCCGCAACTTACAGATTCTGATTTGAAATTTGAAAGAGGTAGAGAAGATGATTTGATTAAAAGAATGGAATTGCGTCTTCACAAAAAAAGGGAAGAAGTAATTAACATCATTAGAAAAGTACAACCTGTAACAACATAATTAGGCTTGATTATATGGGCAACGTAGAGTTTACGAGATACTACGAATACATGTAAGAGCCAATAAAAAGGTGCAGCGTTTCTAATGTTGCACTTTTTTTATACTAAAAGATAAAGTCATGATTGAAGTAAAAAAACACGGAATTGTTTTAAAAAAAACAGACTTAGCATTTGAAAATGATAGTGTTCTAAATCCTGCTGTTATGCAAGAAGGAACCAAAATTCACATGTTGTATAGAGCGGTTAGAAATGGAAATTATTCAACAGTTGGTTATTGCAAATTAGATGGACCATTAAAAGTTGTTGAGCGAAGTAACACGCCATTACTAATTCCTCTAACAGATGATGCATCAAAAGGTATTGAAGATCCAAGAATTGTAAAAATTGACGGTGTCTATTATATTACTTACACTGCTTATAACGGAATTAATGCGCTTGGAGCCTTAGTAACTTCAAATGACCTAAAAACGTTTGAAAGACAAGGAATTATAGTGCCAAAATATACTTTTGACCAGTTCAAACGATTGGCAGAATGTAATAACTTGGTGAATGCCAAATATTTTAGACACGTTCGACATTTTGATCCTAACGAACAAGTTTATTTATGGGACAAAGATGTTGTTTTTTTTCCAAGACGTATTGATGGTAAACTGGCTTTTTTGCACCGCATTCGACCAGGAATTCAATTGGTTATGGTAAATGATTTGAAAGAATTAACCAAAGATTTTTGGGAACACTATTTTTTACATTTCAACAAGCATATTATTCTAGATCCTGTTGGTGCCAATCATGAGTCAGGATATATAGGAGCTGGTGCGCCACCTATTGAAACCGAACTAGGTTGGCTACTAATTTATCATGGAGTTTATGATACATCTGAAGGCTATATTTATTCAGCAGCAGCAGCCTTATTGGATATCAATGACCCAACAAGAGTTATTGCAAGGTTAATAAATCCGCTGTTTATTCCTGAATTTGATTATGAATTAAATGGAGTTGTCAACAATGTAGTTTTTCCTACTGGAACTGCTTTATTTGACGATGAATTATACATTTATTATGGTGCTGCAGACAAGTGTATTGCTTGTGCATCATTGAGTTTAAAAGAATTATTAAAAGAATTATTATTAAATAAAGTTAATCATGAGAGCTAATATTTTTCCAATTTACAACAACAGCCTGATAGTTTATAAAGAAGCATTGAATAACGTTAGAGGCATTAATTTTTTCAAAATGCCAGTAGTAGAAAAGTCCAATCTTGAATTATTTGCTAAAAAAGAATTACCAGAAATATTATTTATTACGACCTATCCACCAAGAGAATGTGGCATAGCAACCTATACGCAAGATTTAAGAAATGCTATCCAAGAAAAATTCGGGCATAGTTTTTCATTAAAAGTTTGTGCTTTAAACGCAAAAGAAACAGAGTATAATTATCCTGACGAAGTAAAATATACTGTTCAAACCGATGAGAAAGAACAGTTTATTCAAATGGCAAATCGAATAAACGCAGATAAAAATATAGCCATGATTTTCTTGCAACATGAATTTGGCTTGTTTGGAGGTGAAAATGGAAACTATTTACTCAAGTTAATTGCACATTTAAAAAGACCAATAACCACAACTTTTCATACGGTTTTGCCAAATCCAAATTCGAAACTAAAAAAAGTAGTTCGTAAGATTGTGGATTGTTCTGATTCGGTTATTGTAATGACTAAAACTTCTGCAGCAATTTTGAAAAGCGATTATGGAATTGCAAATCAAAAAATTGCTGTGATTGCTCATGGAACGCATTTAGTTACTTCAGGTGAAGTTTCTGAAAATAAATCTAAAATTCATTTGGCTGATAGAATTATCCTTTCCACTTTTGGTTTATTGAGTGAAGGAAAAAATATTGAAACTGCCATTGAAGCTTTACCTAAAATCATTGAAAGATTTCCAAATGTTATCTATTTAGTTATTGGAAAAACACATCCAGAAGTTCTTAAACGTGATGGTGAAAAATATAGAAATTCACTTTACGAAAAAGTATTTGAATTGGGATTGCAGAATAACGTTCGTTTCATAAACCGTTATTTATCACTACAAGAATTAATGGATTATTTGCAGCGAACAAAGATTTATCTTTTCACTTCAAAAGATCCTAATCAAGCGGTGAGTGGAACTTTAGCTTATGCATTGGCTTGTGGTTGTCCGGTCATTTCAACACCAATTCCTCATGCTAAAGAATTATTAGATGGTGCTGGAATCAACTTTGATTTTCAAAATTCAGAGCAATTAGCAGAGGCAACTATTAAATTGCTTTTTGATCCTAAGTTATTAAAACAAATGCGACTTAATGCTTTGCATACTATAAGTTCAACGTCTTGGCAAAATGCGGCTATTGCTCATGTTGAATTAACAAAAAGTAGTTTAGCAAGACACAAAGTGGAATTGAAATATGAATTACCCAAAATATCATTAGATCATATCAAACGATTGACAACAAGTGATGGAATGATTCAGTTTTCACAAATATCAGTACCCGATTTAGATTCTGGTTATACTTTAGACGACAATGCTCGTGCTTTAATTGCGGTTTCAAAACACTATGAGTTAACAGGTGACGTTGCCGATTTAGAATTAATTACAACCTATCTTGATTTCATTATTTTTTGTCAGCAAGAAGATGGCAGTTTTTTAAATTATGTCGATAGGGAAGGAAATTTCTTCCTGAAAAATCAAAATGAAAATCTTGAAGATTCTAACGGAAGAGCTATTTGGGCACTGGGTGAATTTAGTTCGTATCAGCATTTGTTTAACGAAAAATTATTAAATGTGGCAAAAATCGCATTAGAAAAATCATTGAGAATTGTTGCTAGTTTTCATTCTCCAAGAGCTATTGCTTTTGCTATAAAAGGATTATATTTTTATAATTTAGAAAAAGACAATGCAATTATCAAAGTCATAATTACACAGTTAGCAGACAATTTGGTGTCAAAATTCAGAGGAGTTTCTGATAAGAATTGGAAGTGGTTTGAAAACTATTTAACCTATGCTAACAGCCTTTTACCTGAAGCAATGTTATATGCATCAAAGAGTTCAGGAAGTTTATTATATCGAAAAACAGCCAAAACATCTTTCGATTTTTTACTCTCAATTATTTTTAGAGATAATCAAATTAAGGTCATTTCTAATCAAGGTTGGCATCATAAAGATAAAAGAGCTAATGATTTTGGTGAGCAACCCATTGATGTTACCTATACTATATTGGCATTAAATACTTTTTATAAATCATTTAATGAAGAAGGGTATTTAGAAAAAATGGAAATCGCTTTTAATTGGTTTTTAGGAAAAAATCATTTACTTCAAATAGTATATAATCCAGCAACAGGCGGATGTTATGATGGATTGGAAGAACATCATGTGAATTTGAATCAAGGAGCTGAATCAACTGTTAGTTATTTAATGGCGCGACTCGTTTTTGAAGAAAATGAAAATTTAAGAGTAGAAGTACAATTGTATGATGAGGTGTTTCAAACTTCTTAACTATAAATTTTAATTATTAATAAATATAAAAATGAAAGCACATATCGGAATTACAGAAAAAAATGGTCAATCGGTTGTTGATGAATTGTCAAAAATTTTAGCCGACGAGTTTGTACTTTATACCAAAACAAGAAAGGCGCATTGGAATTTAGAAGGTCCTGATTTTTTTGAAAAACACACCTTCTTCGAATTACAATATAGACAATTAGAAGAATTTATTGATGAAGTAGCAGAGCGTATTCGCAAATTAGGGTTTTATACGCCTGCAAGTTTAACTGCTTTTTTGAGTTTAACACAACTTTCAGAAGTTACTAGTGAGAAAAACGACAGTAAAGGTTTCATAAAAGAGCTATTGATAGATCATGAAAGTGTGATTATAAACTTGAGGGAGAATATTTCCAAATTTGATAAAGAATTTCACGATGCTGGTTCAACCGATTTTATAACTGGTTTGATGGAAGAGCATGAAAAAATGGCTTGGATTTTACGTTCACATTTATAAAAAATTAAAAAATGGACACAATGAAAAAAGTATTAATGGCATTGGATTATAATCCAACAGCAACAAGAATGGCAGAAATTGGTTTTTCATTTGCAAAAGCTATGCATGCCGAGGTGACTTTACTTCATGTAGTTGAAAATGAAGTTTATTATACCTCTTTTTTGACCTCGCCTTTTACAGGAATAGGCGATTTTGATAGTGCCACTTTCTATCAATATATGAATGCTGATGGCATAAGTGATGCAGCAAGTTATTATTTGGATAAAATTAAAAAGCATCTAGGCGATTCTAAAATTAAAACCTTAGTTGAAAATGGTGAGTTTGCAGAAGTAATTCTTAAAACGGCTAAGCATTTGAAAATAGATTTGATAGTTATGGGTTCGCACAGTCAAAAATGGTTAGAGCAAGTTTTAATTGGAAGTACCACCGAAAATGTTTTGAATCAAACTTCAATTCCATTGCTTATTATTCCTACAAAGCACAAGCACAATTAATGTGGTAAATGTGTAAAACGTATAGTTGATAGTGTAACACAAAAGCTTTATCATAATAGTAACTTTGAGGTATAATAAATGAGTTGAATACTAACTAAAAAAACAAATATCATGAACAATTTACTTTATCTAATAGCGGTGGTTTTAATTATTTCTTGGGCTTTAGGATTCTTTGTTTACAACACAGGAAATCTTATACATATTTTATTAGTAATAGCAATTGTAGCTATTCTACTTAGAATAATTAGTGGCAGAAAGGTTTTATAATATAATGAATAATACGCATAACATAATGAATAATACGCATATAACTTAAATAAGAAAAAATGAAAAAAGCAATCATAATGATCGCATTAGTTGCCTTTGCAACGACAAGTTTAAAAGCACAAACAACTACTACAACAGACAATCGCGGCAAATTGACTTTCGGTGTAAAAGCAGGTACTAATTACTCTAATGTATATGATTCAGAAGGGGAAGATTTTGTAGCAGATGGAAAATTCGGATTAGCAGCAGGAGCATTTGTAGTAGTTCCTTTAGGAAAAATATTTGGCATTCAACCAGAGGTTTTGTATTCTCAAAAAGGATTCAAATCTACAGGTACTTTTTTAGGAACCAATTATGAAATGACAAGAACAACAGATTTTATTGATGTGCCAATTTTAGTTTCAATAAAACCAGTTGAATATGTTTCTTTATTGTTCGGTCCTCAATTTTCTTTCTTAATGAAACAAACTGATGATTTTACAGGTGGTTCTTTATCTACATCACAACAAGATGAATTTGATAACAGTAATTTACGTAAAAACATTTTTGGTTTAACTGGTGGTGTCGATTTTAATATTGACCATTTAGTTATCGGATTAAGAGGAGGATGGGATGTTAAGAATAATGATGGTGATGGAAATTCAACAACGCCACGTTACAAAAACATGTGGTACCAAGCAACAATAGGATATAAATTTTAAATAATATAAAAATGGACAATTCAAATAACACAGGAAAAATTGTTGGTTCTTTAGTAGTTGGAGCTTTAGTTGGTGTAACTCTTGGAGTTTTATTTGCTCCTCATAAAGGAACAAGAACAAGAAGCATGATTGCTGGTGGAGCAGAAGATATGGCCAAAGATTTCAAGAAAAAAATGAGTCGTGAAGCCAAAGATTTCAAAAAAATGGTTTCTAAAGATGCTAAAATGTTGAAAGACAAAGCAGCAGAATTAGAAGGTATGGTGGAAGGAAAATTCGAAAGTGTTTCTTCAAGTTTGAAAGAAAAAGCCAATGCTCTTTTGCAAATGAATTCGGATCACGTTACTAAATAATATTTTTTGCTTTGGCCTTTAGAGTTGGTTAGTATAAAGGCCATTGCAAAATTTTAAAATCTCAAAAAATGAAAAAACATATATTAAAATTAGTGGTTTTAATGAGTTTTATGGGCTTGCTTTTAGTAAGTTGTAATAATTCTCCAAAAGCTAAAGAAGGCGAACTAGAAAACGCACAAGAAGATGTTGTAGATGCAGAAGCTGCTTTGCAACAATCTAAATTAGATTCTGTTAGCGATTACAATACTTTCAAATCTAGTATCGAATTGAAACTTGACGAAAATCAACGACAAATTGATGATATGAAAGTGACTATCAATGCTTCAAAAGATTCTAATAAGGCAATGTACACAGAACAGTTAGCCAAATTAGAAGAGAAAAATGAAGATTTGAAAGCTAAACTTCAAGACTACGATCAACAAGGAAGTTCAGAAAAATGGGAATTGTTTAAAGTAGAATTTAACAAAGACATGGATGATTTAGGTAAATCTATTTCAAACATGGCGGCGCGTAACATGAAAAAATAATCATCATGAAAACAATAAAATTTTCAATAAGTATCAAACAAGTAATTTTGATTCTTTCGATTTTGTTTTTAGTGGTAAGTGTTTCATGTGCTAAGAAAACCGTTTTTAATAATTCACCTATAACTCCTGCTGCAAGAGGCGAAGTTTCGGTGAAAAAAGATAAAAACAAAAATTATAATATTGAATTACAAATTTCGTATTTGGCAGAACCAGAACGATTGAATCCACCAAGAATGACGTATGTTGTTTGGATGTTGACTGAAGATGATAATCCTATTAATCTGGGACAAATTATTAGCACATCAAAACTTCATGTAAAATTTGAAACGGTTTCATCCTCTATACCGAAACTGATTTTTGTAACAGCAGAAGATGACCCAAGTGTTCTTTATCCCGGAAACATGAGGGTTTTGGAAACCGATAAGTTTTAAAAGTTTATAGTTTTACTTTTTTGTATTGTTGGTTAGTTTAGAAAACTGCTTTAGGGCAGTTTTTTTATTTATTGTTTTACAATCCAAAGTCAGGCATTCCTCGATACCTTGCGAATCCATTCCCCTCGCTAACGCGCTAATCCTTTCGCGTGTCATATATTGTAAATATAGTATTTTTTGGTAAAATACTTTAATTTGGTTTTATTTTTCAATTACTGATTTAGCTTATTAAGTTACAACGTGAAGGGATTCGTGCGGTTGCGTTGGGTTAACTTCTGCCGCTATTTTTTTATCAGAAAATAGTTTTGAGCTTTACCGTCGAAACCTTTCGGCTGAATTTTATTTTCAATCAAATGCCATTTTTCATTATCAAAAACTCTTATATTTTCAAACTGAACTTCGAAACAGTTTGTGCTTTTTCCTTCTAATACATATTCAGGTGATTTTAAGCCTATTGTATTAATTATGTGGAAACTTTTAATGGGCTTACTTTTAAATTTTATTTTTTCAAAACAATCTCTAAAGAATATTACTGAATTATCATTTAGCGTAATATATAGATGAAAAGTTAAAAGTTGTCCTTTTTTATCGGTAATCTTAAAAACTTTATTTTCAAATTTTCCTGAATTCTGTTCTCGAACTATAATTTTATCTTTCTGTGGACTACTATTCAAAATCAAACTATCTCCAATTAAATAATAACTGCCTTTGATTTGATAATTTGAGAATGGTAATGAACATTCGTAAACAAATGTTTGATTTTTTAACAATTCAATACTTTCTCTAAAATTTGTGCTTTGATATTCATATTTTCCAATATTATTTTCCAAAGCAAAGCTTGTAAAAAATATTGAAGTAATTATTAGAAATAGTGTTTTCATACTTTTCAAAGGTTGGTTTTTCAAGCGGTTGTAGTTTACTTGTAAATAAGCCTAGCTAATGCGCGAATCCTTTCGCATATCATGTTTTGTAAATATAGTATTTTTGATAAAATATTTTAATATGGTTTTTATTTTTCAATTACTGCTTTATCTTATATTATTACCATGTGTAAGGATTCGCGCGATAGCGTGTGGATTGTTTTATTTTAGTCAAGCCAGAATTTATCAGTTATGTAAAATACAGTGTCAATGAAATATAAAATCTTATTTTGTGTCAAAACATTTTCATCATGTAAGTCTTCTAAAATAATTCCAAGTTCCTTATTTATATAATCATTATTACGATTATTTTGAAAACCGTTAACCGTTAAAAATTCTTTGACTCTTTTTAGGTTTGTACTTGAGGTAATTGAGACAAAATTCTGTTGAACAACTGCATATAAAATATTGTTCTCTTTTGTAAAACCTTTTAGTTCATATGCCGTGTCAGAGAAAAAGTAATTATGGAGCAATAAATTATAAAAATAATCTTTCCAAGAACTATAGTAGATTGAGTCATTAAGTTTTAAAACATGCTCGCTATCTTTTAAATAGACTTTTTGTTCAGCACCTTCGCTGACATATTGAGAAAAGTCAACATCAACAATCCAAAGCTTTTTCTCTGTAATGTAATTTTCTAAAATCTTTGTTTCTTGTTTTTTGAGAGACTTTTCGTCTTCAATTGTTGAGCTTGTCTGCGCGCCATTGTTAAGGTAACAGGCAATTGCTTGGATAATTGTTCCAAACCTAACTTCGCTCTTTCCTGAAAGGACATTGTGTAATTCATTTTTTAAGTCATTTTGCATTTACAAATATAAAAAATATTTTTTGTCAATAAAATATCCCATAGCTACCGCGCTAATCCTTTCGCGTGTCATATTGTAAATATAGTTTTTTTTGATAAAATATTTTACTATGGTTTTTATTTCTCAATTACTGCTTTAGTCTATTTTGTTACTATGCTAAGGGATTCGCGCGGTAGCGTTGGGTTAGCAAAAGTGATTCCTAATCATAGACAAATATCTTATCAAATAATTTTGTTTTTATAATTTTTGCATTTTCTTGGTCAAAGAAATTATTTTTTCCGTTTATGTTTGTTAAACCAAACCATTCTGTAAATCTTTCAAAAGTTCTTACAGTATAACAACTATTGAATTGCTTTTCTGGTGTTGAATAATCATCGTCAAAAAGAGTGATAAACTTTTCAAAAACTTGTAAATATTTTGCAGAATAAAAGTTTGTAAAATTTTCATTTTCTCCATATTTTTTCAAAAGATAAATTGAAAATAAATAGCCATATTGTCCAACAGGTTCTTTTGAGTAAACATCATTATATGCCCAATTAAATTTTTCTGTAAAAATCAAAAAAATGACTTTGAAAAGCTCGACACGATTTTCAATTTTCAAGCATCTTTCACCATTTTTTGTTAGCAATAATTTTCCTTTGCTTTTTTTGACAAGATTTGTTGATTCACATACAATTCGGGTTGTTTTTATTGAAATGCATTCATCTTCTCGATAAAGCTTATTAATTCCCGATTCAATATGTTCATCAATTATAAACTTAAAATCATATAATTCAACAAGAATCTTTTTTGGAAGTGCTCCAAGTGGTGTGAGTTTTATAAATCCATCACGTTTTATTATTTTTAGCAACTCTTCGGAAATTCTGAAAAAAGGAATTTCATTAGTTGTTTCAGAATTTATATTAGAACTAAATTTAATACAAGAATTTTCACTTAAAGGATTATAAATTAGCTCATGAGTTTGAGTAGGAGTTAGTCCAGATAATTTTTCTAATGGTGAATTATTGTACTTAAAAATTTCGTCTTCAATACCTGGAATATTCATCTTTTACTGAGTTTTTATATTATTGTTGCCAATTTTTATATAGCCCTAGCTACCGCGCGAATCCTTTCGCGTGTCATGTTTTGTAAATATAGTATTTTTTGATAAAATATTTTAATATGGTTTTTACTTCTCAATTACTGCTTTAGCTTGTTTAGTTACCACGCGAAGGGATTCGCGCGGTAGCGTGGGATTCGCGCGGTAGCGTGGGCTATTGGGATATTTTGAATTAGTATTTATGAAAGATATATTTTCCAAATAAGTTTCTAATTCCACTAAATTAGAAGCATGGTATTTTCTACTTTATTTAATATTTCCATTTATTAATTTTGACTTTTTTTAATTTTCATTCTGAAAAGTAATTGAATAATAATAGCTACTAATAAAATTATCGTAAATATAATTCCAGCGAAAAATATTGAAGCTTGTGGCATTCCACATTTTACGTTTTGATTTTGAGCATCAATTGATATGATTTTTACTGCTAAATAAATGAAAATCAATTGTCCAAAGCAACATAATAAAGTAATATATTCAAATGAAAAAGATATTTTCTTTTTTATTGCAAGAGTTCCAAAAACTAATTGAATCATTAAAGGAATTAAAATAAGTATTAATGCTAATCCAAATAAATTCATTTTGTTTTTGATTTAAAATTTCTTTATTTTCTTGAGTTTCCTAGCTAACGCGCGAATCCTTTAGCGTGTCATATATTGTAAATATAGTATTTTTTGATAAAATATTTTAATATGGTTTCTACTTCTCAATTACTGCTTTAGCTTGTTTAGTTACCACGCGAAGGGATTCGCGCGGTAGCGTTGGGCTTTATTTCTTTTCAGCATAATTATTAAAAATGATTTGACATTTCGGGTAATTCAAATACAAACTTTTTCATTGATCCAGCTTTGAAAAAATCACAAGAAACAACTTTGTCATTTATGACGTGCGATATTGTAACATCGTGGTAATTGAATTCTTTTTCATTTTTTCTTATATATTCCTTGTAACGATATTTAAACATATATGGTAAAAGAAAACTGTCTTTAAACTTCCAATTACGTTGTATAAATTCAAATTTTACCACGTCAGTAGATTTCTTATTTCTGCTATACATTACCCAAATTCTTGGCATATAAAATTCACCCGATATTGGAGATTCTATTATATAATAGTCTGACAATTCTCTGTATTGACCTTGCAATTCTTGTAAGAATGTAAAACGAAGAGAATTTTTGTCAATTTTATTTAGATTTATTTCGGTTTGCATTTCGTTAGATGTCGTCGCTAGTTTATTCCATGATTTATAAATTTCATCTACATTTATTTCTCGATGAGCTTGCAAACTTTTATAATTGCCACAAGAACAAATTAAAACTGAAACTAAAAATAATTTTAATGTCTTATTCATAAATTCTCAAATTCTACGGAGTTTTTTAGCATATCGACTAACTTGTATACAGCCGCCACAAACAAAATTTACAAACATTTATAACTGTTTGTAACTATTCGTAAATATATAAAAATATCCTTAATTACTTTAATACAATTAAGGATTTCAAATGTTTTATAAAACGAGTTATTGTTTCTCAATCCAAAGTCTTGCATTGACAAAAGCTTCAATCCACGGCGAAACTTCATCCTTTTTATCGGTTGGATAGTAAGCCCAATTCCAAGGAAATGTTGAACGTTCAATGTGTGGCATCATTACCAAATGTCTTCCTGTTTTATCGCACATCATCGCTGTGTTGAAATCAGAACCATTTGGATTGGCAGGATAACCTTCATAAGCATATTTGGCTACAATATTGTATTTATCTTCAGCATAAGGCAATTTGAATTTTCCTTCACCATGCGAAATCCAAACACCAAGAGTTGTTCCAGCCAAAGTATTCAACATCACAGAATGATTTTCTTGAATCGTTACCGAAGTAAAACCGCTTTCGTGTTTGTGCGAATCGTTATGATGCATTTTGCCATGAACTTCATGTTCCGGATTGATTAGTTCTAATTCCATAAACAACTGACAACCATTGCAAATTCCAACAGAAAGAGTGTCTTCACGTTCAAAGAATTTTTTCAGAGCAATGTTTGCTTTTTCGTTGTATTTGAATGCTCCAGCCCAACCTTTAGCCGAACCCAAAACATCCGAATTTGAGAATCCACCAACAGCACCAATAAATTGAATGCCTTCCAAAGTTTCTCTTCCCGAAATCAAATCGGTCATATGAACGTCTTTTACATCAAATCCGGCCAAGTACATTGCATTCGCCATTTCACGCTCAGAATTACTTCCTTTTTCACGAATAATAGCAGCTTTTGGACGAGGTTTTGTTGCATCAATTACAGGTTTCAATCCTGTAAAATGACTTGGAAATTTATATTGTAATGCTTGTTGTCCTAAATTCTCAAAACGCTCTTTAGCTTTGCTATTTTTGGTTTGTTTTTGATCGAGTAGGAATGAGGTTTCAAACCAATTTTTTCTGAAACTTGAAACCTGAAACTTGAAACTATCAATTTCTAAAACATCAGAACTTTCAACCGAACCAAGTTTGTAGTATTCTATACCTTCAAATGCTTTTTCAAAAACACCATCATCATTTGCTTGAAGCACAATTCCGATATTTTCTGCAAATAGGATTTTTACTAAATCTTTTTCAGCGAAAGCATCGAAGGATATTCTTGCACCCAAATTAACATCAGCAAAACACATTTCTAATAAAGTTGTGATTAATCCACCACTTCCAATATCATGTCCTGCAACGATTTGTCTATCTTTTATTAATTCTTGAATTGTATTAAATGCTTTTTTGAAAAACTGGGCATCTTTGATAGTTGGAGTTTCTGAACCAATTTTATTTAAGGTTTGAGCAAACGAACTTCCACCCAATTTAAAATCATCTTGCGATAAATTGATGTAGTAAATCGAACCTATGTTTCTTTGTAAAACAGGTTCCACCACTTCAGTAATATTCGAACAATTTCCAGCAGCTGAAATAATCACTGTCCCTGGTGCAATTACTTCATCATTTGGATATTTTTGTTTCATAGAAAGCGAATCTTTTCCAGTCGGAATATTGATTCCCAATTCGATAGCAAATTCAGAACAAGCTTCAACAGCTTCATACAATCTTGCATCTTCACCTTCATTTTTACAAGCCCACATCCAGTTGGCAGAAAGTGAAACCGATTTTAAATTATCTTTTAAAGGAGCAAAAACGATGTTTGATAAAGCTTCAGCAATCGCATTTCTACTTCCAGCTTTTGGGTCAATCAATGCCGAAATAGGAGCGTGCCCAATTGATGTTGCAATTCCTTCTTTACCATTATAATCCAAAGCCATTACACCAACGTTATTCAATGGCAATTGTAATGGTCCTGCGCATTGTTGTTTGGCCACTTTTCCACCAACACAACGGTCGACTTTATTGGTTAACCAATCTTTACAAGCAACTGCTTCTAGTTTTAAAACTTCTTCTAAATATGAAGGAATATTTTCTTGTGAATACGCTAAATCACTATAATTTCTAACTATAGTTTTGTCAGTCATAATCGTTTTTGGCGAACTTCCGAAAAAGTCTTCTAGAGCATAATCCATTGGTTTTGCACCAGTAGTTTTAGACTCAAAAGTAAATCTATGGTCGTTAGTTACATCACCAACTTGATACATTGGAGAACGTTCTCTATCGGCAATTTTTTGAAGGATTTCGATATCTTTTTTGCCTATAACCAATCCCATTCGTTCTTGCGATTCGTTACCAATAATTTCTTTAGCAGAAAGCGTTGGATCGCCAACAGGAAGTTTGTCTAAATCGATTAAACCACCAGTTTCTTCAACTAATTCTGAAAGACAATTCAAATGCCCACCAGCACCATGATCGTGAATAGAAACAATTGGATTGTTATCGCTTTCTACTAATCCACGAATGGCATTAGCAGCACGTTTTTGCATTTCAGGATTCGAACGTTGAATCGCATTCAATTCAATTCCAGAACCAAAAGCACCAGTATCGGCAGATGAAACCGCAGCGCCACCCATTCCAATTCTATAATTTTCACCACCAAGAATTACAATTTTATCACCTTCTTGCGGTTTCTTTTTGATGGCTTGATCTAATTTTCCGTAGCCAATTCCACCAGCTTGCATGATTACTTTGTCGTAACCAAGTTTTCGAGAATCAACTCCGACAGAGTTCAAAACTCTGTCGGAGTTATTTATTGAGTTATTTTCTTGATGTTCAAATGTCAAAACCGAACCAGTAATCAAAGGTTGTCCAAATTTATTTCCAAAATCGGACGCTCCATTGGATGCTTTTATCAAAATATCCATTGGCGTTTGGTACAACCATTTTCTTTCAGGCATACCATTATTTTCATACGAACGATTGTTGGTCAATCTTGAGTATGAAGTCATATAAACCGCAGTTCCAGCTAAAGGAAGTGAACCTTGTCCGCCAGCCAATCTGTCTCTTATTTCACCACCAGAACCAGTTGCAGCACCATTAAAAGGTTCAACGGTTGTTGGAAAATTGTGGGTTTCTGCTTTTAAAGAAAGTACCGAATCAAATTCTTTTTCTTGGTAAAAATCAGGTTTATCAGCACTTTTAGGAGCAAACTGAGTCACTTTCGGACCTTTTACAAAAGCCACATTATCTTTATAGGCTGAAACAATATCGTTCGGATTTTCAGAAGATGTTTTTTTGATTAATTTGAATAAAGAAGTTTCTTTTTCTAAGCCATCAATAATAAAAGTTCCGTTGAAAATTTTATGACGACAATGTTCAGAATTGGCTTGTGAAAACGCAAAAATCTCTGAATCGGTAAGTTTTCGATTTAGTTTTTTAGATAAGTTCTCTAAATAAATAACTTCTTCATCGTTTAGCGCCAAACCTTCTTGCTTGTTGTAAGCTGCAATATCTTCAATTTCAAGAATAGCTTCTGGTTGAATATTGATGGTAAAAATATCTTGATTTAATTCTGAATATTTTTGCAAAAGCATTGGATCAAAATCGGAAAAATCACTAGAAACTTTTTCAAATTCTTCAATTCTAATGATGCCTTCGATTCCCATATTTTGAGTAATTTCGACGGCATTGGTGCTCCAAGGCGTGACCATTGCGGCACGTGGACCAACAAAAAAATCCGCAAGTACGGATTTATCTATTTTATGTGCGTTGCCAAAAAGCCAATTTAATTTTGAGGTAGTTTCTGCGGATAATTCGTTGTGTGATTGCACAGCAAATACAGTAGCGGTTTCGTTTCCGAAAAAGTGAATCATTGTGTTGTGTTGTTGTGGTAGAGAGAAGCCTGTGACTTGTCTGTACAATGTTGTAGTGCAAATTTAAGTCAAATAGTGTGGAGTGCCAAAAAAGAAGTAAATAGTTTTTAACGAGTTTTTGACAATTGTGTAAAAAAAAAGGTTTCAATTTTGACAACTGAAACCTTCTTTATTTTGTATTAAAATTTTTAAGGAACAAATTGATAAGCACCCAAAGCAACATTAGAGCTTCGTGAATTGCCAACAATATCATTGAAAGAGCTAAATATAGCATCATTAGTCATTGCTGTATTCCAAGCTTCGCTTAGCCATAATTTATTTTTAGAAACATTCTTAAACTTCGGATTAAATGTAGAAGAATTAGTTGCTATATAACAAGAAGTATAATTTGAAGTAGGACTTGTATTATTAAATTGATACAATAAATTGTTAGTAAACTGGTTGTTGATATTGTTGAATTTAATCAAACAATGATTGAATTTGTAATTAAATAACGATGGTGCTTCTGTTTTTTTATCAAGAAACATTTCTATTTGGTTGCTTCCATAAATGATACAATTGTTAAAATTTGCTGTATTCAAATCACTAATATAAAGCGTAGTTGAAGTTTCTAAATAATTACTCAAAAGCACAGCAACCTGACTTGAGCTATTCCAATTGTTGTTAAATGTACAATGTGTAAAATTATAGGAACCTCCAAGAGTTGCTGCCAAACTTGCCTCACCGCAATAGTTGATTACTAAGTTAGAACCAGTAATTTGTGCGTCTCTACCTAAGATACCTACGTTGGAGCAATTGTATATTTGAGAATTTGTAATGGTAACTTTAGGTTGGTGTGTATCGTCTTCATCTACAGCTAATCTTTTTTGGGCTAATAATCCAACAGTAGCATTTTTTATAGTAAGATGATTAATGGTGTTAGTATTTAACTCCGATAAAATTATTATTGATCCCCATTGTCCAGGTGCATTTGCGAATGATGGTTCTAATCTATCTCCTTCAAAAATCACTTCATTAGTTATATTTTCTGGATTATTGGCAGGTGGGTCACCTCCATTAACTTGAATAGATGCATTTTGATTGACTATCAAACTTGAATTGGCATGAAAATGTACTCTGGCTCCAGCATCAACAACTAATGTTTTTCCATTCGGAACTAAAGCATTGCCATAAACTACATAGGGTTTTGCATTAGTCCAATGGAGTTCATCACCATTTACTGGATCGGTTTCGCTTAAATTACTTCCTATGAGTTTAATTTCATTTCCGTCTGTATCCAATCCTAAAGAAATATTTTCATAGGTATATGAATTATCAACATTCTGTGTACGATTTGGATAGATGAAAATAGCATTTTGAATTAAAGTAACCAATTCAACCGTTTGCGGAGCTCCAGTTACATTAGTAAATTGTATTTGGTCAGTGTAAAGAAAATCAGTAGGATTGGCACTTGCAACATCACTTGTAACCTCAATGAAAATAAACAAACTGTCCTTAGCGAGCAATTCTACATTACTAAAAATTTTACCTTGAGTACCAGCATCTCCAGTCATTCCGTCAATCATTAATCGGTACTTAGAGTTGATTCCTTTTCCTAATTGAACTTTTGGAATTGATATGTCTTTGTCACTTTTGTTGTAAACTTTTAATCTGTAGGTACTTGAACCAATGTTAGTAAAAACTGTGTCAAGATAAACGGTATCTCTTGAAAATGATAATCCGCCAGTATTGGGTTCAAATTCAAAGTCTTTTCTACAAGAACTTAGAGCAATAGTTATAAATAATAAAAAAAGTAATTTACGCATGGATCACTGAATTTTGGTAAATGTATGTAATAATTTGAAATTTCAAAAATAGATAACGTCAAAAGTTACTTATTAGTTTACATCCTAATCAAGTAATTTAAAAATGACTAATTTTGTATAAAATTATTGCTATGTCATTTGATAAAGAAAAGATGTTACAACTATGTAACGAGTGGTCTAAAAATACCTTAATGCAAACATTAGAGATTGAATACATCGACGCTGGAGAAGATTTTCTAGTGGCAACGATGCCTGTAAATCCTAGAGTGCATCAACCCATGGGATTGTTGCATGGCGGTGCTTCTGTTGCTTTAGCAGAAAGCGTTGGAAGTGCGGCATCAATTATGTTTGTAAATCCAGAAAAACAAGAGGTTCGTGGGATAGAGATTTCAGCCAATCATGTTAGAAGTAAACGTGAAGGAATGGTAACAGCTACAGCTAAAATTATTCACAAAGGAGCAAGTATTCATCTTTGGGAAATTAGAATTGTAGATGAAGCCGATAGATTGATATCGTTATGTAAATTAACGAATATGATTTTACCAAGCAAAGGACGATGAGTTTCTTATTTCAAAAAGTAAAAGAGCAGTTCAATAACAAACTTCCATTTGTTTGTTATTGCAAACCCAATTCCGACAAGATTATAGCTTTTCTTCAGAAAAATGATGCGTTATTTGAGCTTGAAAATGATAAAAGTGGTTTTGCATTTGTATCTTTTGATAATCAAAAGCGGTATTTAATTCCAGAGGATAATTCGGATATTTATTTTGAAGAAGTTTCAAATTCTGATTTTATTTTTGAAAATAATTTTAAGTCAGAAACCAATTTAGAGGATAAAGTTAAGTTTGAGAGTTTGGTAAAAAAAGGAATTGACTCTATTCAAAATGGAACATTTGAAAAAGTAGTTTTATCAAGAAAAGAAACCACACAAGTTGATCAATTTGATATTGAATTGGTTTTTAGAAAACTACTATTTAATTACAAATCAGCTTTTAAATATTGTTTTTATCATCCTAAAATTGGTTTTTGGATGGGTGCAACACCAGAACAGTTTTTAAAAATAGATAAAAAATTGGTTAAAACAGTTTCTTTAGCTGGAACACAATTAAACGCTGATTTAGAATTGATTAAGTGGCGAGATAAAGAAATTTTAGAACAGCAAATAGTTACCGATTTCATTGTAAAGAACTTAAAATATTTTTCAGAAAATGTAACTTATTCAAAACCTTATAATCAACAAGCTGGAAATTTAGTTCATCTTAAAACTGACATTCAAGCTGAAATTGAGGATGTAAATAATGTTTCAAATATTATTAATTCTTTGCATCCAACACCTGCAGTTTGTGGATTTCCAAAAGAGGTTGCCAAACAATTTATTTTAAAAAACGAAGGTTATAATAGAGAATTTTATGCAGGTTTTTTAGGAGAATGGAATAAGGATTTTCAAACCTTTAAAGAAAAACAAACGGATTTATTTGTGAACTTGCGATGTATGAAAATTGAAAATAAAGAAGTAAATTTATATATTGGTTGCGGAATTACAAAAGATAGCAATCCTGAAAAAGAGTTTATAGAAACACAAAATAAGTCTTTGACTATTAAAAGTGTATTGTGATATAATAGGATTTAGGAATTTGGATTTAGGATTTAGGATTTAGGATTTAGGATTTAGGATTTAGGAAGCTTACATATACAACAATACTATATACAGCAATACAATATACAGCAATACAATATACAGCAATACAATATACAGCAATATAATATACAGCAATACAATATACAGCAATACAATATACAGTAATACAATATACAGTAATACAATATACATTATTTAAAAATGAAACTAGATATATTAGCATTTGGCGCTCATCCAGACGATGTCGAATTGGGTTGTAGCGGAACTATTGCCAAAGAAATTTCTCTTGGGAAGAAAGTCGGAATTATCGATCTAACTCGTGGTGAATTAGGAACTCGTGGTTCAGTTGAAATTCGAAATTCGGAATCAGCTAAGGCTTCTCAAATTCTAGGTATTTCTGTTAGAGAAAATCTTGATATGCGCGATGGTTTCTTTGTAAACGATGAAGCACATCAGTTGAAAATTATCGAAATGATTAGAAAATACCAACCTGAAATTGTGCTTTGTAATGCTATTGATGATAGGCATATCGATCATGGAAAAGGAAGTAAATTAGTTTCTGACGCTTGTTTTTTATCAGGATTAAGGATGATTGAAACAGAATATAATGGTGAAAAGCAAAGTGCTTGGCGACCAAAAGTTGTATATCATTATATTCAATGGAAAAATTTGGAACCTGATTTTGTAGTAGACATTTCAGATTTTATGGAAGTTAAAATGGAATCAATTTTAGCTTATGGCTCACAATTTTATGATCCAAATTCTAAAGAACCAGAGTCTCCTATAAGTTCGAAAAATTTCTTAGATAGTGTAAAATATAGAGCCCAAGACTTAGGAAGAATAACTGGTGTTGCTTACGCTGAAGGATATACTGTAGAAAGATATTTGACAGTCAATAGCTTAAGTGATTTGAAATAATTTTTTTAAATTTTTCTTTGTAAAATAAAACTTTTGCAATACATTTGCACTCGTTAAAAATGGTGGTTGTAGCTCAGCTGGTTAGAGTATTGGTTTGTGGTGCCGAGGGTCGCCGGTTCGAACCCGGTCAGCCACCCTTAATTAAAAAGCCTTGAAGAAATTCAAGGCTTTTTTTGTTTATATAGTTAAATAGTTATTCTGTAGCCATTCGCTTTAAAATTGCCCATTGTTTTAAGGCTGTTCGTGCATCAACTGCTGGATATCCTAAAACAGTTTTCCCTGCTTCAACATCGGCTGCAACACCAGAACCAGCACCAACTATAGCTCTGTCGCCAATAGTTAAATGGTCTTTTATAGAAGCACTTCCTCCAATCATTACCCCATTTCCTAAAGTTACTGAACCAGCTAAACCACTATTTCCTGCCATAATACAGAATTTCCCAAGTTTACTATTGTGTCCAATTTGAACTAAATTATCAATCTTACATCCATCACCAAGAATTGTTGAACTGAATTTTCCTCTATCTACAGAAGAGTTTGCACCAATTTCTACATTATTCCCAAGTATTACATTACCAATTTGTGGAATTTTAGCCAATCCTCTTTCTGGACAAGGTCTAAAGCCAAATCCATCAGCGCCAATGGTACAATTAGGATGCAAAATACAATAGGCACCAACATGACATCTTTCACGAACCACAGCTCCAGGCCAAATCACCGTATTGTTTCCAATAGTCGATTCGTCAAGAATGGTTACATTGGGATATAAAGTAACATTTTCGCCTAAAACTACATTTGGTCCAACATAACATCCAGCTCCAATTCTAGAACCATTTCCAATTTTTGCAGAAGTATCAATGGTAGCTGTTGGATGAATTTCGTGACTAAATTTTGGAGTAGGAGGTGAAAACATCTCAAGAACTTGAGACATGGCTAAATCGGCATTTTTCACTTTTATGAAAACTCTATTTTCACCGGGTTCTATTGAAATATCTTGGTTTACTATTGCAGCACAAGCTTTTGAAGCTGCCCAGTATTTTTCGTATTTTTTATTTCCAATGAAAGAAATTTCATTTTCAGTAGCTACTTCTAATTGCTCTGGAGCACTTATGGTGTTGTTGGTAGTTCCGATAATTTCACCATTTAGAATGGCATTAATTTCCTGAATTGTATAATTTTTCATTTTAGTAGGTTTGGTTATAGCTTTCAAATTAAGTAAATAGTTTTCATATTCACTAATTATTAGTTAAAAGCATTAACTATTTTAGAAAAAAAATTACTTTTGTTTTTATCAAATTATTAAAATGAAGTATTTATTATTTTTATTAATCACTCCGATGTTAACTTTCGGACAAATTGAAAGAGCCATTAAGCTTAAAGTTGCTGTGATGCAAAATTTTGTTGCAAAAGGTGCAGAAGGTGAAACTATTTTTTGGCAAACAAAAGGTAGAATTACTTTCGGAATTGTAAATTATACTGAAAAACAAAATCCAATTTTCAAGGATTTATTCATTAGTCAATATAAAGAATTATTAGTTATTTTTAACAAAATGAATGTTTCCGAAGATGAAAGAGATACGGCTCAATACATTAAAACTTTGATTCGTCAAGAGCAGGATTATAGAAATCTATTGACTAAAGAACAACTGAAATTATATTTAGATAAATTAGCCGATTTCGAATTAAATAATCCACAAGTACACGATTCTTATTCGTCTTTATTTTTTTCAGAAAAATTATTAAACGAATTTATTTCAAAATTCTAATACAAAAAAAGCTCCGACATTAATCGGAGCTTTCTTTTAAAATCTATTTACCATCTTTATCTACTACTATTC
>CANGUP010000020.1 GCA_947457105.1 Flavobacteriaceae bacterium
GGAAAATCAGAAGGTGGAAATGTTTGGTTAACTGCCGATAAAACATCGGTTTATAAATTTTACCAATTTTGGTTGAATACAACCGACGTTGATGCTGAAAAGTACATTAAGATTTTCACATTTTTAGATAAAAATACAGTAGATGCTTTAATCGCTGAACATCATGAAGCACCACATTTACGTGTTTTACAAAAACGTTTAGCAGAAGAAGTAACTACTTTTGTTCACGGAAAAGAAGACTTGGAAAGAGCTATTTTTGCTTCGAATGCTTTTTTTAGTCCAACTATGGACGATTTAGCCCAATTGGATGATGCTACTTTTGTAGAAGTTTTTGATGGTGTTCCAAATGCCGAAATTGCTAAAGAAGACATCATTGCCGGATTGGACATGATTGCTGCACTTGCTGCAAAAACAGGTTTCTTAGCTTCCAATAGTGATGCAAGACGTGAATTGAAACAGAATGCGGTTTCTTTAAATAAAGAAAAAGTTGCTGAAGATTATATCATTACCGAAAAAGATTTAGTAAAAGGTAAATTTTTAGTACTTCAAAAAGGAAAGAAAAATTATTATTTGATAAAAGTGGTTTAATGAAATTACAAAACCATTAAATTACAACCTCTAATATCTGAATTATCAAAACGTCCCAATACTTCAAACGAATTGTTGGGATATTTTTTTCCTAAATCTTGTGTTGCAATGAAAGAACACGAATTGATATTGGCTAAATCGATTACGTTTATTCCACCTGTTTTACCGCTTTCTACATAAGACAAAGCATCTTCGGTATCGCGAATTAAAACGGTCATCCAATTTGGACATTCAAAAATTCCGTTACCTAAGGAATAGGCTTGCGATAATAATTCGGTCATGCCATATTCTGAATGAATGCTAGAAACTCCAAAACCATTACAAAGAATTTCATGCAATTCTTCACGGATGATTTCTTTGCGTTTGCCTTTCATTCCGCCAGTTTCCATGATGATGGTATTTTTTAATTGAAATTTTCGTTGTTCAATTAAATCTAGTAAAGCATAAGTTACTCCAATCAAAAGTACGTTTTGTCCCGATGCATCAAGTTCATTTAATTTTGAAATTAGCTCGTCGTAATTGTGTAGATAAAAACCGCTATTTTCATTATTTGAAAGCGCTATCAAGTCTTTTACCATATAGATTAAAGAAGAGCCAGAACGTTCTAAATAGGATGGAAGTAAAGCTAAAACTGCATAATCCTCTATATTTCCATAAAATTCTGAAAAAGCATTGCGATAACTTTCTTCATACAAAGTTACATCGGTTATAAGATGTTTACTTGTAATCATTCCGGTGGTTCCACTACTTGTGAAAGTCTCTTGAATGGCATCATTTGAAGATAAAACATCGTGACTTTTAAAAAACTGAATGGGTAAAAACGGAATTTTTTGCAACGATTTTACGCTTCCTTTTTCAACTTTCAATAACTCACAGAATTCGCGATACACTTTGTTATTGTCGTATTGAAAACGAAAAACCTTTAAAGCTATTTTTTCAAACTGCTTTTGGTTTTGAATGGTAAATATATCTTGAGATGAAATCAAAGTTAAGATGCTTTTTGTTTAATTCTGATACATCCCGAAGTTTCGGGACAGTAGCGCTGCAAAAGTAATGAAAATAAAAAAGCTCCAACATAAATTGGAGCTTTCTAATGTAATTTTAAAACTAATTATTCGATAACCAATTTTTTAGTAGCTGTATTTCCTTCTTCAGAAATTTGAACCATATACACACCAGAAGTAAGGTTGCTTACATTGATTGCAGATTCAGAAGTTGTAGTGTTTAAAACTTGTTTTCCTAATATGTCAAAAACAGTAACTGTTCTTTCAGCATTTGCATCAGTATTAATGTAGAAAACACCATTTTTTACTGGATTTGGAAAAACTGATAAACCAGCGATAGCGTTTTGGTTTACTTTTAATGCAGGAGATGTAACATCAGCCCAAGTTGTATTCAATCTTAATTCATCAATTTCTACATTACCAGTTCCTGTTGTTGCATTTCCTCCCTGACGGATAACCATAGATGCAATTTGAGCCGGCGCTAGAGTAGTTCCGGTATTATTTGTTGCATTTGGTGTTCCTTCTGTACTACTGATAGCTGGGTTCATAAATAAACTTGCTGTGTTCGATGCGAAATCATATTTTACTACAACAAATACTGGGGTATTTACTGGATAATCAGTTGTTACAAATGTTGGTGCAGCAGTCCCTCCACTGTTATTTAATACACCTAAGTTGAAAGTATCAGCTGTTGCACCACTTCTAACATAAATTCTTGCACTGAAAGCTGTTACACCTGTGGTGCCTGCAGTTGCTGCAGTTGCTAAAAAATAATCACCAACAGCAGTATTTGGGTGAAGTCCTGCTACGCTTGGGACATTTAATATTGCGGAATAATAAACTAAACCTGTAAGATTAGATGTAGAAGCTAAATTAACATCTTCTGTGTTACCCGCAACTAATGCTACTTTATTGTTTGTTGATGTTAATCCACTATAAGTTAACGATCCAGTAGTTATAGTTAGTTGTCCTGGAGTTGCTCCGCTATGAGTTGACCATCCATTTGCGTTTAATGAACCAGTGCCTGGAAAGGATGTTGATACTTGGGCTAAACCAAGACATGAAATAATTGCAAATAATAAAGTGTAAAGTTTTTTCATAATTTTAAATATAATTTTAGGATACAAAGATAAATACTATTTTTAAATAAAAATAATCAAAGTAAAAAAAATAGTTAACTATGTAGTTATTTAACTATCTGACAATTAATTTTCTAGTAGCGCTTGCATCACCTTCTTCTATCTTAATAAGGTAAATTCCTGGTGAAAGCGAAGAAATGTTAAGTTCTCTAGAAGAAAGAGTAGTTTGAAGTACTTTTTTTCCAAGAACATCAAAGATGGTAATTTGCTTATCTTCATTTGATTTTGTAGATATGTAAATCTTTCCACCAGTTGCAGGATTTGGGTAAAAACTCAAGCCTTCAATAGTGTTCTCCTGCACTTTTGATGCTGGTTTTCCGTCTTGTGCCATCACACTTGTAGTGCTTAGCATTAGGAAAAAAAGAATAATATAAAAGTAGTTTTTTGTCATGAGTTCAACTAGGTTAGAGCAAATGTATGAATAAGTTTTCAGATACAATGCCAAAAACCACAATTTTAACAAATTTTATATTAATTGTTTAATGCTTATGTAATTACATTTAGTAGATAAATTTCAAAAGTTTTCACTTTAAATTTCTAATGTTACCAAATTGTTAAGAAAAAGTTTGTTTATTGTAAAAATAGTTATATATTTGTTATCTAATTATTAATTCAAAAACCCAAATATCATGAAAAAGTTTCTTTTATTACTAGTAGTTATGATTTCTGGTTTATCATTTGGTCAAGCAATTGAGCCAGTTTTAGAAGCAGAAAATGGATTGGTTAAAACTACTTATCATTATGAAAATGGTGCTGTTCAACAAGTGGGATATTTTAAAGACGGAAAGTTAGATGGAAAATGGACTTCTTACGATGAAAATGGAAATCTAAAAGCTACAGCAGAATATACTAATGGTGAGAAAACAGGTAAATGGATGTATTATTCAAATAGCGTTTGCGTAAGCGAAGTAAGTTTTGTTGACAATCGTATTGTTGATGTAAAAAAATTCAATCACAACGCAATTGCTGATAAATACTAAGTTTAATTAATAAACAAAAAAAGGGCTGACTATTTTTTATAGTCAGCCCTTTTTTATTTTTTATTAACTTTCCAAGTTCTGCTGATAGTGTCAAATTTTGTCATCTCATCAGGAAATTCAATATAAAATTCAGGATTGGAATTTACAGTATAATAGTCTGATAAATCTTCGTTGTTCAAATATTTATCAAAAAGCAATTTTGTTTTCTCTTCTAATTCTTTTGGTTCCATTTTCCAGGTTCTAAAAGCTTCTTGATAGAAAACTATTGAATCGTTTTTATCAAATTTTAATTTTCCTACAGTAGTTGTTTTTTTTAATTTTATACTTGGAGCGATTTTGCTAATGGCAAAATAGATGTAATTGTCTTCATCAATGCAATAGTGCATTAATTCACTATTCTTTGCACTCAGCTTATAGGTTGTGTTAAATTGTGAATTAAATTTATTTTTCTCTGTTGCTAATCGAGGTAATTTCTCAATATAACGACTTATTTTGTATTTAAAATCTTCTATTTTTTCAGGCGAAAGATGGTTTTGAGGAATGGTATCTTTCGGTTTTGAACAAGAGAAAAAAATAAATAGAGATAAAATTAATAAGTACTTCATAGTTCTATAATAAAAGTGATGAGTTTAATCGTAGTGATTAAACTCATCAAATATACCCTATTTAAACAAAATTTAATAAGCTTTTAAATTCGGAATAAATTCTGCCCAAGTTGCTGTCCAGTCTGTTGCTCCAAATGCTCCTCTATAAGTTGTAGTGGTAAAAAAAGTATTGTTTAGTTTTGCATTTGTAAATGAAGCGCCAGTAGTTAAAGTGCCACTTGTTACTTGATAAGTTGGGTTTGAACTGTAAAAGTTTTGAGTGTTATTTCCGTAAAAAACATTTAGATTCAGTCCAAGCGTATTGTAAATTCCTGTTGTTGGAGTTTCGAAATCGGTTCCTGCAACATTTGTATTATTTGCATTCCACAGGTTTTGTACATTGGTTGCGGTAGCAGTCATACCTGTTCCAACAGTGAAAGTACTTGATGGGGCAGACATTATATTATTTAAAAGAAATCCTGTTCCGTTGTTATAATTATCGAAAACAGATTGTTGATTCATTCTAACACCTCTTGGCATACCAACAAAAACTGAATTTGCGATAGTCAATGCAGTTCTTCTTCTCAAATCAATAGCATGTTGATAATTTGCATTAATAGCTTGAGCATTAGTTAATCTTGGACCAATTCCTGTTAAGTTTGAAATAACACCTTCTGTTAGTAATGTTGTTACATTATCATTAGGACCATTATCAGTTTCGATAATATTTGAACCCGATTGATCTGCAAAAGTTGGGTATCTAACTGCAAGAGCAAATTGAATTTTCCCAGTGTATCCAAAATCAATATCAAAATCGTCATCCCACAAACCTAGTGATATCAAGTGTTTTGCATTAACAGTACCGCCAAACCATTCAAAACCATCGTCACCTCCATATGATACTTGACAGTATTCCATTTGTGTTCCACTTCCAACACCACCTAAAGTTATAGAATTTGTTTCGTTGTTTGGTGTTAATTCAATTCCTGCATATTCAATTCTTACATATTTTAAAATACCAGAATTGTCTGCGTCATCATCACCACCAAATATTACAGGAGGATTAATTCCTTCGATTGCTGGATTGGTTTGATTTGTTTTAGCTTTACCTAAGATTACTAATCCACCCCAGTCTCCACGGTCTCTTGATTCTGCTTTTTGTGACGAAGTGAATACAATAGGTTCGTTTGCTGTTCCTTCTGCAATTATTTTTCCTCCAGGAGTAATAATAAGTGTTCCCTTAGTTGCTTTATCGCCAAAAATAACAGTTCCAGGTTGAATTGTTAAAACTTTAGTGTCTTTAACAAAGACTTGACCTTTAATTAAATAACGAACACCTTTAGTAAGCGTTTGAGTATTTAAATCTCCAGAAAGGATTACATAATTTTCTGTATCTCCATCAGTACCAAAGGATAAATCATCTTTTAAACACGATGTGAATAAAGTAGATAGTAATAAAAGTAAGATTATTTTTTTCATTTTTTTGTGTATTACAGTTTTGAGTTTAAGTATTATAAGTTGTAAGAAAAACCTAAAGTGTACAATGCGCCTCTTCTAAAAGAAGAAATCACATTGTCGTTAGCTTTATTTATTTTGTTATCTCTATTAGAATCTTCCATTAGTTTGAAAGGATCGTTAAGTATGTTTTGTAAACCAAGTTTAACTTTTAGTTTTTTGAATTTTTTAGAAATAGTTGCATCAAGCTGATTACGTTCAATTTCATAATAGGTATTAAAAGCGTCATCACCTACAGAGAAAATTCGGTTTCCAAATCGGTTGTAAATTAAATTAATTCCAAGCCCTTTTTCATCTTCATATCCTAGAGCACCGTTAATAATATAAGGTGATTGTCCTTGTAAAGCTCTTTTAGAATCTTGTGATTGTGCTGCAGCACCAAGGTCAACTTCTGAGAATATGTAAGAAGCGTTGATGTTGATAGAAAGTCTATTTAAAATTGGAATATTGGTTAAGTCTTTGAATGATTTTTTAATTTCCAATTCAGCTCCATAATTTACTGCACTAGTTGCGTTTTTAAAATTGAATGATGGATCTTCAGCAGTTCTTTGAATAATTTGCTCAATTGGATTAGTGAATTTTTTATAGAAACCTCCAAGTGAAACAGTCTCTCCTTTGCTTGGATACCATTCGTATCTAAAATCAATATTGTCTATTGTTGCAACTTTTAAGTCGGCATTTCCAAATTTTAAAACTTCATATTCGAAATCATAAAATAAGAAAGGTGCAATTTCTCTAAATTCAGGTCTGTTTACTGTTCTTGAATAAGCAGCTCTTACTAAAGATTTTTCATTGATATTATATCCAATGTTCAATGAAGGTAAAATAGATGTAACAGGATTGTCAACATTTACAGGATTACCATTTGAAAAAGCTCTTAGTTTTTGCGTGTTGTTTTCTACACGAACACCCATGTTAATATCAAATCTTCCAAGTGGTAATTCTGTGTTGATGTAACCACTTAATAAAGTATTGTCTGCTTTGTATGAATCATCTGGTTTTGTTCCTTCTTCTAAAACCCATCCATTTTGATTATTGATATTTTCATTGCTGAAAATATTTGATAAAGGAAGGTTTCTTAATTCGTCTTTTCTTGCTGATGTAAGATAATCTTTCAAAACATAAGATACATATCTTGATTTGAAAATTCTAAACTTGTAATCTGCCAAGTAACCAGCTTTAATTTTTATTGGAGAACGTTCTTCTGTTTCTGAATCTCTATTGATAGTATAAGTGTAGTTAACACCATTATTAGCGCTAAACTCTCTTAAGTTTCCATAGTATCTACCAGAAAATAAATTAGAAGATGATGGGTCTTGAAATGTATAGTTGTCTGAAGTTGAGTTAACATCTTTAAAAGTTCTAAAACGTCTTAAATCTGGTTCATTTTCTCTGATATAATTGTATCCAACAACCCAATCAATAGTATTGTTAGAATTTAAATTATGTTCGCCATTTAACTGACCCATATATATACTTCTGCTTTTATAAGCATACATGTAATTTTTTAATGTGTTATTAGCTTGTTGATTAAAATTAATTCCTTCACGAATTGTAGTTTCGTTTTCTCCAATTTGATTGAATAAATTTTTGAAAGTAAATTTTGATTTGGCAGTTTTTAATGACCAATTTGACAATGCAGTAATACGAACTTCTTGTTGGTAGTTCATGTCATTAAATGTAAACCAATCTGTAGGTCTTGTTTCGCCGGCATTCAAGAAATTATATCTTCTAAAACTTCTTGAAAAAGACTGATAGCTTGTAGAATAATTAAGTGCGTTAACACTAAATATTTTTGTATTTCCTAGGTTGATTTTTCTACCCAATGAAAAACCTGTGCTATTGTCTAAAAAGGCATTACTTCCATTAGTATCAAAATTATTTGGTAATGATCTTGCAGCGTCAACACGAAGTTGTGAAGTAGCCGCACTATTATTTAATTGTGATGTAGTTGGAAAACTTGACGGTAATGGTCTAAAAGAGTTATCTATCCCAACAAAATCTGTATTAGAACCTTCAGATTGTAGATAATCATTGAATGTTGTTTTTGATCTGTAACCAAAACTGATATCAAATTTTGTAAAGTCTGAGGTACTTTCGATAGTGTTCAATGAAATAATACCTCCAGAAAAATCTCCTGGTTTATCTGCAGAACCAGTTTTATAGATAACCATTTTATCTAAAAGTCCGGTAGGAACTAGGTCAAAAGAAAATGTTCTTTTATCTATTTCTGTACTTGGAGCAAGTGAACCATTAATCAATACATTGTTGTAGCGCTCACTTAATCCTCTAATCATTACAAATTTTCCGTCAACAATTGTTATTCCTGGAATTCTTTGAATAGCTTGAGCTGCATTTCCATCAGTTCCTTTTGACATTTGTTCAGCACTAATAGCACTTACAACTTGTTTTGCTTCTTTTATTTCTGTTAGAATAGCTGTTTCAGTATTTCTTTTCTTTACACTCTTAATTACAACGTCATCCAATTTGTAACCACCGCTACCTAATGAAACATTTATTTCTATTGTTTGATTAGGTTTTAAATCAATTATTTTTTCAATGGTTTCGTAACCAATAAAGCTAAATACCAAAACGTATTCTCCAGAAGGAAGCGATATAGAGTATTCTCCTTTTTCATTAGTGGTTACTCCATTTGAAGAACCTTTGACAGAAACATTTGCAAATGCAAGAGGTGCATTATTCATATCTTTGTCGGTAATTTTACCCTTAATAACGCTTTTGGTCTGAGCAAAAGAAAAAGCTGTAAATAAAATTGTTATAAATAATAGTTTTTGTTTCATGAGGTTTAATAATTTTTGGCAAAGTAACACCTAGAATGTAAAGTTCATCTTAATCAAAAATTATTATTATGTTTTTATAACATTATGATATTGTTAACAGATTAAATTACCGTTAACTCATTTTTAATAAGAATTAATTACTTATAAAATAGTATATTTACATCGCAGAACAACATAATCTTTTGCGTTATGAAGAAAAAAGACATAAAGATTTTATTGGTTGATGATGAACAAGACATCCTAGAAATTGTAGGGTATAACTTGACTCAAGAAGGTTATAAAATTGTAACAGCATCTAATGGTAAAGAAGCAATTGCAGTAGCAAAAAAGGAACGTCCACAACTAATCATTATGGATGTAATGATGCCAGAAATGGACGGGATGGAAGCTTGCGAAAACATTAGAAAAATTCCTGAATTGAGTAATATCATCATAACATTTTTAACAGCAAGAAGCGAAGACTATTCTCAAGTAGCAGGTTTTGATGCAGGTGCAGATGATTATATTGCTAAACCAATAAAGCCAAAATTATTGGTAAGTAAAGTAAAAGCTTTATTAAGACGACTTAAAGACGAAACAACTTCAAGTGAAAACCTAAATGTTGGAGGCATTGAAATCAATCGTGAAGAATATAAAATAGTTATGGATGGAAGAGAAATTGTTCTTCCTAGAAAAGAATTTGAATTGTTCTATTTGTTGGCCTCAAAACCTGGTAAAGTATTTAAAAGAGAAGAGATTTTAGATAAAGTTTGGGGTAACGAAGTTATTGTTGGCGGAAGAACAATCGATGTTCATATCAGAAAACTTCGTGAAAAAATTGGCGAAGATTTATTTAAAACCATTAAAGGTGTCGGATACAAATTTGAAGCTTAATTTTTTTAGTTAGGAAATTCAGATAACAGAATTCAGTTTGCATATTTGGTCTGATGAATAGAAGTTAATTTGGTTTGTAGTATATTTGTCTATACAACTACGAGTGTTTACTTTTTAAAACTGAAAACTGCGACTGAAAACTTTTTAAAATGTCATTAAATTTCAAAAAAACATATAGATTTGCTGTAATATCAACTTTGTATATTACACTTTTTTCAACTAGCTTAGTTGCTGGTTTGTTGTTTTTCTTTGCCACATTTTCTTGGCTGTTTTGTTTAATCTATGCAATCTCAATTGCTTTATTTTCATTTTTTGTACTTCAATATCGTGTAGAACATTTTATTTATCGTCGTGTGAAAAAGATTTACGATGATGTTTCTTTATTAGATTCGACAACTTTACGAAGTCAATCCATTACAACAGATATGGCAACTCTAACAAAAGAGGTTAAGAAATTTGCTACTGACAAAAAATTAGAAATTGAAAATCTTAAAGTAAGAGAAGAATATAGAAGAGAGTTTATGGGAAATGTTTCTCATGAATTGAAAACACCACTTTTTACGGTTCAAGGTTATATTTCTACCTTGGTTGATGGTGTTAGAGACAAAGATCAAAGGAAAAAATATCTAGAAAGGGCTGAAAAAGGTGTTGAACGATTGATTTATATTGTAGAAGATTTAGATATGATTTCTAAATTAGAAATGGGCGATTTGAATTTAGACTTTACGGAGTTTAATATTGTAGAATTAATTCAAAATGTATTTGATTTGCTCGAAATGCAAGCTGATAAAAAGAACATTATTTTAATGTTTGATAGAAAATATAATAAGCCAATAAACGTTTTTGCAGATCAAGAAAAAATTCAACAAGTGCTTACAAATCTTATAATGAACTCCATAAAATATGGAAAAGAAAATGGTACAACCGAAGTATCCATTGAAGATTTGGTTAAAAATAAAATCATTGTTCGTGTAAGAGACAACGGCGAAGGAATTGAACAACAACATATTCCAAGACTTTTTGAACGCTTTTTCAGAGTAGACAAAAGTGGTGCAAGAAGTGAGGGTGGGTCAGGTCTCGGACTTTCAATTGTGAAACACATTATTGAAGGACACAATGAAAAAATCTATATTGAAAGTGAATTTGGTAAAGGATCAGAATTCTCCTTCACGCTCGAAAAGCAAAAATAATTGATTCCAATTGATTTTCGAAGGTATCAAAGGCAAACCGTTGTATAGAGGAACTGAAAGAATATCATCAATAACAAAACTATCTTGTTTACTATAAGGTACTAAACCTTCTCGCTTATATTTTTTTGCTAAATATTCTTGCTCAAATTGTCCCGGAGTTGGTATAAAAAAAGCTTTCTTTTGTAATTTACACAAATCCATAACGGTTGTGTAACCAGAGCGACAAAGTACCATTTCACTCTCGTTAAAAGTCTTTTCTAGTTCGTCTGATTGCATGAAATTGTAAAAAGTAACGTTGCCAATTTGTTCCGTTTTTTGTTCTTTTTCTACTTTTCCTTTTATAAAAACTACTTTTTCTTTGTTGTCTTTAAGTTCTTCAATAAGTTTTTCTTCCAAAATAGTTCGTTGGGGTTCAGGACCAGAAAGCAGAACCATAATATCGTATTTTATTTCAAGTTCTTTTTTTTCTAATCTGCTCAAAACACCAATATATTTTACGTTTATATTGGAGTTTTTTAAATGCCCCAATTTTCCTGTCAAATTTGGGGTTTTTTCAATGTCTGGAACCCAACATTCATCAAATTTTCTAATAAAAAATTGATGTAACTTACTAGAAATCCATGTTGTTTTTCCTGATAAAACTGTTAATTGATGCGTCATAAAAACGGAAGGCACTGTCTTAGAATGAATGCCTAATCGGTTGTCTGAAATAATTCCTTTTAAATCATATTCCTTAATCCATTTTTTAACTAATTGTTTTTCAGACAAAATAGCAGTAATCATTTTTGGACTATTTTTTATCAATTTCCATTTAAAATTCTCACCTTTTTTGGCATATTCAATTTGATAAGAAGGCAATTCTAAAGCTGTTAAATGAGGAAATTCTTTTTTTAATAAAGCTAAAGCAACACCATCTGAAGCAATAATTGGTGTAAAACCATTTTTTTCTAATTCACGAATAATAGGAATACATCGAGTTGCATGACCTAAACCCCAATTTAGTGGAGCAACGAGAATATTTTTAGTCATTTTTAGTTTTTTAATAGAGTTATAAATTGTTCTGCAAGTTGGTTTTCATATTCAAATTGTTCTTCTTCAGTAACAATCTCACTTGGTGCATGCTTGTATAATTTCCACTTTTTATAGTTGTATTCTAATGCTGTTAAATTTTCAATCCAATCACCTGAATTTAAATAGATTGTCTTTCCTTTTTCTGTCGAAATAAATTCAATTTTTGGCTCGTGAATGTGTCCGCAAATTACGTAATCGTAGTTGTTTTCAATAGCCAAATCAGTGCAAACATTTTCAAAGTTAGTGATAAATTTCACAGCCGATTTAACATTGTTTTTAATTTTCTTTGAAAGTGAATAAGGTTCTTTATTCATTTGAGCCAAAATCCAATTCAGAAAACGATTTATTATAATTAGAATATCATAACCCCAACCACCAAGTTTAGCCAGCCATTTTGCATGATTTATTGAAGCATCAAAAACATCTCCATGAAAAATCCAAGCTTTTTTTCCATCTAAATCTAAAACTAATTTATTAAGCAAACTTAAATTTCCTAAATGTAAATCGGTAAATTTTCTTAAAAATTCGTCGTGATTTCCTGTCAAATAATAAACTTTAGTTCCTTTTGAACTTAACGAAATGATTTTCTTAATCACTTTCAAATGACTTGCCGGAAAATAAGACTTTCTGAATTGCCAAATATCAATGATATCGCCATTTAGAATGAGTATTTTTGGCTTAATTTCAGATAAATACTGCAATAATTCTTTTGCATGGCAACCATAAGTTCCCAAATGAACATCAGAAATAACTACAACTTCAACTTTTCTTTTCTTCAAAATAAATAGTTTTTACAAAAATAAGTGAATAGCTGTTTTGTTAAGGTTACATAAACATTATCAAAACTTTATTTGTGGTGGATATTATTTCCTTAATTTTGCTAAAATATTTTATAGAAACGTGGGAAGTAAAAATAAGTTAAAAAGATTCGAGGAAAACGAGACGTTCACCAACGTTTTTCAACCAACAAGAGAGGAAGTAGTAGGAAATGAGTTTCCTTTATTAGGGAAATGGAATTCAGATTTCTTCAAAAATGACAATCCAATAATAATTGAATTAGGTTGCGGAAAAGGCGAATATTCTGTTGGTTTAGCAGAACGTTATCCAGAGAAAAACTTTGTTGGAATTGATATAAAAGGAGCTAGATTTTGGCGTGGAGCAAAAACGGCTGTCGATGAAGGAATGCACAATGTAGCTTTTGTTAGAACTCAAATAGAGCTTATCAATCATATTTTTGCCGATGGTGAAGTGTCTGAAATTTGGATAACATTTCCAGATCCACAAATAAAATACAAGCGCACAAAACATAGAATGACCAATTCAGAATTCTTGAAATTATATAAAAGAATTTTAAAAGCTGATGGCGTTGTAAATCTAAAAACCGATTCTGAGTTCATGCACGGCTATACTTTAGGTTTATTACACGGTGAAGGGCACGAAGTTTTATATGCCAATCATAATGTTTACAAAAATGAAGGTGCGCCAAGAGAAGTAACTGAAATTCAAACGTTTTACGAAAAACAATATTTGGAAATTAACAAAGCAATTACGTATATTCGTTTTAAAATTAAAAAGTAGTGTTGTCTGTTGTCAGTTATCTGTTTAGTAAAACTGATAACTGCAAACTGATAACTGCAAACTGATAACATGAACATCATCCTGCCACTTTTATCGGGATTTATTGCTGCTGTAATAGGAATTCTTCCACCAGGATTAATAAATATGACTGCTGCCAAAGTTGATTTTACAGATGGAAGAAAACGCGCCATGGTTTTTGTTCTTGGAGCTTTAATAGTGATATTTTTTCAAACGTATATTTCTGTAATTTTCGCTAGATACATTAATAGCCATCAAGAAATTGTAGTTTTATTACGTGAGATTGGTTTGGTTATTTTTTCAATTTTATCTGTTTACTTTTTGTTTTTTGCAACGAAACCTAAGCTAAAATCACAAGATTCATTACATTTAAAAAGTAAAAGAAGTCGCTTTTTTATGGGAATGTTGATTTCGGCGATAAACTTTTTCCCTATTCCTTATTATGTTTTTGTTAGTGTTACTTTAGCTTCTTTTAATATTTTTACCTTTCATCCGATATCGATTTATAGCTTGGTTTTTGGGGTTGTTTTAGGTTCGTTTTTAATGTTTTATTTATACGTTTTGTTTTTCAATAAAATGAAATCTAAAACCGATTATTTTATACAAAACATGAACAAAATCATCGGAATCATTACCGGAGTTGTAGCTATTTTTACCTTATACAATGTTGTAAAGTATCATTTATAATGGAAGAAAATTTCTTTGAACGCGTTTATGCAATTGCAAAACAAATTCCAGAAGGTAAAGTAACTTCTTATGGCGCGATTGCCAAAGCATTAGGAACAGCTCGTTCAGCAAGAATGGTAGGTTGGGCAATGAACGCCAGTCATAATCGTGACGATATTCCTGCTCATCGTGTTGTAAATAGAAAAGGATTACTTTCGGGGAAACATCATTTTGAAGGAACCAACCTTATGCAACAACTTTTAGAAAACGAAGGAATTAAAGTGGTTGACAATCAAATTGTAGATTTCGAAAAATATTTTTGGAATCCAGAAATTATACGATAACTACTCCAATAAACAAATCACAAAGCTTGTATTATCATCTTCATTTTGAAATGCCAAATAACCACCGTGCGATTCAACAATACTTTTAGATAATGTCAATCCAATGCCCGCGCCTTCTTTTCTAGTGGTAAAAAAAGGTAGAAAAATTTTGTCTTTAATTTCGGTATCAATCCCAATTCCAGTGTCGGTGATGGTGATGAAAATTCGCTTTTCTTTTACTTCGGCAGTAATTGTAATTTGTTTTTCTTTTCTTTCAGAAAGTGCATAAATACTATTAGTTAGCAAATTAATAAGTACTTGCTCCATTTGATTTTTGTCAATTTCGAGCCATCTTTTAAAAGAAATTTCATTACTAACTTGTATTTTTTCTTGCTTAAATAGAGGTGCCATTATCTGTAAACTTTCTGCAATTAGTTGCGATAATTCTACCTTTTCTTTTTTGGGTGAAGGCAACATAGCCAGTTTTCTATAACTTTCTACAAATTGTTGCAAATGATTACTTCGATTGAGCATCGTAGCAACACTTTGTTTCATGTCGTTCAAATCCTCTTGTGAAAGCGTCTCTTGTTGCACTAATTCGTGTAAATTTTGCGAAAGCGAACGAATAGGAGTAAGCGAATTTAACAACTCGTGAGAAATGACTTTCATCAAATTAATCCAAGCTTCTTTTTCTTTCTTTTCGATTACTTTTTGAATTGAATCTAATAAAACAATGTAATAATCTTGATTGTAAGTTTTGCTTCTAGAAGACTGCATCACAAATGTTTGCGTGTCTTGATTATTCACTCTAATTTGTAATGATGTTTTAATTTCTTCAAAATTTTGTTCTTCAATAATACCACAAAGTGATGGCAATTGATTTCTCAAATAACTCCATTTAGACACTTTTGGAACTGTAAAATGTTTTGAAAAATAATCGTTCATCAAAAAAATAACCCAGTCGTTTTCTTCTTTTTTCAGAATTAATATTCCAGTTTCAATGTTGTTTAAAATGGATTGATAAATGATATCTTTCGAAATTTGATCATTCTGTTTTTGCTTCAAAAGATTGAATAACTTAAACAAACTCTCATAATTTCTAAAAGATTTATGTTTAGAAAAATCGGCAGAAAAATCGTTTTGTAAAATAGCCTCTATGGTTTTGTCGTATAAAAGAAAGGCATTTTTGACATACAAATACAACTCAATTAATAAAATAGAAACAATAAAAAAGGAAAATATCGCGGTATAAATAAGGTTTTTCTCTAGCAAATAAAAACTTACTCCAATGCCGAAAACAATGATTAGCAATTGAATGAAAAGTTGGTTGTAAATTTTAAATGATGAAAACATAAATCTAGTTGCTAATATTATATTTCTCCATTCTTCGGTACAATGAAGCTCTCGACAAACCTAATTCCTCTGCTGATTTGCTAATATTTTGATTGTTTTTAGCCAATACTTTTTCGATGGTTTTTTTTTCAATTTCCGAAAGCTGTAAATCGTCTTGATTTGCTTTATAAGAAGTGATTTCATCCAAATCCAAATCGGAAGCAGAAATAGTATTGTTTTCACATAAAATGATGGCGCGTTCAATTCTGTTTTCCATCTCACGTATGTTTCCATTCCAGGCGTGTTGCTCCATTTTGGTTAAAGCTTCTTGTTCAAATGTAATTTCGCTTCTATCATATTTGTCAATCATTTTCTCCAATAAAAATTGGGCTAACGGAATTTTATCTTCCTTGCGTTCTCGAAGTGGCGGCAAAATAATTTCCATCGTATTGATTCTGTAATACAAATCTTCTCGAAAATTTTTATCAGAAACTTCTTGTTTCAAATTCAAATTTGTTGCTGTAATAATTCTAACATTTAATGGTCTTGGCTTAGATTCGCCCAATCGAGTAACGGTTTTCGTTTGAATCACTTGCAATAATTTTGATTGCAAATGCAACGGAACATTACCTATTTCATCCAGAAAAATGGTTCCGTTTTGTGCTATTTCAAATCTTCCAGCAGTGTCGTTTTTGGCATCGGTAAAGGCGCCTTTTGCATAACCAAATAATTCGCTTTCAAAAATAGAATCGCTCAACGAACCCAAGTCAACCGAAATAAAAGTGTTGTTTTTACGTTCCGATTGTTGGTGAATGTAATTGGCTAAAACATACTTTCCAGTTCCGTTTTCGCCTAAAATTAAAACATTTGCATCCGTTTTCGCCACTTTATCAGCTAAAGCATATGCTTTTTTTATGGTTTCAGAATTCCCAATAAAAAACGTATCAACTACATTTTTATCAATTTTTTTCTGTTCTTTTCTAGATTCATCAACAGCTTGTTTTACAACAGCAACTAATTTTTCGTTTTCCCAAGGTTTTAAAACATAATCAAATGCACCGCTTTTTAAACCTTCCACTGCTGTTTCCACTTTTCCAAAAGCCGTCATCAAAATCACAATGGTTTTGGGCGAAAGTGTTTTTATTTCTTTCAAAAGGTACAAACCTTCGCGTCCATCTTCAAAACCAATTCGATAATTCATATCCAATAAAACTACATCAATAGGATTTTCAGCAAGTAGTTTCACCACATTTCTCGGATTGTTTATGGTGTAGATCGTTTCAAAATGTTTCTTCAAAAGCATTTTTGCTGCAAAAAGAATGTCTTCTTGATCGTCAATTACGAGTATGTTGGCTTGTGTTTTTTTCATTTTTTTTTACACGAATTACAATAATTTACACGAATTCTTTTCTTTAAATTTAATTAAACAAATTTTACCAGAATCTATAATTGGTGAAAATTAGTGTAATTCGTGGCTAACTTTTTTAATTTGTATCAACCTTGCTGTTTTGTTCTGTGTTCGGTTTCGTACAAAAGGTGTCCGATTATGAACATTTTGAAAAAACTATAAATTCACAAAACATTTAATAATCAGTAAGTTGTGGATTTTAAGTTTTTGGCACAAAATTGCTTATTACTTATTCAAAATAACACCAATGGACACGGTCATCCCACGTAAAAATAACAAAAAAAAGTATCTAATTATTGCTTTGCCAATCTTTTTGATTTTGGGTTACTTTATAGTATCATCACTAACTAAAAAGAGAAGTTTGAATGTGAAAAAAGAAGAGATTGCTATAAAAACTGTTGAAGAAGGTTTTTTTGAAGATTTTCTTGTTTTTCAAGCACGAGTAGAGCCAATGAATTCGATGTTAGTCAATATTATTGAAGGTGGCGCAGTTCAAGAAATATATGTTGGAAATGGCGATATGGTTGTAAAAGGGCAGCCTTTGGCGCGATTATACAATCCGAATTCGGAGCTGAATTATATGCAACAAGAAACTGCAATTATCGAACAAATTAATAATTTGAATAAAGCCAAACTCGATTTGAGAAATCAAGAACTAAATCTTGCAAAGGATTTAATTTCGATTGAACACGATTATTTGGATGCGAAAAATTTATACGATTTGAACAAAAAACTATTTGAGCAAGAAATTTTATCCAAAAATGAATGGCAAATTACTCAAGAGAATTATAGGTTTCAAAAGGAACGCATGAACATCATCAAACAAAGCGTAACCAAAGAAAAGCAAGCCAATCAAATTCAAATTGGGCAACTCAATCAATCGATAGGGATAATGAATAAGAGTTTGCAGATTTTGAGAAGCAATAAAAAGAATTTTCTCATCACGGCACCAGAATCGGGAAGACTTTCTTCTTTTGAACCAATTTTAGGAAAAACCTATACTCAAGGCGTAAGTATTGGAACAATTGACGTAATGAAAGGTTATAAAATGGTTGCTGATGTCGATGAATTTTATTTGGATAAAATAAAAATGAATCAAAAAGGAACCGTTGACTTCAATGGAAAAGTATTAGATGTTGAAATTGTAAAAATCATTAAGGAGATAAAAAGCGGTCAGTTTCAGGTAGAATTGAGTTTTGCATCCATAGAAAATATCGATTTGCAACAAGGATTGAGTTTTAGCGTACGATTAAATTTATCCGAAAAATCAAAAACTATGTTGCTTTCTAAAGGAAGTTTTTATCAAGAAACCGCTGGGAAATGGATATTTGTAGTAAACGGGAACACTGCCGAACGAAGAACTATAAAATTAGGAAGAGAAAATCCGTTGTACTATGAAGTTTTAGAAGGTTTGAAAGTAGGTGAGAAAGTAATAACATCATCATATGAGGATTATAAAGAAGTTGAAGTTTTAAATTTAGAGTAGTAAATATCAAATATTAAAAAATTATGAGAAAATTATCAATTTTAGTAGTATTGTTTTCAGCAATTTTAAGCGCTCAAAACATTAAATCAAGTGGAACACACTTTGTCGATGGAGTTAAAGATAAAAAATGGAGTAACACTAATGGGACCGATTTTACCAAAGCCAGTTTTTCTGATTTTACTGGTTCTTGTTATGTGCTTTTAGAGGTTGATGCAACTACATTAGTGAGTTTTAAAACTTTTACAAAAATTAAATCAGGGAATTTAGAAATAAAGTTACTTGATGAAAATGAACAAACTTATTTTTGTTGCAAAACCACAAAGGAGTGTGAAATTTTAAAAGATATTACCCTAGAAAAAGGAAAGAAATACCGTCTGTACTTTACAGGTAAAAATGCAAAAGGAAGTTATGAAGTCAATTTCAAAAATCAATCTTAAATAACGATTTTAAAGTTCCAAAATCAACTTCAATTTCAAAAATCAATCAAAAAACGAACAATCATGATACAAATCAACAATCTTTCTAAAGTTTTTAGAACCGAAGAAGTAGAAACTAAAGCACTTAACGAAGTTTCAATCACAATCAATCAAGGCGAATTTGTTACCATTATGGGCGCATCAGGTAGCGGAAAATCAACACTTTTAAATATTGTTGGTCTTTTAGATGGTGCGTCTAGCGGAACATACCAACTTTTAAATCAGGAAATAACCAATTTGAAAGAACAAGAAAAATCGAAAGTCAGAAAACAAAATATTGGCTTCATCTTCCAAAATTTTAATCTAATAGATGAACTTTCTGTTTATGATAACATCGAATTACCGCTTATTTATAACAACGTTTCTTCTTCTGAAAGAAAGAAAAAAGTAGAAGCAATTGCAGAGCGATTAGGAATTTCACATCGATTAAAGCATTATCCACAACAACTCTCTGGCGGACAACAACAACGTGTAGCAGTCGCAAGAGCATTAATTAATGATCCAAAAATTATTCTAGCCGATGAACCAACCGGAAATCTTGATAGTAAAAATGGTAATGAAGTAATGGAATTGCTAACCGATTTGCATGCACAAGGAAGTACAATTTTAATGGTTACGCATTCCGATTATGATGCTTCATTTTCGCAAAGAACTATTTTTATGAAAGATGGAATGATTCTCTCAGAAAAGACAAACAGCAAAAATGTAGACGTTTTTGTTTCTTAAAAATCATCAATCTTGTGCTGAACTTGTTTCAGTACCTAAATCAATCAATCATGTTAAAAAATTGGATTAATATATTTTTATACCACATCAAAAACAACAAGCTTTTCACGGCTTTGAATGTTTTGGGATTGAGTATTGGAATTGCAGGATTAATTTTTGCGATTCTTTATTGGAACGACGAGCACAGTTATAATGAATGGAATCCTTATAAGGAAAGAGTTTTTCAGTCAATTAATAAAGTTAGTCCAACGGATTATTGGGCGAGTAATGTGGCGCCATTGGAAGCACATTTAAAAACCGATTTCAATGAAATTGAATCGTATTGTTATATGGACAATTGGTATTACGAAGAAATTGTTCAATACAAAAACAAGAAAGAAATTTTTAAAATCACAGATGCTCAAAAGACTTTTTTCGAAATGTTTCCTTTTGATTTTATTCATGGGAATGCAAAAACAGCTTTAAAGGATAATACAAGTATTGCAATTTCAAAAGCAGCTGCCGAAAGACTATTCGGAACAGAAAATCCAATGGGAAAAATTGTAAAATACTCTGGACGAAATTTAGTGGTTCGTGGTGTTTATACCATTCCTGGAAAATGCTCTATGCAACCTAACGCGGTTACTAATTTGATTGATAATAGACTTTTACCCGAAAAGGAAAATTGGGGAAACTTTAGTTTTGGATTGATGTTGAAATTAAAAAATCCGAATGATAAAGATAAAGTAGTTGCCAAGATTCAAAAACTGATGTTTGAAAACCGAGTTGTAAGATGGGCAAAATCGGAAGGGATAACCGTTGAAGAATGGCTTAAAAAAAATGGAGGTGATGATATAAAAGTTATTCTTGAACCTTTAAAAGAGGCTCGATTGAATTCCATTACAGAAGGTTATGCAGAAGGAAGAGGAAATTATCAGTTTCTTGTAATCATGGTTGGTTTGTCTGTATTGATTTTAATTCTTTCTATTGTAAATTATATCAATCTTGCTACTGCAAATGCTATAAAACGTGCAAAAGAAGTTGGTGTTCGTAAGATTATTGGTGCATCAAAATCGAATATTATCCAGCAGTTTATTTTCGAAACTATATTGATTACTACATTGTCAATTTTGTTGGCTTTAGTGATTGTTGAATTGTCATTACCCTACTACAATGAATTTCTTGGAAAAAAGTTAATCATTTTTGGAGGTCAATTTTACTTACAACTAGGATTAATTTTCATTGTTACCATTATTGTTGCTGGAATATTTCCTGCTGTTTATGTATCTAATTTTGAAACCTTAAAAGTACTCAAGGGCAATTTCGGAAGAAGCAAAAGTGGTATTTGGTTGCGCAACTCTATGTTAATTCTTCAATTCGCCATAGCTACTTTTTTCATCATTGGTTCCTATATAGTATATCAACAAATAAAATACATTTCAAATAAAGATTTGGGATTTAAAGGCGATAAAGTTCTTGCCATAACTTATCGAAATAAATACGATTGGAAAGAAGAGAATTATAAGAAAAAAGTCTTCAATCGATACAATATGATTAAGACAGAAATTTCTAAAATTAATGGAGTAGAACAAGTAGCAACTGGTGCTTTTAGTTTTGGTTCATCAAATGGTTCAACCACCGGATTTACTTATAAAAACAGTCACAACATTCAAGGCAGAAACATGGCAGTTGATTTTGGAATGTTGGAAATGATGAAAATAAAAATCAAAGAAGGAAGAAGTCTTTCCGAAAAATTTGCTTCTGATACTATCAGCTCTATGTTGGTAAACGAAACCGCTTTGAAGGAAATGGGTGAAAAAAACCCCATAGGAAAACCTGTAGATTGGAATGGTAATAAGTTTAAAATTATTGGAGTAGTTAAAGACTTTAATTTATTCGGGCCACAAGAAAAAGTGCCACCAATGGTATTCTTTCACTTCAAAACAGTCGATTGGATGTTGCAAAATGCTAACAAAATCCACGTAAAAGTTAGGGCTGAAGACATGGAACAAACCATCGCAGCTATCGAAAAATTTTGGGTAAAAAATGTTGATACAGACTATCCTTTTCAGTATGATTTTGTCGATAAAGAATATGCTCGTACTTATGAAACCTATGTGAAACAAAAGAATTTATTTTCATTACTAAACGTAATTGTAATCTTAATTGCACTTTTCGGATTGTTTTCTTTGGCTTCCTTTTCAATTCAAAGGCGCATGAAAGAAATTGCCGTTAGAAAGACTCTTGGAGCAGAAACGAATGTTTTACTAAAAGAATTATCAAAACAATACATCGTATTCTGCATCATCGGATTCTTAATTGCACTATTTCCTGTGTATTATTTGTTGAATTTATGGTTAGAAAATTTTGCTTTTAGAATTGATATTTCTATAACTCCATTTATAGTTGGTTTTGTTATTTTATTGATTTTAACATTGGTAGTTGTGCTTTCAAGAGCATATCTAGCTACACAAGTTGCGGTTTTAAAATATTTAAAATACGAGTAAGTAAATTTCAAAAATAAATTTCAAAATCTGTGACAAAAAAAGTCATTAGTTTTTAATCTCAATTGTATGAGCTCTTTAATAAAAATAATTTTCACTTTACTTTTAATTCTTATAACCAATTTTGCAAACGGTCAGGAAACAACTTGGCCGTTGCAAAAATGCATTGACAAAGGATTGGAGAATAATATCGAAATAAAAATCCGCCAATTGGAAGTAAAACGTATTGAAAAAAGTCGAAATTCTGTTTGGAATCAATTATTGCCCAGCGTAAGTTTTAATGGAAGTCAATCGTATAATTTTGGTTCTACAATCGATCCTTCAACCAATGGTCGTGTAAGTTCAAATATTCAATATGATAATTTTTTTATCAACGCCAATATGAATCTAATCGATTTTAATGCGTTTGCCAATGCACAGAAAAATAAGATAGATGTTGAAAAAGCCAAAGCCGACAAAGAAATCATAGAAAACGAGTATAAACTTCAAATTCTTGACAGCTATTATCAAGCACTTTTTACGCAAGAATTGCTTAAGATTCAACGGGAACAATTCAAAAATGCGGTTTTCAATTTGGACAGAATTTCAAAAGAAGTCGAAATTGGAAACAAACCCAAAAGCGATTTGTACGATACACAACTAAGTTTTGCTCAAGAAGAGAAACGAATTTTAGAAACCGAGCAATTATACAATATGCAGAAGATGCAATTATTTCAATTAATGAATGCTACTGATGTTTCAATTACAGAAGTAGTCTTAGTTTCTAATGACGCCGATGAAATAAATTCAGTTTCAACAGAAAGTTCCAATCCGAAAATTAAGTCTGCAGAACTAAGTTATCAAAGTAGTTTGAAAGAATTAAGCAGTCAAAGAGCTTTGAATTTACCTGTTTTAAGTACTTTTTATTCTATTTCAAGTTTTTATTACAAACCATTAAACCAGCCAAATGTAGTAGTAAACGATTTTAATACTCAAATAGGAGACAATAAAAACCAGCAAGTCGGAATTCAATTAAGTGTACCCATTTTTAGTGGTTTTAGAAATAATAAAAGAGTAATTGCAACTAAAATTGAAACCGAAAAAAACAAATTCATCATCAGTCAAGAGCAACAAAAAATTGATAATCAAATTGCTTTAGAAAAACAAAATCAACTCAATTATTTGCAACTTCAAAATAAATTTGAAGAAACACTTTCCTATGCAAAAGCTTCTTTTACAACATCTCAAGCCAAATTTCTATCAGGAAAAATTGAATCAATATCACTTTCATCGTTGAAAAATCAATTACTTTCCTCAGAATATGATGTTTTAAAAAACACCTTGCAAATTCAATATACCAATTTTAAAATCAATTTGATAAAGTACAATAAGTTATAACTATCTCATTATAACAAAACTTTAAACCTTGTTACTATCATACTTTTAAACTTCTTACTATCTTTGCAATTCATATTCAGTTTAAATAAAAAGTTAGTCAACTTTTAAACTTTTAAACTTTTAAACTTTTAAATAAGAAGATGAAGTTAGATAGAAAAGAAATCTTGAAAGCATTAGAAACAATTACTATTGCTGGCGAAGGAAAAAATATGGTTGAAAGTGGTGCGGTTCAAAATGTAATCACTTTTGGTGATGAGGTTGTAGTTGATTTATTGATTTCAACTCCAGCAATGCACATCAAAAAAAGAGCTGAAGACGATATTAAAAAACTAATTCACGAACAATTCTCTCCAGAGGCAGTTGTGAAAATAAACATCAAAGTAGAAGCTAAAGAAAATCCAAACGAAATAAAAGGAAAATCAATTCCTGGAATTAGCAATATTATCGCTGTAGCTTCAGGAAAAGGTGGTGTTGGAAAATCTACAACAACAGCAAATTTAGCTGTAACTTTAGCTAAAATGGGATTCAAAGTTGGAGTTCTTGATGCCGACATTTACGGACCAAGTATGCCAATAATGTTTGATGTTGAAAACGAAAAACCAATTTCTATAGAAGTGGACGGAAAGTCTAAAATGAAACCCATCGAAAGTTATGAAATAAAATTACTTTCCATCGGATTTTTCACTTCTCCAAGTCAAGCCGTTATTTGGCGTGGACCAATGGCTTCTAAAGCATTAAACCAAATGATTTTTGATGCTGATTGGGGACAATTAGACTTCATGTTAATCGACTTACCACCAGGAACAGGTGATATTCACTTGTCAATTATGCAAGCCTTACCAATTACAGGTGCGGTTGTTGTAAGTACACCTCAAAATGTAGCTTTAGCAGATGCTCGAAAAGGAGTTGCAATGTTCCAAAGTGATGCCATCAATGTTCCAGTTTTAGGAATTATAGAAAATATGGCGTATTTCACTCCAGAAGAATTGCCAAATAACAAATATTACATCTTCGGAAAAGAAGGCGCCAAAAATCTTGCAGAAGATCTACAAGTACCATTTTTAGGAGAAGTACCATTAGTACAAAGTATTCGCGAAGCAGGAGATTATGGACGTCCGGCAGCATTGCAAACGGCATCACCTTTAGAAAAAATATACGAAGAAATCGCAAGAAATGTGGTTCAAGAAACAGTAAACAGAAACGAAAATCTTGCACCAACCGAAGCAATCAAAATAACAACAATGGCAGGATGTTCTGCTGTGAAAAAATAATTAACAATTTATCAATTAAACAATGGAACAATTCATTTACAAATTGGTAAATTAATTCATTTACACATTAATGATTATGACACACGAAGAATTGACTTTAAATATCGAAAAAGCATTAGAAGAAATCAGACCTTTTTTGAATTCTGATGGTGGTGATATTTCATTGGTTTCTATTGATGAAGAAAAACACGTGAAGGTACGTTTTGAAGGTGCTTGTACAGGTTGTAGTGTAAATCAAATGACTTTAAAGGCAGGAGTTGAAACTACAATAAAAAAGTACGCTCCTCAAATTGAGACAGTTGAAAACATTGCATAATTCTTGTTTGATAAAAATCATGTTTAAAGACCTTTTCACTTTGTTACTTTGCGACTTTGAAACTTAAAAAATGATCGAAACTGATATACTTATTATAGGCGCGGGTCCAACAGGACTTTTCACCGTTTTTGAAGCTGGACTTTTACAATTAAAATGTCACATTATTGACGCACTTCCTCAGCCAGGAGGACAATTGTCGGAGTTATATCCTAAAAAACCAATTTTTGATATCCCAGGGTATCCCGAAGTTTTAGCGGGTGATTTAGTGACCAATTTAATGGAACAAATCAAACAATTTCAACCAGGATTTACCTTGGCTGAAACGGCTGAAACTATTGATAAATTAGAAGACGGAACTTTTATAGTTACTACTAATAAAGGAACAAAACATCACGCAAAAGCGGTTGCTATTGCTGGAGGTTTAGGTACTTTTGAACCAAGAAAACCACAATTAGAAAAAATTGCTTTCTACGAAGAAAAAGGAGTAGAATATTTTGTAAAAGATCCAGAATTATTCCGTGATAAACGAATAGTTATTGCAGGTGGTGGAGATTCTGCTTTAGATTGGAGTATTTTCCTCTCCAATGTGGCTTCCGAAGTTACTTTGGTTCACAGAAGAAACGAATTCCGTGGTGCTTTAGATTCAGTTGAAAAAGTACAAGAATTGAAAAAACTTGGAAAAATCAACTTGATTACACCAGCAGAAGTTGTTGCTATTAATGGAAAAAATCATGTTAAAAGTATTGTTTTAGAAAACGAAGGCGTGCAACAAGTTTTTGAAACGGATTATTTTATTCCACTTTTCGGATTGACACCAAAATTAGGAGCGATTGCCAATTGGGGATTAGAAATTGAGAAAAATGCCATCAAAGTAAACAACGCTTTAGATTACCAAACCAACATCGACGGAATTTACGCCATTGGTGACGTAAATACCTATCCAGGAAAATTGAAATTGATTTTATGTGGTTTCCACGAAGCAACTTTAATGTGCCAAAGTGTATACAACAGAATCAATCCGGGTAAAAAATATGTTTTAAAATACACAACAGTTTCTGGAGTTGACGGATTCGACGGAACAAGAAAAGAAGCTGAAAAAGCAGTTGTAAAATCGATTGATTAATTATTTAAGTTTAATTATGAAGCAAAATAAGCAAATTTTAAACTCTCAAAATATTGGTTTAGAAACTAATATCGATAAAACTCACAACGATATTTTAATTCAAAGACTTAATGAATCTTGTAAATTAATTTACAAAAAATATAGTACAAACCAATTTGAAAAAGTTGATAGAACAATATTTTCAGGAAGAAAACACAATTAAAAAGTAAAATGCCACAAGATATTATCTTAAAAATTACCGACCGAAACGGACAAACTCACGAAATTCAAGCGCCAACAGACATGAATTTAAATCTAATGGAAGTTATTCGTATGTATGAATTAGCCGAAGAAGGAACCGTTGGTGTTTGCGGTGGAATGGCAATGTGCGCTTCTTGTCAATGCTACGTTTTAAATGATGTAATTTCGTTAGAAAGAAATCCAGACGAGGAAGCGATGCTTTGGGAAGCTTATCATGTAAAAGAAAATTCAAGATTGGGTTGTCAGATTCCAATTACAGAAGCCATCGACGGATTAGAAATCGAAATTGCACCAGAACAATAACAATAAGCGAAAATAAATTTTCGCTTTTTTTTTACAACCCCAAAATAATTTTTGCTTTAGGAAAAATTCTTTCCACAAATTTAGAATTGGCAAGTTCTGATGGATGTAAACCATCACTAGCTACTAAATTAGGTTGCACTAATCCTTGTCTAGTTATATCAGTAATATTGACAAAAGTGATATTATTTTGAATGCAATAATTTTCTGCAAAAGCATTGTAAGCATCAATTTGTGCAGAAATAGTTGTGTTTCCATTTCCAAAAGGTGTGTAGGCATAGTCTGGTATTGAAACTACAATTACATTTGCTTTTATTCCTTTTGCCTTATCAATGCCAATGTTTACCAATTCAGGAAACTCTAGTTCGTACAAACTAAAAGGCTTGTTTTGATATTGATTGTTAACACCTATTAATAAAGTGACCAAATCATAATCATTTGTTGGATTTTGTGAAGCGATTGCCGATTTTAAATTAGTAGTTGTCCAACCTGTTTGAGCTATAACATTGGTTACAAAAACATCTTTAGAGGTCAGATAATTTTTAAGTTCGTTTTGCAATTGAATTGGAAAACGACAAGTCTCACATACACTTTGTCCTATGGTGTAACTATCTCCAAGTGCTAAATATTTAATTGTTTTTTCACTTGATGATGTTTGCACAGTGTCATTTACTGAACAACTAACGAGTAAAGTAAATAATAGTAAACAACTTATTTTAAGTAAATGTTTCATAATGATTTATACGAAATTAAATCTACTGGAGTTTCAATATATTCTTTTACAATTTGTAAAACACCATCATTATTAGTATCTATCGACCATTTAACTAAAGAAATTTTGCCGTTTTCTATTTCAATTCCGGTAATATTTCTTGGATGAACACAACTTCCATCATTAAATAAGTTTAGTGCATTTTGATTAGGTTTTGGAAATCGAGGTCGGTGTGTATGACCTACAATAGTTATTTTATTTCCATTATCAGCAATCCACTTTTTAATTCTTCGTTCCACTTTTATGGACTCAAGATAATTTTTTGCTGGACTTGTCGGGTCTTTTATTCCCCAAACTTGTAAAGGTTTCCAAAGAACTCTGACAAAAAAACGATTGAATTTCCAACCTACATAATTAAAAAAATCGGCTTGATGTCCGTGAGTTAAAAACAACTCTTGACCTGTTTCTGAGTTTTCTAAAACGATAGCTTCATGAAATTTTAAATCAGGCATCAAAGGCATGTTTTTTCCTTCGCCGGTATCAAAATATTCTGCAAAATTCTTTTTTACAATAGAAGGGTTTCTATAAACCATATCATGATTACCATAAATCATGTGTAGTTTATTTTGTAAATAAAATTTCTTTAGTAGTAAAAAAACATTTTTATTAGCATCTAAAATATCTTTAAAAAACATATTTTCCCATAGTTCATCACCATCCCCAAGTTCTATATATTGAAACCCGTTTTTGAAATATTGGTTTAAAGCGTGAACGTAAATATTGCGATTATTGGCAAAATCATCAGCAAAACTTCCATCGCCGCGATGACAATCACTAAACAGAATAAATTTATCTTGATTGGTAAATTGAATTCTTTTGGCTTCTTTGAAGGCTCGTGTTAATCTTTTTTGAGATGACATAAGTTTTAATTCCAAATTCCAAATGGATTGATAGAAATCAAAAGTAATGAAATTTAATTTATCAAAAGTAGTATTAAACCATTTCTAATTTCTGTTCCACTTGTTCTTCGATGGCATTCCAAAGGCCAATACGTTTTTCTAGTGCTCGAACAGAAACTTCTTCAACTTCTTTCCATTTTTGTTCAGAATCACCGCAAAGTTCTGTTACCATTTGCATTGCCATAGGTCCGTGTTCGTCAGCATCAAGCTCGATATGACGTTCAAAATAGTAAATCAATTTTGACAAATCGGTTTCAGGAAAATTACTCTGAAAGTTTTTCAAGATTTCAGTAAACATGTTCGGAATTAAATCTTCTCTACCAAAAGTAAATGCTGCAGCAATTTTATGAGGTTTTCCTTCTTCAATAATTCGGAAAGTGAAATCTAAAAATGCTTTAACATTTGAATGTAATTCACTTTTTTTGATAGAAACAAAAATATTTTGTGTTGCTTTTAAATTGATTAAAAAGTCATGAATTGGTGTAGTTTTCGCACCACATTGCTCCATAGCATCAATATACATTTCAAAATGACTTTGACGTGAACCATTAAAGGATAAATCCGTTTCTTCAGCAACTACAATTTCGTTAATCAAGTAGCGAATTTCAGGATTTCCTATTGGTAACCAAGGTGTTGTAGTGCAAGTTAATTTATTCTGTAGTGCTTTTAAAAGAGACATAAAGTCCCAAACAGCAAATACATGGTTTTCTAAGAAAGTATGCAAATCGTGAATAGTTTTTACTTTTTCGTATAACGAATGTTGTAATAACTGATTTTTTTGATGTTGAATACTAGTATTTATTTTTTCAATATTCATGGCAGTTTTTTTTAAATTATATTCGAATTTAATGTTCCTATTGTAGGAAATAAATTCTACACAAATGTAAAAAAGCTCCTCGAATGTGAGAAGCTTTTTATATCAATTTTATTTATTGTTTAATCTATATACTTCATAGAAACCAAAAGAATACTCTATTGCCCTGATTGTAGAGAAAATGCTTGCTTTTTGGCAAGTATTGTAACGAAAAGCAGGAAAAAGGATTGCTAAAATGCTCAAGGCATTCGCTCCAAAACAATTAGAATTTAGAATTTAATTATTGGAATTTTACTTAAAAGCAGGAATTCCAGTAATATCTGCACCAGTAATTAATAAGTGAATATCGTGTGTTCCTTCATAAGTAATTACAGATTCTAGGTTCATACTATGACGCATGATAGAATATTCTCCCGTAATTCCCATTCCACCTAGAATTTGACGTGCTTCACGAGCAATGTGAATTGCCATATCAACATTGTTTCTTTTCGCCATCGAAATTTGAGCTGTTGTAGCTTTTCCTTCATTGCGCAAAACTCCTAACCTCCAAGTAAGTAATTGTGCTTTAGTGATTTCAGTAATCATTTCTGCTAATTTCTTTTGTTGTAATTGAGTTCCAGCAATTGGTTTTTCAAATTGAATTCTCTCTTTTGCATAACGCAAAGCAGTGTCATAACAATCCATTGCAGCACCAATTGCACCCCAAGCAATTCCGTATCTTGCAGAATCCAAACACATCATCGGGGCACCAAGACCAGATTTCCCAGGCAATAAATTTTCTTTTGGAACTTTTACGTTATCAAAAATCAATTCACCAGTAGCACTAGCACGAAGCGACCATTTGTTGTGTGTTTCCGGAGTTGTAAAACCTTCCATACCACGTTCAACAATTAATCCGTGAATTCTTCCTGATTCGTCTTTTGCCCAAACTACAGCAACATCTGCGAATGGAGCATTTGAAATCCACATTTTAGCACCATTCAATAAATAATGGTCGCCCATATCTTTAAAGTTTGTAGTCATTCCACTTGGATTAGATCCGTGATCTGGCTCAGTCAAACCGAAACAGCCCATGAATTCTCCAGTTGCTAATTTTGGCAAATATTTCATTCTTTGCTCTTCGTTTCCGAATTTCCATATTGGATACATCACTAAAGAAGATTGAACCGATGAAGTAGAACGAACACCAGAATCACCTCTTTCAATTTCTTGCATGATTAATCCATAAGAAATTTGGTCTAATCCTGCACCACCA
>CANGUP010000021.1 GCA_947457105.1 Flavobacteriaceae bacterium
CTCACAATACTATTTTGATTAGCGGTGTTCGGTGACTTTCAGTTAGCGGGTGCAAAAGTACATCTTTTTTCTTAACTCGCAAGTAAATCGAAAAAAATATTTTTTTCTTTTTCCCCTTGCTCATTCTTTCAAAAAACTTCATTGTTTTGCGGAGGGCAAAGGTAAAACCTTTATCTATTCCATGCAAATCTTTTTTAAAGTTTTTTTCATTATTTGTTAAAGAACGTCTGCCTTATTGCGGGTGCAAAAGTACTCATCTTTTTGAATCTCGCAAACTTATTTAAACCCTTTTTTAAAACTATTTTTTAATACACTGGTTTTGTGATTGTTGTTATTGAAAGTTTTTTTTTAATCTCTAAAGAAAATTGCTGAGTTAGATAAAAACATCTTTCTAAATACTACATCCATTCGATACAAATACAACCTAGCCCTGATTGAAGCAGTTACCTTGTAACGCGAAAAGCAGGAATATCGACAACAAAAAAGCGCTGATGGTTCGCTTCTGAAAAATACTTTTTATAATATACCTATTATATATTGTATGTGTTTTGTTAATCTTATATATTTGCAGTCCATAAAATTTTAGGAATGATAAAGATTACTCTACCTGACGGTTCGGTTAAGGAGTTTGCAAATGGTACAACTCCAATGGATGTTGCAAAAAGCATCAGTGAAGGATTAGCACGAAATGTGATTTCGGCAGCTTTTAATGGTACAACTATAGAAACTTCTACGGAATTAACGACCGATGGTTCATTGATATTATACACATGGAATGACAAAGAAGGTAAAAAAGCTTTTTGGCATTCTACATCACATGTTATGGCTCAAGTTTTGGAGGAAAAATACAATGGTATTAAATTGACTCTTGGACCAGCTATTGATAATGGATTTTATTATGATGTGGATTTTGGAGATAATAAAATAACAGACGCAGATTTTAAAGCTATTGAAGATAGAGTTTTAGAAATTTCTAGAGAGAAGCATGAATTTAAGATGCGTGCTGTTTCTAAAGCAGAGGCATTGGCTACCTATAAGGATAACGAATATAAGACTGAGTTGATTTCTAACTTAGAAGACGGAACGATTACATTTTGTGATCATTCTAATTTCTTTGACTTGTGTCGTGGCGGACATATTCCGAACACAGGAATTATTAAAGCTATGAAAATCATGAGCGTTGCTGGTGCTTATTGGCGTGGTGACGAGAAAAACAAACAATTAACTCGTGTTTATGGAGTTTCATTTCCTAAACAAAAAGATTTAACTGACTATCTTGAATTACTTGAGGAAGCAAAAAGACGTGATCATAGAAAACTTGGGAAAGAATTAGACTTATTTGCTTTTTCACAAAAAGTAGGTCAAGGTTTACCTTTATGGTTGCCAAAAGGTGCCGCTTTGAGAGATAGATTGGAGCAATTTTTGAAAAAAGCACAGAAAAAAGCAGGTTACGAACAAGTTGTTACTCCACATATTGGTCAAAAAGAGCTTTATGTTACTTCTGGACATTATGCTAAATATGGTGCTGATAGTTTTCAACCAATAACTACTCCTGCTGAAGGCGAAGAGTTTTTATTGAAACCTATGAATTGTCCACATCATTGTGAAATTTATAATACAAAACCATGGTCGTATAAAGATTTACCAAAACGGTATGCTGAATTTGGAACTGTTTATAGATATGAACAAAGTGGTGAATTGCATGGATTAACTCGTGTAAGAGGATTTACTCAAGATGACGCACATATCTTCTGTACACCAGATCAATTGGATAGTGAGTTTAAAAAAGTAATTGACCTTGTATTATATGTATTTGGTTCGTTAGGTTTTGAAAACTTTACAGCACAAATCTCATTACGTGATCAAGAAAACAGAGATAAATATATAGGAAGCGATGAGAATTGGGAAAAAGCTGAAAATGCAATTATCAATGCTGCTGCTGATAAAGGTTTGAATACCGTAGTTGAATATGGTGAAGCAGCTTTCTATGGTCCTAAGTTGGATTTTATGGTAAAAGATGCTTTGGGCAGAAGTTGGCAACTTGGAACAATTCAGGTTGATTATAACTTACCTGAGCGTTTTGAATTAACTTATAAAGGTACAGATGATAAACTGCACCGTCCAGTTATGATTCACCGTGCACCATTTGGTTCGATGGAGCGTTTTATTGCAATTTTACTAGAACATACCGCAGGAAACTTCCCACTTTGGTTGATGCCAGAACAAGCTATTATCTTGTCTTTGAGTGAGAAATATGAAAATTATGCGAAAAAAGTTTTAGAATTGCTAGAAAATCACGAAATTCGCGCCCTAATTGACAACCGCAACGAGACAATTGGTAAGAAAATTAGAGAAGCTGAAGTTCAGAAGATGCCGTTTATGCTGATAGTTGGTGAGGAAGAAGAGAAAAACGGAACCATTTCTGTACGCCGTCACGGTCAAGAAGGAAAAGGTAATATCACGGTAACAATTGAAGAATTTGCTAAAATTGTGAACGAAGAAATTGCCAAAACATTAAAAACATTTGAAGTTTAACTAAAATAATAAAGCCATAGCAATTAGAAACAACAGAGGTTATCAACCTCGAGTAGAAAAAAAAGATGAACACAGAATAAATAATTTTATTCGTGTACCTGAAGTACGTCTTGTTGGAGACAATGTAGAACCAGGTATTTTTAAAACTGCAGATGCTATGCGTCTTGCGGATGAATTAGAATTAGATTTGGTAGAGATTTCTCCAAATGCTGAACCACCAGTATGTAAAATCATAGACTATAAAAAGTTTGTTTACATGCAAAAAAAGCGTGAAAAAGAGCTTAAAGCAAAATCAACGCAAATTGTGGTTAAGGAAATTCGTTTTGGTCCTCAAACAGACGAACATGATTATGAGTTCAAAAGAAAAAATGCTGAAAAATTCTTGAAAGAAGGTTCAAAATTAAAAGCATTTGTATTCTTCAAAGGACGTTCAATCATATATAAAGAGCAAGGACAAATATTATTATTACGTTTAGCTCAAGACTTAGAAGAACACGGAAAAGTAGAAGCTTTACCTGTTCTTGAAGGAAAGAGAATGATAATGTATATTGCTCCTAAGAAAAAGAAGTAAACAGTTTTCAGTCTCAGTAAACAGAGGATGAATTACAAAAATAAGTAAGTAAGTTAAATTTAAATAAATTAGGGAAATTATGCCTAAAATGAAAACAAAATCTAGTGCTAAAAAACGTTTTAAAGTTACTGGCTCTGGAAAAATTAAAAGAAAACACGCTTTCAAAAGCCACATCTTGACTAAAAAGTCTAAGAAGCGTAAATTAGCTTTAACACACTCTGCATTAGTTGCTAAAGTAGATGAAAAAAGCATTAAACAACAATTAAGAATTATCTAATCGACTTTAGTCAATTAAAGAATAATTCTTTAGGTTAAAACAATTTTAATAACCTTGGAGTATGGCTATAAAGTTCCTTTGATTAAATTCAGGACGCCTGCTACAAAAACACAAGAAAATTATGCCAAGATCAGTAAATTCAGTTGCTAAAAGAGCAAGAAGAAAAAAGATAATGAAGCAAGCCAAAGGTTTCTTTGGTCGTCGTAAAAACGTTTGGACTGTAGCTAAAAACGCAGTTGAAAAAGCGATGGTTTACGCTTATCGCGATAGAAAACAAAACAAGAGAAACTTCCGTTCATTATGGATTCAACGTATTAACGCTGGAGCTAGATTAGAAGGAATGTCTTACTCTCAATTCATGGGATTAGTTAAGAAAAACGGTATCGAATTAAACCGTAAAGTATTAGCAGATTTAGCAATGAATCACCCAGAAGCTTTCAAAGCTGTTGTGAAAAAAGTGAAATAAAAAACGTTTGTACAACCCGTTTAACTTACTTACATATAGAAAATCCCAATCGAAAGATTGGGATTTTTTGTTTTATTCAATATTGAAACGAAATTAAAATTATATAAATTTCATTTAATAAAAAATGTAACAAAAAAATAAAAAATACACTAATAAGAAAATCAATTATTTAAAAGCTATGAAATTATGTTATTATATATTTTCAGCATTGTTATTCGTTTTCATATCTTCAATTTCATACGCTCAAAATAAAGGAACAATAAAAGGTTCTGTCTTTGATAATAATGGAAATAAACTCGAAGGTATCGTAATATCTTTATTACAATCTGATGGAATAACAATTTCAAAAACAATTTCATCAGAAAATGATGGTGGTTTCACTTTTGATGAAGTTTCTTTTTCTTCTTATTTTGTATCTATATCGGTTAATGGTTTTGAAAATTTTATTAGCAATTCAATTGATATAAATGAACAAAATCTAATTGTTCAACTAACAAATATCATTTTAAAGAAGAAAGAAATTATTGAATTAGAAGAAGTCAAAATTGATAAAAAAATTCCATTTGTGGTTCAAAAAGTAGATAAAACCATTGTAAACCCAGATGCATTAATCTCAAACGCTGGCGGAAATGCTTTAGACGTTTTGTCAAAATCACCAGGAGTTTCAGTCGATGAAAACGGAAATGTAAAACTAAGAGGAAAATCTGGTGTAACTATCTTTATTGATGACAAACCGACTTATTTAACTGGATCTGAGCTGGAAAGTTATCTTAAATCACTTCCATCTAATTCAATCAAACAAGTAGAAATCATGACTAATCCACCTGCTAAATATGAAGCTTCAGGAAATGGAGGCATAATTAATATCGTTACAAAAAGAAGCAAACTAAAAGGATTTAACGGAAATACAAGTTTAAATTTCGGACAAGGAAAATATGCTAGAACAAATGATAATTTAAATCTAAATTATAATGCACCTAAATTTTCTTTATTTTCAAATTTGAGTTATACAAACGGCGAAGGATATCATGATTTAACAATAGAACGCAGATTTAAAAACCCAGATCTAATGCCACTTTCAAGCTTTGAACAAAATACGTATTTAAAATCCTCACGTCAATCATACAATGCTAGAATTGGATTTGATTATTATCTTTCTGAAAAAAGTACCATAGGAATTGTAACCAAAGGATTAATCAATAAAAATAAAAGTCCACGATATAATTATGCAACAGTAAAGGATGCAAGCGGAAATATAGAACAAATTGTAACTGCTGATAATTTTGAAAAAGTAGATTTCAATAACGGAACAATTACGCTAAATTACCGACAACAATTTTCAAAACCAGAACAACTGCTTACAACGGATTTTGATTTTGTAACTTATTCTGCCACAATAGATCAACTTTATAAAAATGCTATTGAAGATTTAGTTGGTTCTAATTCAAGTGAAGATATTCAAAACGGTTATTTACCTTCTACAATTAACATTTATGCCTTAAAAAGCGATTATTCAACTCCATTAAAAAACAATTCTAAATTAGATTTTGGAGCTAAAGTAAGTTTAACAAATACCGACAATAATGCAGTTTATACAAAAACTACTCAAGCCAATGGTACACAGCCAAATTATGATTTAAGCAACCACTTTTTCTATGATGAAATCATTAGTGCTGCTTATATAAACTATACAAAAACGTTTAAAAAAATTGATCTTCAAGCTGGATTGCGTTTTGAAGATACACAACTAAAAGGCAAACAATTAGGAAATCCCGAAAAACCATATTCAGAATTTAAAAATAATTACAATTCTATTTTTCCAACTTTATATGCTAGTTACAAAATAGATAGTTTGGCAACTAAAACCATAAATCTTTCCTACGGAAAAAGAGTACAACGTCCTTTTTATAAAGATTTAAATCCATTTTCAAGTCCATTAGATCAATATACTTATTACGAAGGAAATCCATTTTTAAAACCAACATTTGGGCATAACCTTTCATTAACTTACAATTATAAAGAGTTACTTTCTACCTCTTTTTCATACAGTTATGGAAAATACGAGATAAAAGAAACAATTGAAATTAATGATGGAATATATTATAGTCGTCCAAACAATATTGGGAAAAGTAATCAATATGTATTATCAATTCAAAGCCGATTCAATCCTACAAAGTGGCTCACAACTGTTCTTTACACCGAATTAAATCACTCTAGATTTATAAGTCAGTTGTACGATCAAAATCTGAATGCAGCTGGAACATATTGGTTTATTAATGCTACAAATAGTATTCAATTTTCTAAGAAATGGAGTGGCGAAATAAGTGGTCAATACTTATCAAAATCTGTCGACGCTCAATTTACTGTAGGTGACTTTGGATTCGTTTCAATTGGTTGTCAAAAGAAAATTCTTAACGATTTAGGAACTTTAAAATTCAATTTAAGTGATGTGTTCTTTACAAATCAAATTCGTGGCACAATAAATAATCTTGGTACAACAGAAGCAAATTGGTTTGGTCCACGTGACACAAGAATACTCTCTGTTACATTTTCGTATCGTTTCGGAAAAAACACCAGTAAAAAAGCAAAATACAATGGAACTGGTTCTGAAAGTGAGCAAAATCGTGTTAAAGTTTAAGAACTATTATATTGAAATTTTTATAATAAAAAAGATATTTAGAAAATCCCAATCGAAAGGTTGGGATTTTTTGTTTTAAATAAATAATTTGTTTTTTCTAATTAAAAACTTCTTCCTTCTCTCCATCATAACTCGCAAAAACCATACTTGGATGCGAATCTTGATGAAACATATTTCCGTCTTTATCAATAGCAATTGCTCCAGCAAAACCATCATAAGGTTTCAATTCTGCGAAAGTTTTTTCGAATGCTTTATCTAATGAAAATCCATCAGTAACACGTGTAACAATTTTGGCAGCAGTTGCATTACTTACAATATCTTCACCAACTCCAGTCAAACTCACGCCACAAAACTCATTCACATAATTTCCAGCAACTGTAGCACTGTCGGATATTCTTCCAGGAATTTCAAATCCTTTTCCGCCAGTTGAAGTTGCGGCAGCTAAATTCCCATTGGAGTCTAAAGCCACACAACCCACAGTTCCTGTTCCTGGCGAAGCTAATTTTGCTTCATATTCGGCTCTTCTCTGAGGAATTTCAGTAGAAAATTTTTCAAATCCGTATTGTCTAGCAAAGTTGGTTGCTCCACTGCCACCCAAAACTCTATCATCAACTTTCATCAATTCTAAAGCCACATGAATAGGATTCTTTACTTCTTCAATATTAATAACACCACTGAATTTCTGAGTCACTCCATCCATCAAAGAAGCACTCATTCTAATTTTTCCATCACTTTGAATTTGCGAACCAATTCCAGCATTAAACAAATCGTCATCTTCTAATAATGAAACTGCATAAACTACGGTTTCAACAGCCGAATGCGTTTTCAAATACTCATAAGAATCCTTTACAATTCTCAATAAAGCATTTTGCTTTGCAACTTTAGTCTCATGACTAGTTGAAGATTCTGAAAAAAAACCGCCGTGAATTATTATTTTCATTTGAAAAGGTTGTAGGTTGTAGGTTGTAGGTTGTAGGTTGTATTGTTAAAATCCTAACAACTATAACCTAATACCTATTACCTCATTAAACGTATTGAGAACTATTAATAGTCATTTTAAAAGTATCCAAATCAAAAGTATCATTTTTGCTCATCACGTGAGTCACTAAATGATTTATAGATATAGGTTTTCCAAGTTCAACCTGAGTCAAATTAGTATCTTTCACTTCTCTTCCATCTACTAAAATTACAAGTCCAGAACCGATAGCTTCCATTTGTCGACCGTTCAAAATCAACAAACCTGTATCTTCTCCAAGACCAATACCTAAAACTTTTGGATTTCCAACAACAGCTTGAAATAACCTTCCAATTCTACCACGTTGAACAAAATGCGTATCAATTACAACATCATCAATTAATCCTAAACCAGAAGTAATTTTAACCTCACCTTTCAACAAAGCTTCTTGACTGCTTCCTTGATAAATCATACTATTACTAGCAGCAGCAGCTCCTGCCGAAGTTCCTGCATAAATAAAATCAGTATTTATATATTTATCAATCAAAATATCATCAAATGGTGTTCCACCTAAAATTGAAGTCAATCGCAATTGATCACCACCAGTAAACATAACTACATCAGCAGCTTTTAAACGATCTAAAACTTCAGGCTCACTCGCTTGTTCACGTTTTTCTATATATAAAACATCAACATTATTTGCGCCCAAATAGCTAAAGGCTTTCACATATTCCGGACCAATTTCTCTTGGAATTTTCGATGCCGTAGTGATAACTTCAATCCTAGATAACTCTTTTTTAACGGATTCTTTTATGATTCTTTTCAAAATTCCCTCTTCAAAAAAGTTTAAATTTTTTGGAGCGTCTTTATCTAGATTTGTTTCGGTAAAACTGCCTTTATCAACAGCGCCACCTATTATTATTAGTTTTCCTTGTATTTTCATGAGGTAAAAATAACTATTTCATAATATTTCGCAAACGTTTTATTACTTTTTGAAGCGAAACTTATTGACTACTTATTAACCATATTCCCGCTTTTCGTTCCAATCTCTTCGAGGATTTCCAATACAATCGGGGCTAAACGGCATTTGTATTGCATTTTATTCATTTTTTCAAAAGGAAATCAGTTATTTTAGCTTACCAAAGGCAAAGCAAATTCCTAAAAATCAACACAACCCTAATAAATCAAATAAAAAACAAACTTTTTCTCATAAAAAATGTTTCATAATAATAAATATTTTCTATTTTTAACAAATCCATTACAATCAATACAAAACAAAATACCAATAGAATATGAAGATCGATAAAATTCAAGCGTTACGTGGACCAAATATTTGGAGTGTACAAAGAAAAAAGCTAATCCAAATGCGATTAGATTTAGAAGAATTAGAAGAACGTCCTACAAATAAAATTGAAGGTTTTCGTGAACGAATTGAAGCCATGTTTCCTACAATGATTGAACATCGTTGCTCAGAAGGATGTCGTGGTGGATTCTTCTCTCGTGTTGATAGAGGAACTTGGATGGGACACGTTATTGAGCATATTGCTTTAGAAATTCAAACCCTTGCCGGAATGGAAACCGGTTTTGGAAGAACTCGTGAAACCAAAACTCCAGGAATATATAATGTAGTTTTTAGCTATACAGAAGAAAACGTAGGTTTATACGCAGCAGAAGCAGCAGTAAGAATTGCTGAAGCTTTAATAGATGGAACAGATTACAATCCGGAAGAAGATATTCAGAAAATGCGTGAAATTCGTGAGCGCGTTCGTCTTGGACCTTCAACAGGAAGTATTGTTGAAGAAGCCGTTGCAAGAGATATTCCTTGGATTAGACTTGGAACAAATTCATTAGTACAATTAGGTTATGGTGTAAACCAAATGCGTTTTCAAGCAACAATTACTTGTAAAACAAGTAGTATTGCTGTAGATATTGCTTGTAACAAAGAGCAAACTAAAAAAATGTTAGATGCAGCATCTATTCCTGTCGCAAGTGGCGGAATTTGTATTGATGAAGAAGATTTAGAGGCAGTAGTTAAGAAAATTGGTTATCCAATTGTATTAAAACCTTTAGACGGAAATCACGGAAAAGGTGCGTCAATCAACGTTAAAACTTGGGAAGACGCTGTAGAAGGTTTGGCTTATGCTAAAAAATACAGTCATCGAGTAATTGTAGAAAAATTCATTACTGGATATGACTTTAGAGTTTTAATCATTGATAATAAATTAGTTGCAGCAGCAAAAAGAGAACCAGCTCACGTAAAAGGAGATGGAAAGCAAACCATTCAACAATTAATAGAAGAAACCAACCTTGATCCAAGACGTGGTTATGGACATGAAAACGTCTTAACTCAAATCGATGTTGATAGAGATACCACCGATTTATTAGAGAAACTAGGTTATACTTTAGAAACAATTCCAAGAAAAGACGAAGTAGTTTATTTAAAATCTACCGCTAATTTAAGTACAGGTGGAACTTCTGTTGATATTACTGATATGATGCACCCAGAAAATATTTTTCTTTGCGAAAGAATTTCTCGTATTATCGGATTAGATATTTGCGGAGTTGACATCATGGCAGAAAACCTAACGCAACCATTAAAAGAAACAGGCGGTTGTATTCTTGAAGTTAATGCTGCACCAGGTTTCAGAATGCACTTAGCTCCAAGCGAAGGTTTACCTAGAAACGTAGCTGCTCCAGTAATTGACATGCTTTATCCTCCTGGAAAACCTAGTAGAATTCCGATTATTGCAGTAACAGGAACTAATGGAAAAACTACAACTACACGTTTAATGGCGCATATTGTAAAAAACAATGGCTATCGTGTAGGTTTTACAACATCTGATGGAATTTATGTTCAAAACCATTTGATGGAAAAAGGTGACACCACAGGACCAATTTCTGCTGAATATATTTTAAAAGATCCAACGGTTGAATTTGCAGTTCTAGAAACTGCTCGTGGCGGAATTCTTCGTTCAGGCTTAGGTTTCAGTCGTTGTGATATCGGAATTATTACCAACATTCAAGAAGACCATTTAGGATTATCAGATATTCATACTTTAGACGATTTAGCTCGTGTAAAAGCTACTGTTGTTCGCAGTATTAAAAAAGATGGTTGGGCAATCCTTAATGCTGAAGACGACCAATGTTTGAAAATTGCAAACGAATTAAGTTGTAATGTTGCCTATTTTTCAATGGATGAAAACAATCCAAAAGTAGTTCAATTTGCCAAAGAAGGAAAAATTGTAGCTGTTTATGAAAACGGATTCATCACCATAAAAAAAGGTGAATGGAAAATTCGTGTAGAAAGAGCCACTCACGTTCCGTTAACAATGGGTGGAAAAGCCAAATTCATGATTGCGAATGTTTTGGCAGCTACTCTAGCCGCTTATTTACAAGGATTTAAAACAGAAGATATTAGTTTGTCATTACAAACATTCATTCCAAGTGCGGCACAAACTCCAGGAAGAATGAATATTTTTGAATTTAAGAAATTCAAAGTATTAATCGACTTTGCTCATAATCCTGCAGGATATAAAGGTGTTGAAGAATATTTAAGTAGTGTTGAAGCTACCAAAAAAATCGGAATTATTGCCGGTGTTGGTGATAGACGTGATGAAGATATTAAAGAATGTGCAAAAATTGCTGCTCGAATGTTTGACCACATCATCATTCGCCAAGAAAAATATTTACGTGGAAGAACCGAAGAAGAAATCATTGGTTTAATCATGGAAGGAATTGCAGCTTCTGGCAAAACAGTTACTCATGAAATCATCTCCAAAGAAACAGAAGCTATTAAACACGCCATTGACACTGCCGAAGACGGAACATTTATTACAGCTTTAAGTGATGTCGTTACTAATGCTATTGAAATTGTTCAAAGTTATTTGGATAAAGAACAAGAAGAAACTGTTTAATAGATAAATTTTTAAAACACAAAATCCCAAATTCCAACCGGTTTTTGGGATTTTTATAATATATATCATGCAAAATCTCGAAAAACTATTATTCCAGTTAGAATCCAAAATTCCTTTTCACGAAAAGACTAATTCTTCTGTTTCAAATGCTACAGTAGGTTGGCAAATTGAACACAGTTTGAAAACCATTTATCAAATTTCTTTGGCTGTAAAAAACTCCAATCCACAAGAATACCAATGGAAGTTTAATAAAAGTAAACTGTTTATTTCAGTTCTAGGTTTTATTCCAAGAGGCAAAGCCAAAGCTCCAAAAGTAGTTCTACCTGATGAAAATATTTCCGAAGAATCACTATTGTTAAGTTTGCAAAAAGTAAAATCAGTACTTCAAGAATGGAATTCGTTTGATAAAAACGCCTATTTTCCACATCCGTTTTTTGGGAATTTGAATAAAAAATCAACAGAATGGTTTTTAAATTTGCACACCAACCATCATTTGAAAATTGTAAATGATATTTGTAAAAATGATTAAAAAATCAATTTAATTTAGATTTCTCCAATAAATGTAAGACCTTTGCACACTTTTATTTAAGGAATTATATGAAGAAGAAAATAGAAATTCTTGCTCCTGCAAAAGATTTAATTCATGGAATGGCTGCAATAAATGCCGGTGCCGATGCTGTTTATATTGGTGCACCGCAATTTGGAGCTCGTTCTAACGCACACAATTCTATTGAAGATGTTGCTGAGTTAGTGAAATATGCACACCTTTTTAATGCACAGGTTTTTGTTGTTATTAATACTATATTGTATGACGATGAGTTAGAAACATGTCGTAAATTAATTTGGGAATTATATGACATTGGTGTTGATGCCTTAATCATTCAAGATATGGCAATCATGGAAATGGATTTGCCTCCAATAGTTCTTCATGCAAGTACTCAAGCCAATAATCGTGATGCAGATAAAATAAAATTTCTAGCTGATGCAGGAATTAAACGTGTGGTTTTGGCTCGTGAATTGAATTTACATCAAATAAGAGAAATCCACGAAGCTACTGATGTTGAATTGGAATTCTTTGTAACTGGAGCTTTGTGTGTTTCATTTAGTGGAAACTGTTATATGAGTGTTGCTAATGGCGAACGTTCAGCAAACCGTGGTTCGTGTGCACAAAACTGTAGATTACCTTATAATTTAATTGATGGAAATGGCGATACGTTAATCAAAAATAGTCACTTACTTTCTATAAAAGATTTCGATGTTTCTGATCAAATTCCAAATTTAATTGAAGCTGGAATTTGTTCGTTTAAGATTGAAGGCCGTTTGAAAGATATCGTTTATGTAAAAAATAATGTTTCCTATTTACGTCAAAAATTGGATGCTTTTCTAGAACAAAATAGTGATCGATACATCAAAGCTTCATCAGGAAAATCAACTTATACTTTTGAATCTTCATTGGATAAGTCGTTCAATCGTGGTTATACTGACTATTTTGTGAACGAAAGACATCAAGCTATTGGTTCATGGGAAAGTCCAAAATCAAAAGGTCAATATATAGGAAAACTGATTAAAACTGTTGGAAATTCGTATCAAATTGAAAATGGCGAATTGCTTAATAATGGTGACGGATTGTGTTTCATAAACGAAAACAACGAAGCCGACGGAATTTATGTAAATCGCGCTGAAAATGGTTTTGTGTATCCAAATGTTCTAAAAGAAATTAAAGACGGAACTTTCATTTACAGAAATAATGATGCGGCTTTTATCAAAATTGTAGAGCGTGAAGACAGCGCTATTCGTAAAATTAGCACTACTTTACTGCTTTCTGAAAATGAAAATGGTTTTGAATTAAAAGCTACTGACGAAGACGGAAATATTAGTGTTGTGTCTTTAGTTCATCCAAAAGAACAAACTAAAAACAACGAATCAATAGAGGAAAATTTCAAAATAAATTTAGCTAAAACAGGTTTTACACCTTATAATGCAGATGAAATTACAATTGAATTCTCTCAAAAATGGTTTTTACCTATTTCTAAAATCAATGAAATGCGTAGAGCGGTTTATGAGCAATTGACTGAAATTCGTTTGGCAAATTACGTTCGTGAAGAACATCAAATGGTTAAAACATCACATCCCTATCCAGAAAGTAAATTGGATTTTATGTACAATGTAGCCAACAAAACGGCTCGTAAATTCTACGAAAGACACGGTGTAACCGAAATAGAACAAGCCTTCGAATTACAATGGGATCCAGGAAAATCTCGTGTTATGACAACTAAATATTGCATCAAATACGAATTAGAAAAATGTCCAAAATACCATAAAGATACTATGGATGGTAAACTCAAAGAACCATTAGTATTGAAACAAGGTGAATTAGAATACAAATTGAAATTCAATTGCAAACCATGCGAAATGGAAATTTGGGAAAAAGATGCCGAATTTGAAATCGAAGAAGATTAACAAATTGTAACAAAGGATAATGATTTTAGTCTAACTAACATTATCCTTTTTTTATACCTTTACATCAACAAACAAATTAGATTATGAACAAAAAAATTATACTATTCTTTAGTTTATTTATTGCGATTACTACACAAGCGCAATTGAAAAAAATAACTCTTGAAGATGGCATTTTACAACAAGGAAGGAAATTTGGAGCAGATAAAATGACAGGTTTTCAATGGATTCCAAATTCTAATAAATATGCTTATTATAAAGATTCTTGGACAACTATGGTATTAGGAACTCAAGGTCCATCTACCATAGAAACTCCAACTTTAGCTGACATCAACACAGCTTTAGAGACTAAATTAAGAAACTTCTTTGGCGTAGAATGGATGGATGCTACCACTATTTTAGTTTCAGAAAACGGAAAATATTTCACTTATTCCGTGACTTCTAAATCAGGAAAAGAACTATTACAAACTCCTGAAGCTGCCGAAAATCAAACCTTTGACAAATCGAAACAATATCTAGCTTTTACTGAAGGAAATAATTTATTTCTTATAAATAAAAACAAAGAAAAAGTTAGTGTTACCAATAATTCTGATAAAAATATTGTTTCAGGACAAACTATTTCTAGAAGTGAGTTTGGAATTTCTGGGGGAATTTTTTGGTCACCAAAATCATCTTATTTAGCTTTCTATCAAAAAGATGAAACCGATGTTGCTGACTATCCTTTATTAGACATAAACGAAACTCCAGGAAAATTGGTTTCGATAAAATATCCAATGATTGGTCAAAAATCGGAAAAACCTAGAGTTGGTATTTATAATCTTTTAACAGGAAAAACTGTTTTCATCAAACCCAGAAATAATGCTGATGATTATTTAACCAATCTTTCTTGGACTCCAGACGAAAAATTCATCTTAATTGCTGAATTAAATCGTGGTCAAAATGATATGTGTTTGAATTTATATGATTCAAATTCGGGTGTATTTATTAAAACTCTTTTGAACGAAATTAGCGATAAATGGGTTGAACCAGAATACGATGCCTTTTTTCCAAGTGAAAAATCAAATAATTTTGTTTGGCATAGCGAAAAAGATGGCTTTCAAAATTTATACTATTATACAATCGATGGTAAATTGATTAAACAATTGACTAGTAACAAATTTGTAACAAGAGATATTTTAGGAGCAAATCCTGCAGGTACTGAAATTTATTTTAAAGCAACTGGTCCAAATCCAACTAATATGTTGGTTTATAAAGTTGATTTGAAAGGAAAACAGACTTTAATTACTAAAGATGAAGGTGTGCATAACGTGGCTATTTCATCTGATTACAATTGGATTTTTGATGAATATTCTAACCATTCAACACCTTCAAAATCTTTACTTTACGACAAAAAAGGCAAAGCAATTACTCTTTTAGAAAGTAAAAATAAATACGAAGGTTACGAAATGGGAACAGCTGAAATCAAAACGATTAAAGCTGCTGATGGAACCACTGATTTATACACAAGATTAATCAAACCAAGTAATTTTGATGCCTCAAAAAAGTATCCAGTAATGATTTATGTTTATGGTGGACCGCATGCTCAAATGATTACGAATTCTTATTTAGATGGTGCTAATTTATGGATGTATTGGATGGCTGAACAAGGCTATTTGGTATTTACTGTTGACAATCGAGGTTCCGATAATCGTGGATTTGCTTTTGAAAGTGTAATTCATGGAAAATGTGGAACAAACGAAATTGAAGACCAAATAAAAGGTGTTGAATATTTAAAATCTTTACCTTATGTTGATGGAAATCGTTTGGCTGTTCACGGTTGGAGTTATGGTGGATTTATGACCAATTCATTAATGCTAAGAAAACCAGATGCTTTTAAAGTTGGAGTTGCTGGTGGACCAGTTGTAGATTGGAAATGGTATGAAGTAATGTATGGCGAACGCTACATGGACACACCAACAGAAAATACTAAAGGTTTTGAAGAAGCAAGTTTGCTTACTCATGTTAAAAATTTGAAAGGAAAACTACTTTTAATTCATGGAACTAATGATGATGTAGTTGTAGAACAACACAATTTATCATTAGTAAAGAAATTTGTGGAAGCAGGAAAACAAGTAGATTATTTCCCTTATCCAATGCACAAACACAATGTAATTGGTAAAGATAGAGTGCATTTGATGACTAAAGTATTGAACTACATTATAGAAAATAACAAGTAGTTTCAAATTCCAAAATTTTAAATCCCAAATTCCAATTCTTATGGAGTTTGGGATTTTTTATTGAAAATTAAACATGAAGTCGTTATCGCTTTTTGATAAACTTGTTAAATGAATTGAATTTATCATGCATATAAAAGAGTTTTGTACTATTTTTTAAAAAAAAACGTGCCAAGATTAAACCTTTCAATGAAAATAATATCTAACCAAGTATAACTATCAAAATAAATAAAACATGATTAGAACATTTTTATTATTTGTCATGATTCTTATACTAGGTTGTAACAAGAATGATGACAATCCAAATCTTTCAAATCCTAATTTTATTCCATACCAAGAAGGTTTGACAACAAATTATATGACAATTAACAACATTACAAGAAAATATTTAGTTTATAGACCACTAGGAATGACAACAGTAAATGCTGTTGTAACAGTTTTGCACGGTGGCGGTGGACTTGGTGTTGGAGTTTCAGAAATTGGTACTCACCCATTATCCGTTTTTCGAACAATTGCAGACAATGAAAAGTTTTTAGTAGTCTATCCAGAAGGTTCACTCGACATTCAAGGAAATCCTGGATGGAATGATTGTAGAAGTGATGATATATCAGGAAGTCAAGGTGACGATATTTCCTTTTTGTATCAATTAAATTCAAAATTAATCTCTGAGTTAAATATTAATTCAAACAAAATGTATTTAACAGGGACAAGTAATGGTGCTTTAATGACCTATTCTTATGCTTTTCAATTTCCTGAAACTATCAAAGCGATAGCTGTTTCAAGTGGGAATTTACCAGAGTTTCCTGAAAGCGGGCTTTGTACAAATGGCACTAATCTACCATTACCAATCTTGATAACTCACGGAACAAGTGATCCTGCAATGCCTGCAAATGGTGGTTGTGTTGCTAATATTGGAGGCAATTGTAATCGAGGAAAAGTAATATCACAAACAGCAACCTTAGATTATTGGTTACAAAGAAACGGTTTACAAAACATCAATCCAACCATATCAACTTTTAATTTGAACACAACAGATGCAGGCAACGTAGAAAAAAGAATTTACAGTGGGGCAAAACCATTGATTTATTTTGTTCTAAATAACGCTGGTCACGCTGTGCCAAGTAAGACAGTTTATACGAATTCTTCACCTGCAAGTGGAGTTCAAAATAGAGATATAGAATATGCGGAAGAAGTTTGGAACTTTTTTAAAGGACTTCAATAAAAACAGCACACGATAGCAGTTTGGAAAATAGTGAGTTTAGTGCTAAATTGAAAATAAATAATTACAAATCAAACACTTATACAATTTATCAAAACGTTCAAAAACTAAATTTTTCAAATTATATCAATGAATATAACAAATATAACTTTTAACTACTGTCATAAAATCTCAAATTCCAATTCTTATGGAGTTTGGGATTTTTTATTTATACATTAATATCCTCTCATGTTTTCTGTTTTTTCTTTCTAGCCGCAGGAAACAAAACATTATTTAATATCAATCGAAAACCAGGAGAATTCGGATGCAAATCTAAAACTGTTGGAGCATCACCTACTCTATGTTGATAATCTTCAGGATCATGTCCTCCAAAGAAAGTAAAAAATCCTTTTCCTTTTTGACCATGTATGTATCGTGCTTCTTCATTCAATTCATTCTGACCTAAAACTAAAACATTAGATTTTATCAATTCTCTTTCAAATGAAGTTGTTTGTCCCATAAAACCTTTTACTAATTGTGTATGATTTTGACATAACATACTAGGAATTACATCCCATTTTGCAGAATATTCCATCAATGTAAAATAGTCTTTCTCCATCGGAATTCTTCTTTTTTCGGTCATATCAATATCTGAAAACTCATAATGCTCAGGTTTTCTATCCAAAATAAAATTTTTGAAAGCGAAAGTTGTAGCATAATCTATTTTCGATTGATAATTTGCTTCACTATCATCGCCATCAAACATTGGTTCGCAAATATCAACACCTTCAGCTGCAAGTGCAATATCAAAACTATCTGTTGCAGAACACATTGCAAACATAAAACCGCCGCCAATTACAAAATCCCTTATTTTTTTGGCAACAGCTAACTTTGCCTCAGACACTTTTGAGAAACCAAGTTTTGCTGCCAAAGTTTCGGCTTCCTTTTTTTGATCTATATACCATGGAGCATTTCTATAGGCGCCATAAAACTTACCATATTGACCAGAAAAATCTTCATGATGTAAATGCAACCAATCGTATAATATTAATTGATCATTAAGGACTTCTTCATCATAAATTGGAGTAAAAGGGATTTCCGCGTAAGTCAAAACCATAGTTACTGCATCGTCCCAAGGTTGCTTACCTTTTGGTGTATAAACTGCAATCTTTGGTGCTTTTTCTAAAACAACAGTTTCCATATTTTGAGAAGGTGAAGAAATTTCGTCAAGAATTTGATTAGCTTCACCATCAGAAAGAACTTCAAAACTCACACCTCTAATTTGACATTCTTTTCTTATTTCTGGAGCATCTGGTAACAAAAAAGAACCTCCTCTATAATTCAACAACCAACTGGCTTTATATTGTTTATCAAGACACCAATAAGTTATACCATAGGCTTTTAGATGATTTTTTTGAGAAACATCATCCATTGGTAATAATATAAAATTAGCGTGAACCTTGGTTACACAAACCAAAAGAAGCATTAGACAAACTGACTTTAAGAATTTCATATTGAATGAATAAATTTATCTTCGAAGATACTATTTTTAGATTATATAGTCAAAGATAATGTTTTGTTAAATATTCTACATTAAAACTAAAAACACATAAAACTACATGTATGAGAGAAATTTATTGTAGCTGATTTTGGATTAACAATTAAATTCAATTTAACATGAACATAAACAAAACAATAACCATGGGTAATTCTTTTAAAAGCAATAGTTTAAAAAAAAATGAAATTATGTTATCATTTAGATGGTAAGTTAATTTTAATTTACTATCAATCATATAATTTATGCCTTTGATTAGAAGTGCATAAAATTATAATAATCTTTTGGTTAAAAACCACGTAAAACTAAGTGTTTTTTAACCAAAAAAAGTCCTGATTTCTCAGAACTTTCAATATTTTAAAATGGAACATCACTATCATCATCATTGGAATTGGAACTACTTCCAAAGGCTTCATTTGCAGAAGGTAAGTTCTTGGTGAAAAATGGATTATCATCTCCTAAATTCATTTTTGAAGGTAAATCGTCAAATCCGCCACCATATTCTTCAAGGTTATCAAATTTTCCAAGATTTCCGATGAATTTTAAACGAACATTTTCTAACGAACCATTTCTGTGTTTTGCAATAATAAATTCGGCTTGACCAGCAGTTGGTGATTGTTCATCATCATCCCATTCTTCAATTTTGTAATATTCTGGACGATAAATAAACGATACAATATCGGCATCTTGCTCAATTGCTCCAGACTCACGTAAGTCAGAAAGCAATGGTCTTTTACTAGAACCACGAGTTTCAACTGCACGCGATAATTGTGAAAGTGCAATTACAGGAACTTCTAATTCCTTTGCTAAAGCTTTTAGATTTCGTGAAATTGTTGAAATTTCTTGCTCACGATTTCCACCTCCTTTTCCATTTCCTCCTGCAGTCATTAACTGAAGGTAATCGACAATAATTAGTTTTATTCCATGTTGTGAAGATAAACGTCTTGCTTTAGCACGTAAGTCAAAAATCGATAATGATGGAGTATCATCTATATATAAAGGAGCTTTTTCTAAATCTTTTACTTTTACAGAAAGCTGCTCCCATTCGTGTTTTTCCAATTTTCCTGTACGAAGTTTTTCAGAAGATAATCCTGTTTCTGATGAAATTAAACGAGTAATTAACTGAACAGAAGACATCTCAAGAGAAAATAATGCTACAGGATGACCAAAATCTATGGCCATATTTCTTGCCATTGAAAGTACAAAAGCAGTTTTCCCCATCCCAGGCCTAGCCGCAATAATAACTAAATCAGATGGTTGCCAACCTGATGTAACTTTATCTAATTTATTGAAACCTGTTGCGATTCCAGACAAACCTTCTTTATTGGCTATTTCTTCAATTCGTTTTTTAGCTTGAATAACCAAACTTTGTGCTGTTTCTGAACTTCGTTTGATATTTCCTTGAGTAACTTCATATAATTTAGATTCGGCTTTGTCAAGTAAATCAAAAACATCGGTAGTTTCATCATAAGATTCCTCAATGATTTCTGAAGATATTCTAATCAAACTTCTTTGAATAAACTTTTGTAAAATAATTCGCGAGTGAAATTCAATATGTGCCGATGAAGATATCTTTTGTGTTAACTGTATAAGGTAAAAATCACCTCCAGCCAGTTCTAACTTAGCATTCTTTTTTAACTGAGCCGAAACTGTTAACAAGTCAATAGGCTGAGAATCTGTGAATAACTGAAATATAGCTTCAAATATGTGCTTGTGGGCATCTTTGTAAAAGGCATCCGATTGAAGAATATCAATAACCTCATCAACACCTTTTTTATCAATCATCATCGCACCAAGAACTGCTTCCTCAAGGTCTAATGCTTGTGGAGGTAACTTCCCTTTTTCAAGATTGATTATAGTAGTTTTATCTACTTTAATTGGGTTTATATTTTTGAGATTTTCCATGTAGCGAAAGTAACCAATTCTGTAATTTTTGTGAACTTAAGTTATTACTATTTAATGTTCACAACTAATCGTTTTTTGTTAATAACCATAAAAAAATCCGTGAAGTCTATGGTTTTGGACAACACGGATTTCGATAAATTTTGTAAGATTTTACTCTTTATATTCGCCCATCTTGCTGTATTTGTCCATTCTCTGTGACACTAAATCAGTTGTTGATAAATCTTTCAATTCATTAAAAGCTTTCATAATATATTGCTCTACCGTTTTGAAAGTTGTTACTTTATCATAATGAGCTCCACCAAGTGGTTCTGGAATAATATCGTCTACTAATTTTTGTTTTTTCATATCTGCCGAAGTCAATTTTAAGGCATCGGCAGCTTGCTCTTTATATTCCCAACTTTTCCATAAAATTGATGAACAAGATTCAGGAGAGATTACAGAATACCAAGTATTTTCCATCATTAAAACTCTATCTCCGACACCAATTCCTAAAGCTCCACCAGAAGCACCTTCACCAACGATTACACAAATAATTGGCACTTTAAGACGGCACATTTCAAAAATATTTCTAGCAATAGCTTCTCCTTGTCCTCTTTCTTCTGCTTCTAAACCCGGAAAAGCTCCAGGAGTATCGATAAAAGTAACTACAGGAATTCCAAATTTTTCGGCCATTTTCATCAATCGAAGTGCTTTTCTATAGCCTTCAGGATTTGCCATTCCAAAATTTCTATACTGACGCATTTTGGTATTGATTCCTTTTTGTTGACCTATAAGCATAAATGATTGTCCATCAATTTGACCTAAACCACCAATCATGGCTTTATCATCTTTAAAATTTCTGTCTCCAAAAAGTTCTAAAAAAGTTCCTTTAGTTAAAGTTGTAATATGCTCTAAAGTATAAGGTCTGTTAGGATGACGAGAAAGTTGAACACGTTGCCAAGCTGTTAAATTCTTGTATATTTTACGCTTTGTTTCTTCAAGTTTTTTCTCGATTTGTTTGCAAGTATTGGTTACATCAACATCTGATTCTAGACCAATAATCTGACATTTGTCTAATTGGTCTTCCAACTCTTTAATAGGAAGCTCAAAATCTAAATATTCCATAGGATTTGTGCGTTTTAATTAAAATTCGAATTACAAAGATAAAATTTTAAATCTTTTGTAAAAGTAATTTTACATGATAAGTTGTAAACAAAAGTTAAGTTGTTTTTAATCTGCTTTTTAAAATTCCATTTAAAATAACAGTTAATAAGATAATTACGGCTCCAACATAAAATTGTGGACTCATTTGCTCTTTATCTTCAAAAATTATAACCGCAAGAATGATTCCGTAAATAGGTTCTAAATTTATGGTGAGCATCACTGTATATGGACTTAAAAATTTCATAACCGCTGTTGAGGCAATAAAAGCATAAGCTGTACAAACCGAACTTAATATCAATAAATAAACAAAATCGGAAGTAGTCAGTTGAAAAAATTCAGAATTAAAACTATTTGTAAAAAGTAGGAATATTGAGAAAAACAAAACACCTCCGCCCAATTCGTAATAAGAAATTACCGATGGATCATAGTCTTTAACAAACTTACTATTGATAACCGCAAAAGAAGCAGAAAGAAAAGCCGAAGTCAATGCCAAAAGAATTCCCTCAATGTATCTTCCTTCAACATTAAATATTATTGAAAGCCCGAAAACTACTATTAACCCGAAGAAAATTTCATACCAGACAATCTTTTTTCCGAAGAAAATAGGTTCGATAAGTGAAGTAAAGAATGCACCTGTTGATAAACAAGCTAGTGTAATAGAAACATTTGACACTTTGATAGCTCTAAAAAAAGTAAACCAATGAAGTGCAATTACTAATCCAGCAACAAGAAACTTCAAAAGAATTCGCTTAGGAATCTTTATAGGCATCCTTTTGTATTTGATGTAAATAAAAATAAATCCAACAGCAAACAACATTCTATACCAAACCAATGGTAATGCATCAAGAGTAATTAGTCTTCCTAAGATTGCTGTGAAACCCCAAATGAAAACTATCAAATGAAGGTGTAAATAACTTTTGTTGTTATCGCTTAGCATTGCGTAATAAATATATTGCTAAGATTCCAAAAAGAATATTCGGAATCCAAACTGCAATTATTGGAGGTGCTGCAGATTTTTCTGCTAAAACACCAAAAACTTTATCTAAAAACACAAAAGCAAAAGCAAGTAAAATACCAATAGCAAGATTAATTCCCATTCCACCTCTTCGCTTCATTGAAGAAACGGCTACAGCAATAATTGTGAGGATAAATGCAGAAACAGGTATACTATACTTTTTATATAAAACCACTAAATAAGTGTTGATGTTGGTAGAACCTCTAGTTTTTTCTTTTTCAATAAATTTAGTTAATTCAAAATAAGATAGTGTTTCTGCAATGTAAACAACTGGTGTCAAATCTTCTAAATCAAAATTAAGAACTGTATCTTTTTTTTGTTCTGAAATAATTACATCTCCTAACTCTCCTATTTTCCTTTTTTTGAAATCAAATAAAGTATAAGAGCTATCTCTTGGATTCCATTTTATTCTACTGGCAGATACTTTGTATTTTAATTTATCATTTTCAAATTTCTCCATAGAAAAATTGAATGCCATTTTAGAAACCGAATTAAAACTACTTACATAAATATATTCATCTTTATTGATTTGACGATAGACATCAGAATTGTCTCGCATCTCATTTTGTCCATTTCCAATAAGATACATGTATCTAAAATTTTTAAATCCTTCACTAGCTTTTGGAACCAAAAAGAATCCCATCATCAAAGCAAACAGTGAAACTATTGTTGCTCCAATAATATAAGGTCTCAAAAATCTTGTAAAGGAAATTCCAGAACTTAATATGGCAATAATTTCAGTATTATTAGCAAGTTTTGAAGTAAACCATATAATAGATAGAAATAAAAATATAGGAAAAAGTAAATTAGCAAAATAAATAGTAAAATCTACATAGTATTGAGCAATAGCACTAAAAGGCACATTGTTCTCAATCATTTTATTGACTTTTTCAGATACGTCAATGGTTATCCCAATAGGAATAAACATCAACAACATAACAGAAAATGTGGTTAAATAGCGTTTTAATATGTATTTATCTAATATTGTAAGCATAGTTTTCTTTTGTTTAATATGGTTTAAAATTGTTTAAGTTAGTTTAGATGGTTTAATACTGTTTTATCAAACAAAACTCTTAAACCTTTAAACTCTTAAACTTTTAAACTCTTAAACTTTTTAAACTTTTCTATAATCGTTGACTCATTTGCTTAACCATCATTTCTTTCCAAACTCTAAAATCGCCAGCAATAATATGTTTTCTTGCTTCACGAACCAACCACATATAAAATCCTAAATTGTGGATAGTTGCAATTTGTTTTCCAAGATACTCATTGGCAGCAAATAAATGTCGAAGATAAGCTTTTGTGTATTCGGTATCTACAAAAGTGATTCCCATTTCATCTAAAGGAGAAAAATCATCTTCCCACTTCTTATTTTTGATATTTATGGTTCCGTTTGCTGTGAATAACATTCCGTTTCTTGCATTACGAGTTGGCATAACACAATCAAACATATCTACACCAAGTGCTATATTTTCTAAAATATTAATTGGAGTCCCAACTCCCATTAAGTAACGTGGTTTGTCTTCTGGAAGAATATCACAAACAACCTCTGTCATAGCATACATTTCTTCGGCTGGCTCACCAACAGATAAACCTCCAATAGCATTTCCAACTTGATTAGAATTGGCAATATATTCAGCACTTTGCATTCTCAAATCTTTATAAGTACTTCCTTGAACTATTGGAAAAAATGCTTGATCATAACCATATTTTACTGGAACTTTTTCCAAATGATTAATACATCTGTCCAACCAACGATGCGTCATTTTCATAGAACGTTGTGCGTAACGATAATCACATGGATAAGGTGTACATTCATCAAATGCCATGATAATATCAGCACCAATGGTACGTTGAATTTCCATTACATTTTCTGGGGTAAAAAAGTGGTAGGAACCATCAATATGCGATTTGAACTTAACTCCTTCTTCCTTAATTTTTCTATTTGCCGAAAGCGAATACACTTGATAACCGCCTGAATCGGTTAAGATATTTCTATCCCAATTCATAAATTTATGCAAACCACCAGCTTTTTCAAGAATTTCGGTTTGCGGACGAAGGTATAAATGGTAGGTATTCCCTAAAATAATATCAGGATTAATTTCTTCTTTTAATTCGCGTTGGTGTACTCCTTTTACAGAAGCAACGGTTCCAACTGGCATAAAAATAGGAGTTTCAATAACTCCATGGTCTGTTTTAATTTTTCCAGCTCTAGCTTTAGAGTGGGCATCTTTTTGTAATAAATCGAATTTCATATTGGCATTTTCTGTAGGCAAAGATAAATTATTTTAGATTTTAGATTTTAGATTTTAGATTTATTTGTGATTCTAAACTATTAATAACTTGTAATAAAATCTTTTGCCTCGCCAAAAAAATAGATTTACTTTTACACCATTATAATTTATAACTACATAAAATGTCTAACATTCAACAACTACAAGATTTTACAACACAAGTACGAAGAGACATTCTTCGCATGGTTCATGCCGTAAATTCAGGTCATCCAGGAGGTTCTCTTGGTTGTGCAGAATTTTTAGTAGCGCTTTACCAAGACCTCATGAAACGCAACGAAGGATTTGACATGAACGGAACAAATGAAGATATTTTCTTCTTGTCAAACGGTCATATTTCTCCAGTTTTTTACAGCGTTTTAGCAAGAAGTGGCTATTTCCCTGTTTCAGAATTAGCAACTTTTAGAAAATTAAACACGCGTTTGCAAGGACATCCAACAACACATGAAGGTTTACCTGGAATTAGAATGGCTTCTGGCTCCTTAGGACAAGGCTTATCTGTAGCAATTGGTGCTGCTCAAGCAAAAAAACTTAATAACGACAATCATTTAGTTTACGCTTTAACTGGTGATGGTGAATTGCAAGAAGGTCAAAATTGGGAAGCAATTATGTATGCTTCAGCAAAAAATGTAGACAATTTAATCGCAACTGTAGATTACAATGGTCAACAAATTGATGGTTCTACTAAAGACGTTTTGAACATGGGCAACTTGAAAGCTAAATTTGAAGCTTTCGATTGGGATGTTTTAGAAATTACCGAAGGAAACAATATTGAAGCAATTATCGCTGGAATGAACGAAGCAAAATCAAGAACTGGAAAAGGAAAACCCGTTTGCGTAATTCTTCATACAGAAATGGGTAATGGTGTAGATTTTATGATGCACACTCATGCTTGGCACGGAAAAGCACCAAGTGACGAACAATTAGCAAATGCTTTAGGACAAAACGCAGCAACTTTAGGAGACTACTAATTAACAGATACTGAAATAAATTCAGCATAAAATGAAAAAATATACAAACACAGGAAGTAAAGATACACGTTCAGGATTTGGTGCAGGAATGACCGAATTGGGACAAAAAAATGAAAATGTTGTTGCACTTTGCGCCGATTTAATTGGTTCGTTAAAGTTTGACGATTTCAAAAAAAATCATCCAGAACGCTTTTTCCAAATCGGAATTGCTGAAGCTAACATGATTGGAATTGCAGCAGGTTTAACCATTGGTGGAAAAATTCCATTTACAGGAACTTTCGCTAACTTTTCTACTGGAAGAGTTTACGATCAAATTCGTCAATCTGTAGCTTATTCAGATAAAAATGTGAAAATTTGTGCTTCACACGCAGGTTTAACACTTGGCGAAGATGGCGCAACACACCAAATATTAGAAGATATTGGTTTGATGAAGATGTTGCCAGGAATGACTGTAATTAACACTTGCGATTACAATCAAACCAAAGCAGCAACAATTGCCTTGGCAGATCATCATGGGCCAGCTTATTTGCGTTTTGGTCGTCCAGTGGTGCCTAATTTTATGCCAGCTGACGAACCTTTCGTTATTGGAAAAGCAATTATGTTAAACGAAGGAACTGATGTAACGATTATCGCTACTGGTCATTTAGTTTGGGAAGCATTAATAGCTGCAGAAGCATTAGAAGCAAAAGGAATTTCAGCAGAAGTTATCAATATTCACACCATTAAACCTTTGGATGAAGAAGCAATTTTAAAATCTATTGCTAAAACTGGTTGTGTGGTAACTGCAGAAGAACATAATATACTTGGTGGTTTAGGTGAAAGTGTTGCAAGAACATTATCTTTAAATAATCCTACACCACAAGAGTTTGTTGCTGTACAAGATTCATTTGGTGAAAGCGGAACTCCAGAGCAATTAATGAATAAATACAAACTTAACAACGAAGCAATTGTTGAAGCTGTAGAAAGAGTAATTAAAAGAAAATAATTTTTCTTATATAAATACAAAATCCGTCTTATAAAAAACAAGGCGGATTTTTTTATGGATTTAATACAAATAAAAAAACCAACACATTTCTGTGATGGTTTTACGAAGAGCCGGCGGAGGGACTCGAACCCACGACCTGCTGATTACAAATCAGCTGCTCTAGCCGACTGAGCTACGCTGGCGTCATTATTGTGGTGCAAATATAATAGTGATTTTTAAATCTCCAAAACTTTTTTACACTTTTTTGATGATTTTTTTAATTAAAGTGCGTTGATTTTTTCAATCAATTGATTAGCAGTTTGTTCTAATTCTGCATTGATTTGTTTGAAATGCGCCTTTTTATTTTCTACTTTTTTAGCATTAACCTTAACGATTAAAGCATCAAAAGATGTAATTGCTTCATCTATAACTGCATTGGTAGCTACTGTTGGCTTTCCTTCGCTAGTCATTTCGTGAATATAAACTGCTTCAATAATATCTCCTAAAACGAAGTTGATGTCTTTTTTTAAATTTTTAACACTTGGCATTTTCTTTATTTTTTAAATTCAGGTGCAAAATTACACATAATCTTTTGAATACAAGTTAAGAAATGTAAATTTCTAACATAGATGCTTTTCCGTGAATTACAAATTCGCTCATTTTTGCAGGAATTAAAACCGTATTACCAGTTTTATAAGAATAGGTTACATCATCATGTTTTAATTCAAAACTTCCTTCAACACACATATAAACTAAAAAGGAATTTTCATCATTTACAACTTCTAAACTTCCGTCAAGCGGAATAAAATTTGTTGTAAAATAAGGACAATCAACTATTGCATTAGCTTCGTTTTCAATTTTCGAATAGCTTTTTTCAGCATCAACTACATCATAATTTATTGCATCTAAAGCTAAATCAACATGAAGTTCACGTGTATTTCCATTTGCATCTACTCTATCAAAATCGTATAATCTATAAGTTATGTCTGATGTTTGTTGGATTTCTGCAATTACTGTTCCTGATCCAATGGCGTGAACCGTTCCAGTTTCTAAGAAGAAAACATCTCCTTTTTTTACCTTTTTGGTATCTAAAATATCAATTAAAGTTTTGTTTTCAAGATTTTCTAAATATTCTTTTTGAGAGGATTTTTCTTTAAAACCTACAATTAATCTTGCATCTTGATCGGCTTGCATAACATACCACATTTCGGTTTTACCAAAGGAATTATGACGTTTTGTCGCTAATTCATCATTTGGATGCACTTGAATAGACAAATCTTCGCGAGCATCAAGATATTTAAAAAGTAGTGGGAATTGTTTTCCGAACTTTTCATAAACTTTAGTTCCTAAAACTTCTTCTGGAGATTCATTTATTAATTCGTTTAACGATTTTCCAACAAAAACTCCATTAGCAATAACACTGACATCGTTTTCTACGGTAGAGATTTCCCAACTTTCACCTGTAATTTCTGATGAAATTGGCTTGTTTAAATAATCTTTCAGTTTTGTTCCTCCCCAAATTCTATCTTTAAGAATAGGTTGAAATTGCAAGGGATAAAATTTCATTTGTTATAATTTTGAATGCAAAGATGGATATTTTTAATGTAACGTATTAATAATTTATATCAATTACATTGCAAGTTCGGTGAATGGTTAAAAAGTATAGCTAACCCAAAACTAATTTGTCAATTTTTTCAAAACTTTAAGTGCCTTTGTAATATGAATTTCAGATGACATACTATTAAAAACCATTATCACCAAGCCTTGTTTATCAATTACAAAGGTTTCACGACCTGGAATTATAAACAAACTGTTTTGAACACCAAAAAGCTTACGCAATTTTTTATCATTATCTGAAAGCAAAATAAAAGGAAGATTGAATTTGCTTTTGAATTTTAAATGAGACGTAACAGTATCAGAACTAATTCCGATTACCTCAGCTCCTAAATCTTTAAATTCTTGATAATTATCTCTAAAACTACAAGCTTGCGCTGTGCATCCAGGCGTATCATCTTTTGGATAAAAGTAAATTACAAGTGGTTGTTTTCCAATATAATCTTGAGAGTTAAAAACGTTTCCGTTAGTATCTTTTGCTGAAAAACTGGGAAGCTTATCTCCTATTTTAAAAGACATATTAGTTTCCTTTATAGGTTACAAAATTTCGAGGAGTTTCATAAAGAACCACTTCTAATTCTTTATTAGTTTCAATGTGATTTCTTAGTTTATTCCAAATTACAACTGCAATATTTTCGGCAGTTGGATTTAAATCGGCAAAATCTATAACATCTAGATTCAAATTTTTATGGTCAAAAGCATTTTCGATATGTTCTTTTATCAAATCTGACAATATTTTTACATCAACAACAAAACCAGTTTCTTGGTCAATTTCTCCTGTAACAGAAACAATTAACTCATAATTGTGCCCATGAAAATTAGGATTATTGCACTTGCCAAAAATCAAATCATTTTGTTCCATTGACCAATCCTTTCGATACAATCGATGTGCTGCGTTGAAATGTGCTTTTCTTGAAACGGTAACTTTCATTTAGATTAAGGATTAGCGATTAAAGGATTTAGGATTTTCACTTCGACAAGCTCAGCTTGACAGAAATTATAATTTATGGTCTTCTAAATAATGGTAAAACTCATCAAATATTATTTTGAACCAAACTGTATAAATATCAGGATTTTGAATCATATCATCTTTGATATCTTCAATAGTCATCCATTTCCAACTTTCTACTTCTTCACAGTTGATATTAGGCTCTTCATTAGAATATCCTATCATTACATGATCTAGTTCGTGTTCAGTTAAGCCGTTATCAAATGGAGCTTTGTAGATGAAATGAAACAATTCCTTCAATTCAGTTTTGAAACCCATTTCTTCATGCAAACGACGTTTTCCTGCTTCGATATTGGTTTCTCCAGCACGTTGATGACTGCAACAAGTGTTTGTCCAAAGTAAAGGCGAATGATATTTGTGATGCGCACGTTGCTGTAACATGACTTCATTTTTATCATTTAAAACAAAAACCGAAAACGCACGATGCAAAACTGCTTTTTCGTGAGCTTCGAGTTTGTTCATTAAACCAATAGGTTCGTCTTTTTCGTTGACTAAAATTACTTGTTCTTCTTTCATAGATTTTTTATGATGGTCAAAAATACGAAAAAATAAATCCTAACAGAATTTAACATCGTCAACAAGCGTTAAACTTTCCTTAAATCATCTCAATTTGTAAACTGTATGACATTTTGCAACGTACTTCTATTGTAAATTTGTACATCAATTAATTTAATTGTTATGAGAAAAATAATCACTATTTTGTTTTTGATTCCTTTGCTTACGCTAACGGCTTGTGGACAATCAAACAAAAAAATTTCAAAAAAAGACACCTCAGCTATGGAAAATGTAATTAGTAAACCCGAAAATCCTTACTATTCAAATACAGATACTAAGAAA
>CANGUP010000022.1 GCA_947457105.1 Flavobacteriaceae bacterium
CCCTGTTGTGCTACTGATGAAATGAACATATAAGGAATTCCTAGTTTAGATTTATCCAAATGTTGTTTCATTTCAGCTTTTAATTCATCATCGAGCATGTCGCATTTTGAGATTACCAGAAGTCTATCTTTATCTAACATTTCTGGATTGTAACGACGTAATTCATCTAATAGAATTTCGTATTCTTTTTTGATATTATCAGCATCGGCTGGAACTAAAAACAATAAAGTTGAATTTCTTTCTATATGACGCAAGAAATAATGTCCTAATCCTTTTCCTTCGGCTGCACCTTCAATAATTCCAGGAATATCTGCAATTACAAATGATTGAAATTCTCTATAAGCAACAATTCCTAGATTAGGCTTTAATGTTGTAAAAGGATAATCAGCAATTTTAGGTTTAGCAGAAGTTAAAACAGAAAGTAAAGTTGATTTTCCGGCATTTGGGAAACCTACTAAACCAACATCTGCAAGAACTTTTAATTCTAGAATAACATCCAATTCAGTTGAAGGCATTCCGGGTTGTGAATATCTTGGCGTTTGGTTAGTAGAACTTCTAAAATGCCAATTTCCTAGACCTCCTTTTCCTCCCTGAGCTAAAATTCTTTCTTCTCCGTGTTCTGTGATTTCAAAAAGAATTTCTCCTGTTTCGATATCTTTCACAACAGTTCCTAATGGCACTTCTACATATTTATCTTCACCATCGTGACCAGTACTTCTAGAGCTTCCTCCATCGCCACCGTGACCACCACGCATGTGTTTTACAAATTTCAAATGAAATAATGTCCAAAGATTTTTGTTTCCTTTTATGTAAACGTGTCCACCACGACCTCCATCACCTCCATCTGGACCGCCTTTTTCAATAAATTTTTCTCTATGTAAATGCGTAGAACCTTTTCCTCCTTTTCCGGAAGTAACATATATTTTTACGTAGTCTACAAAATTTCCTTCTGTCATTTTTTTTCAGATTTCAGATTTCAGATTTCAGATTTCAGATAAATCTTTTTCTAAAACTATTATTTATGTAAATGGTTTGCAATCTAGCCCCGATTGTAGAGAAAATCTTTTTTGCAAAAAAAGATTGTAACGAAAAGCAGGATTATGGTTTGCTAAAATGCCCGAGCCATTCGCTCCTAATTAATTTTAATATTGGTAACTAGAACTTTGTCGATTTTAACACCATCCATATCTATAACTTCAAATTCTAGTTTGTTCCAAATAAGTTTTTGCCCTTGTTTTGGAATGATTCCTAGTTCGGTTACGATTAATCCGCTTACGGTTGTTACTTCATAATCACCAATTAAATCGTCCATATCGAAATAGGTTAGAAAATCGTGTAACGAATAATGTCCGTCAACCAACCAACTTCCATCTTCGCGCGCGACGATTTTGAATTCATCTTCGTAGAAATCGGCAGCATCACCAACTAAAGCTTCTAGAATATCATTTAATGTAATAATTCCTTGAAAAACTCCATGCTCATCGGTTACTAAAGCATAGTGAACTTTAGAAATTTTAAAGTTTTCTAAGGCTTTATATGCTGATGTGTGCTCGATGAAATAAACAGGTTCTTTAGTGATTTTTTTCAAATCGAAATCGCCACCTTTTTCAAAACTTACGAATAAATCTTTAAGAAGAACAATTCCTTCAACATCGTCGAGATTGTCTTCGCAAACTGGATAGAATGAGTGCAATTCGTCCAGAACTTTGTCTTTTATTTCTTGAACAGAATCTTCGTAAGACAAATAAACAATTGAATTTCTATGTGTCATTAACGAATTTACTTTTCTATCGCCAATGTGAAAAACGCGTTCTACAATATCGTGTTCAATTTCTTGAATTTCTCCGCCTTCTGTACCTTCTTTAATAATTGCTTTAATTTCTTCTTCGGTTACTTTTCCGTCTGCTGTTGGTTTTATTTGCAATATTTTCAGTAAAAAATCTGTAGAAGTTGTTAGCAACCAAATAAATGGCATAGTAACTTTAGAAATAATTTTCATTGGAACAGCAACAGCTTTTGCAATTGATTCTGGATAATTTAATCCGATTCTTTTTGGCAATAATTCTCCTAAAACTAGAGAGAAAAAAGTTAAAGTTACTACTACAATTCCAACTGCAATTGAATTAGCGTAAGGTTTAAAAACTTCAAAAGATGCTACAAAATTCTGAACATCGGTTGTTATTTTATCACCTGAATAAATACCGGTTAGAATTCCGATTAATGTAATTCCAATTTGAACTGTTGATAAAAATTCATTTGGTGAATTTGCCAATTCTAAAGCCGCTTTGGCATTGGCATTCCCTTTTTTTGCAGCCGTTTCTAATCGGTTTTTTCTTGCCGAAATCAATGCGATTTCTGACATTGAAAAAACACCATTTAAAATGATTAGAAAAAGTATTATTAAAATTTCCATAATTTAAAATTACAAAAAAAGAGCATATATCCCTATTATCGGAAATAGCTCCTTTTGTGAGTGCAAATATCTGAAAAAAAATTGAATGCTCGAAATTTATCTCCAAGTCAATTCTTTAAACTATAATTTATCGAAAATTTGATTCAATCGTTCGTTAACTTCTAAGATGGTTCCGATACCATTTACAGCATGAAATTTACCTTGAGATTTGTAATAATCCATTAAAGGTGCTGTTTTTTGGTTGTATTCGTCATAACGATTTCTGATTTTTTCTTCATCTTGATCGTCTGGTCTTCCAGAAGTTTTTCCTCTTTCTAACAAACGAGCTACAAGAATATTATCATCCGCTTCAAGTGCAACAGTAGCCGTAATATTTTGATTTTTAGATTCTAAAAATTTATCTAAAGCTTCAGCTTGTGCTAAAGTTCTTGGAAAACCATCAAATAAAAATCCTGCCGAATGTGGGTTTTTATCAACTTCGCTTTGCAACATTTGTATAGTCACTTCATCTGGAACTAAATCGCCTTTATCCATATAGGTTTTGGCTAATTTTCCTAAATCAGTATCATTTTTGATGTTAAATCTAAAAATATCTCCTGTTGAAAGATGTGTTAAATTGTATTTTTCTTTTAAAAATTCAGCTTGTGTGCCTTTTCCTGCACCTGGTTTTCCGAAAAGAACGATGTTGATCATTTTTAATTTTTAGTTTAAAATTGTTTAAAGTTGTTTAAAAGTTTAAAGTTTTTGACCTAAAACTATTGTGCTAATTGATAAACGTCTGCTAGGTTTCTTCCTAAACCATCGTAGTCTAAACCATATCCAACGATGAATTTGTTAGGAATTCTAATCCCTACGTAATCGATTTTAATATCTTTTTTATATGCCTCTGGTTTGAAAAATAAAGTTGCAATTTTTAAATGCTTTACTCCTTTTTCTTTAAAAATTGCTTTCAATTCTTCGATTGTATTTCCTGTATCTACAATATCTTCAACAATTACAACAGTTCTTCCTTCAAGGTTTTCGTTGATTCCGATTAGTTGTTTTACGTCATTTGTAGATTGTGTTCCTTCATAAGAAGCCATTTTCATAAAACTCACTTCACACATCCCTCTGTAGTGCTTCATCAAATTGGACATTACCATAAATGATCCATTCAAAATTCCAACAAAAACCGGAACTTCATCAAAAAAATCGTCGTCCATTTGTTTGGCCATATTTGCAATTGCGAAGTCAATTTCTTCTGAAGAAATAAATGTCTCGAAAGTTTTATCGTGAAGATGTATCATTGTGTTGTTGTTTAAAAAAATAAAGGAGCAAATTTACGAACTAATAACTATTTAATAACAAGTATTTTGACTTTTTTGCTAATTTAATATATTTACAAAATGATTACAGAATATTACAATCAAATCGCTAAAAGCACGGCACATAGGAAAAGTAGAGATGATAACAAAGATTTCATCTTTGCCAATCCTGATTATTTAAAGTATTTATTAGAAATTGCATTTAATATTAAGGACAAAAATCACCATAAAGCTTGTTGGATTTTGGAATTGATATGTGAAGAAAAAATGGATTTATTTCTTCCTTATTTAGAGGATTTTTGCGAAACGTTATCTCATTACAAAAATGATTCTGCCATACGTTCAATTTCTAAAATTTGCTTATTTCTATCCAATTCTAAAAAATACACTTTGACCGAAAATCAAGAAGAAAAGATAATTGAGACTTGTTTAGATTGGTTGATTGAATCTAACAAAGCTGCAAATGCAGCTTATACAATGAGAACTTTATATAATCTTGGCAAAAAACACCATTGGGTAAATGAGGAATTAAAATTTTTACTTCAAAGAGATTGCAGTCACCAAACTCCTGCTTATAAATCGGCAGTGAAAGATATTTTGAAGCGATTAAAATAATTTTCAAATGTTTATCTTTGCGCAAACAACTACAACAACAAATGAATTATTTCTCATCCGATTTTAAGTTAGGAATTCTCGGTGGCGGACAATTAGGCAAAATGCTATTGACCGAAACTAGAAAATTCGATATACAAACTTTGGTTTTAGAACCAAGCGAAGAAGCTCCGGCAAGATATAGTTGCAATGCTTTTTATAAAGGAAGTTTGATGGATTATGACACCGTTTATCAATTTGGAAAAATGGTGAATTTGTTAACCATCGAAATCGAAAACGTAAATCTAGATGCTTTAGACGTTTTGGAATCGGAAGGATTACCTATATTTCCATCACCAAAAACATTACGATTGATTCAGAATAAAGGTCGCCAAAAAGATTTTTATGTTGAAAATAATATTCCAACTTCACCTCATCAACGATTTGTCGATTTGAATGATTTGAGAAAATCGTTAGAAAAAGACGAATTAGAGTTTCCTTTTGTATGGAAATGTGCTCAATTTGGTTATGATGGAAATGGTGTGAAAATAGTCCGCTCAACAATAGATTTAGTCAATTTACCCGAAGTAGAATGTATTGCAGAGCAAATGGTTCCCTTCAAAAATGAGTTGGCAGTAATTGTTGCTCGTTCGGTTTCTGGGGAAGTCAAAACTTATCCAGTTGTTGAAATGGAATTTCATCCCGAAGCCAATCAAGTAGAATATGTAATTTGTCCTGCACGAATTGACGAGAAAGTGGCTCAAAAAGCTACTGAAATTGCTTTAAAAGTTTCAGAAGCTTTCAATCACGTTGGACTATTAGCAGTAGAAATGTTTCAAACTGAAGATGATGAAATATTAGTAAATGAAGTTGCGCCAAGACCACACAATTCAGGACATTATTCGATAGAAGCCAGTTATACTTCGCAATTTGAAAATCATTTACGTGCCATTTTAGATTTACCTATAGGAACTACTGATAGCAAAGTTGCTGGAATTATGGTAAATTTGGTCGGTGAAGAAGGTTTTTCAGGTCAAGTAATATACGAAAATATCGAAAAAATTATGGCGATTGATGGTGTTACACCTCACATTTACGGTAAAAGAGAAACTCGTCCGTTCAGAAAAATGGGACATGTTACGATTGTAAATGAGAATATGGTTGAAGCAAGAAAGATTGCTGAGGAAGTGAAAAATAGTATTAGAGTGATTAGTTTTAAGTAATCAGTCGCAGTTTTCGGTTGTAGTCAATAAAAACAGCTTTAAACTAGTAAACAATTTAAACAACATTAAACTAAAATAATGAGCAAAGTAGCCATAATAATGGGAAGCATCTCTGATATGCCGGTGATGCAAGAAGCCATCGACATATTAAAAGGATTTGACATCGAAACTGAAGTCGATATTGTTTCGGCACACAGAACGCCTGAAAAATTATTTGATTTTAGTAAAAACGCACACACTCTTGGCATCTCAGTAATAATTGCAGGTGCTGGCGGTGCGGCTCATTTACCTGGAATGGTTGCTTCAATGTCGCCTCTTCCTGTAATTGGAGTTCCTGTAAAATCTAGTAATTCTATTGATGGTTGGGATTCGGTTTTATCGATTCTTCAAATGCCTGGTGGCGTTCCTGTGGCAACTGTTGCTTTAAACGGAGCCAAAAATGCCGGAATTCTTGCGGCGCAAATCATTGGAAGTCATGATAAATGTGTTCTTGACAAAATAATTTTCTACAAAGAAAGTTTGAAAGAAGCAGTGAATAAAGCAGCATCTGAATTGAAAAAATAAATAATTGCACAGAGAATCACAGAGATTTACACAGAGAAAATATTTTTCTTTTTAAATCTCTGTTATTCTCTGTGAAACAAAAAAAGATACTGAAATAAATTCAGCATATATGAAAATACTTACCTCAACATTCAATACAAAACATAACACCGCACCTTTTTCGCAAATAAAACTTGAAGATTACAAACCTGCTTTTATCGAAAATATCGCTAAAGCAAAATCTGAAATTGATGCCATAATTACAAATTCTGATGCTCCAACATTTGAAAATACTATTGTTGCTTTAGATTTTTCTGGTGAAAATTTAGATAGATTGTCATCGATTTTCTTCAATTTGAATTCGGCAGAAACTTGTGACGAAATGCAAAAAATCGCTCAAGAAGTTTCTCCGTTGTTGACTGAATTTAGTAATGATATCGCTTTAAATGAAGATTTATTTAAACGAGTAAAAGCAGTTTATGATCAAAAAGATTCTTTGAATTTAACTACTGAACAAGCTACTTTATTAGATAAAAAATTCAAAGGATTTTCTAGAAATGGAGCTTTATTGAATGAAGAAGACAAATTAAAATTACGCGAAATTGATACCGAATTAGCCAAAATCAAATTGACGTATGGCGAAAATGTTTTAGCTGAAACCAACAATTATCAATTACACATTACCAACGAAGCTGATTTAAAAGGTTTGCCTGATGGGGCTAAAGAAATGGCAGTAAGTTTGGCAAAATCTAAAAATTTGGAAGGTTGGGTTTTTACTTTAGATTTTCCAAGTTATTTGCCTTTTGTGACTTATGTTGAAAATCGTGAATTACGTAAAGAAATTACTATTGCAGCTGGGAAAAAATCTTTTCAAGATAACGAATTTGACAACAAAGAAAACGTAAAACGAATTGTAGAATTACGTCATAAACGTGCTAATTTATTAGGATATAAATCGCATTCTGATTTTGTTTTGGAAGAACGAATGGCTCAAAATCCTGAAAAAGTACTTTCTTTTTTGAATGATTTATTAGAAAAAGCAAAACCAGCTTCCCAAAAAGAATTTGCTCAACTAACTGCTTTTGCAAAAGAACTAGACGGAATTGACCAACTAGAAAAATGGGATGGCGCTTATTATTCAGAAAAATTGAAACAAAAACTATTCAACTTTGATGATGAAATTTTAAAGCCTTATTTCAAATTGGAAAATGTTTTAAATGGAGCTTTTACTATTGCCGAAAAACTATTCGGAATTACTTTTAAAGAAGTTTTTGATATTGATAAATACCACAAAGATGTTCAGACGTTTGAAGTTTTGGATTTTGAAAACCAATTGGTTGCCATTTTCTACTCCGATTTTTTCCCAAGAAAAGGAAAACGAAATGGAGCTTGGATGACATCCTACAAATCACAATCAGTGAAAAATGGAATTAATGAAAGACCACACGTTTCTATCGTTTGTAATTTTACTCCACCAACAGAAACGAAACCTTCACTCCTAACCTTCAATGAAGTAACAACATTATTCCACGAATTTGGTCACGCGTTACACGGAATGCTAGCCAACACAACCTATCCAAGTTTATCTGGAACTTCAGTATATTGGGATTTTGTGGAATTGCCAAGTCAAGTTATGGAAAACTGGTGCTACGAACCAGAAGCATTGGCTTTATTTGCTAGACACTATGAAACTGGAGAAATCATTCCGCAAGAATATGTAGAAAAAATAAAAGAAAGTGCGAGTTTCCTTGAAGGAATGGCAACATTGCGTCAATTGAGTTTCGGAATTTTAGATATGACCTATCACGGAAAATCTCAAACTATTGCTGATGTCAAAGCTTTTGAAAAACAAGCCATGGAAGGCACAAGTTTATATCCTGATGTGGCAGAAAATTGTATGAGTACTTCATTTTCACATATATTTCAAGGTGGATATTCTTCTGGATATTATAGTTATAAATGGGCAGAAGTTTTAGATGCTGATGCGTTTGCGTATTTCCAAGAAAAAGGAATTTTCAATAAAGAAGTAGCTACTAAATTCAAAGACAACGTGCTTTCAAAAGGTGGCACCGAATTACCAATGGAATTGTATAAAAAGTTTCGCGGTCAAGAACCGAAAGCTGATGCGTTGCTAAAACGTGCAGGGTTGATTTAAAATTATTTGATTTGAAAAATTTCATTAAAAAACATTTTAAGAAACTACTTTATGTTTCCATTATTGGACTAATCCTAATTTTTGGAATTAACTTTTATGTAAAATCTAAAACTAACTCACTTATTTTTTCTTACGAAAATGACGTTCCTACATTAAATGTTGGAATTATTTTTGGTGCAGGAATTAATGGAAATAAGCCAAGTAAATATTTAAAAGATCGTCTTGATGCTGGAATAAAGTTATTCGAATCTAAAAAAATTAATAAAATATTACTTTCAGGAGATAACGGAAACGATGCACATGACGAATTAACTGTAATGAAAACTTACTGTTTTGAAAAAGGAATTGATACTACAAAAATCTACATAGATTATGCAGGATTTGATACTTATTCAACAATGTATCGTGCAAAAAATATCTTTAAAATTGATAAGGCAATCTTAATTACTCAAGAATATCATTTGAATAGAGCCATATATATTGGAAACAATCTTGGCATTGAATCTATTGGATTTTCTGCGGATGAAGGAGAATACAATAATTATAATTATGTATGCTTTAGAGAATATTTTTCGATTTGTAAATCAGTAATTGATGTAGTTAGAAATCGAAAACCTCATTTTTTAGGAACAGAAATTGATATAAATGGAGTTTCAAATTATTCAAAAGACGATAAAAGATAACCGAGGTTTAGTGCTTCGGTTTCTTTTTAAAATAAACTTTCATTTTTTTTTGAAAGTTTAAAAACTTTTATATATATTTGTTCTATCAAAATGAAATAACATTTTAAAATGGAATTCAAAGAAGCTAAAAATAAATTCGTTCAAACATGGGGTGCACTTGGTAGCCAATGGGGAATAAATAAAACCATGGCTCAAATTCATGCGCTGTTGATGGTTTCTCACGAAGCAGTTTCGATGGAAGACATAATGGAAGAACTCCTAATTTCGAGAGGAAATGCTTCGATGAATTTAAGAGCATTAATGGATTGGGGAATTGTTTACAAAGAATATAAAGCTGGTGAACGACGTGAATTTTTTACAGCTGAAAAAGATTTAGACGAATTAGCAGTAAAAATTTCAAGAGAGAGAAGCAAAAGAGAAATCAAACCGGCTTTGAAAGTATTGAAAGAAGTTTCATCTATTACATCAGACAATACTGCTGAAGAAAAACATTTTGTAGATCAAACAACAAAATTGTATGACTTTGTATTGAAAGCAGATAACATGTTAGACAAAATGACCGAATACAAAGACAATTGGTTAGCAAAATTGGTTGTTAAAATAATGAAGTAAACAAAAAAATTTAATCAAAACTTTCATTTTTTTCTGAAAGTATAAAATAATAACTAACTATGAGACAATTTGTATTCTACCTTAATTTGACTTTAACTATCGTAGCATTTGTAGGTGTATTCTTGGAAAACATCTTGAGCTTGAATTTAGATATTAGTATCGGATTTTTAGTTATCCTTGGATTTTTTCAAGTTTTTACAGCCTTTAGTTTTACGTTTTATGCAATGGCTTACAATAAATATCTATTCTCACTTTATATCGTTTATTGGTTTTTTGTAATGCTGTTTTTCAAATTTATAGAAGGTGACTTTTTTTATATTTGCCTTCCAATAGCACTTTACAATTTGTACATAAACTATTGCAGCTTTTCTAATTCAAAATTTAATATCCTAAACAAATGAGCTTCTTAACTGCAGAATGGAATGATTTAGCAATGTTTAACTACGAAATCGATCCAAATATTTTAGAAAATTATGTTCCAAAAGGCACCGAACTCGACTTATGGAATGGCAAATGTTACATTAGCTTAATCGGATTTATGTTTGAAAACGTAAAAGTTTTAGGAATAAAAGTTCCGTTTCATATAAATTTTGAAGAAGTCAATTTACGATTCTATGTGAAAAGATTCGAAGATGGTATTTGGAAACGTGGCGTTGTTTTCGTTAAAGAAATTGTTCCGAAGCATGCCATTTCAATTGTTGCCAACACCTTATACAATGAACATTATCAAACTCTGAAAATGCGTCATTCAAGAAATGAAAACGAAACTTCAAAATCTTTTCAGTACGAATGGTTTAAAGATCCTAAATGGAATTCAATTGCAATGACAACAGAAAAAAAAGCCATTCCAATTGAAGTTAATTCAGAAGCCGAATTCATCACTGAACATTATTTTGGTTATACCAATTACAATAAAGATAAGTCTATTGAATACGCTGTTTCGCACCCAAGATGGGAGCAATTAAAAGTAATTGAATCAAATATTGATGTTGATTTTGAAAGCATTTACGGCAACGATTTTAAATTTTTACAAGACTTAAAACCAACATCAGAATTTCTAGCATTGGGATCAAAAATAACAATTGAAGGTAAAAAAACGATAAAATAAAATATTATGAACTTAACAATCCCAAACTGGCTAATAATCTTAAGTGGCATTGGTCAAATATTTACTGCTCTGATTTATCCATACATCCGCCATCAAGTTTTTGATTGGTATAATGATGTGAAACAATTGAAACCATTAAACCAAGAAATTGCAAAAACCTACGGAAGATATATCCAAGGTTTAAACTTCTCATTTGGATTGATTGCAATTTTATTTACAAATGAATTAAAAGAACAGTCAGCTCTTGCAGTTGCATTAACTGGATTGATTGCTGCTTATTGGGTTGGAAAAGTTGCTACACAAATTGCTTATTATCCAATGTATGACATTCCGAAAAGAAAATTATTCAAAGTCGGAAGTTATTTTATGAATACACTTTTTGTGTTTTTTGCAGTGGTGAATACACTACTTTTCATTTACAATTTTATTGGACATTATAAATTATAAATAATGAATTGGAGTTACTTATTTAAACATTGGTTTGGAACATTAATAATAGCACCTATAATTGCACAAATTATAGATTTATTAATGAATAAAAACAATCAAATATTAAATTTCTATGAATCTTTTCCTTTATTCTTATTATTTGGTTTGTTTTTTTCAACTCCTACGTATCTATTGTATAGTATTTTGTTTTATTACTTAAAGTATAAAAATATAAAAAATGTTTTTGCAAAGATTATTTTAATTTCATTTGCACTTTTAGGTATAACAATTACATTTTGGTTGATTAGTGGAACTTTAATTTATAATGGAATATTGATATATTGTATTTCATCAATAATAACAGGGACAATTTTTAAATTAAAAAATGAAAAATGACCACAATAAACCTTACAACTAAAATTAAAGCACCGATAGCAATAATCTTCGACATGTCAAGAAATATTGATGTTCATAAATTATCTACAGTAAAATCCAACGAAACTGCTATTGATGGAGTAACTTCAGGTCTGATAAAAGTAAACGAAACCGTTACTTGGCGTGGTAAACATTTTGGATTCTATTTAACTCATAAAAGTATCATTCCTGTAATGGAAATTCCAAGTTACTTTGTGGATGAAATGGTTGAAGGCAAATTTAAATCGTTCAAACACGAACATTCCTTCATCGAAGGAAACGGATTTGTAATGATGATTGATAAAATTCAATATCAAACGCCTTATGGTATTTTTGGAAAATTATTTGATGCGCTTATTCTGAAAAAACATTTAACCAATTTTATATTAGAACGCAATAACGTTTTAAAAGAATTAGCCGAAAACCACTAAAAATAACCACCAAAATATCGGAATACTTTCTACCCAAAAAGAGGCATAATAGCGTGATCGATTTTCATTTGAAAACAACAAGAATAAAATCGTTGTTATTGCCAAAGCTAATTTCAAATCAAAAAACTCCATTCTAAAATCAGATGATAAAAATTCTAACAAAACAAATAAAACCATTAACGTAACTCCTACTCGCTTGGTTTTTGCAACTCCAATTTGTTGCGGAACGGTTTTTAAATGCTGATCATCCAATCTTAAATCGATGATTTCAAAAATTAATATTAGTACAAAAATTAATATAAATCGTTGTGCTGCAACCAAAAACACATAACTTGTTAAAGGCAAATTGTTATTAATTATTGGAAGAAAAAGCGTCACGCCTACCCAACAAAAAGCCACAATGTAAATTTTAAATCCAGCCCAATTTCGAGCATTTTTTTTGTTGGGAAAGAACGGCAAAGTATATAATAATGTTATGGTGAGAAATACAAAACCAATAATTTGTGTAGTTTTTCCTAATTGCAAAAAATAACATCCAGTAGCTATCAATGATAGAAAACTCAAAAAGGCAATTCCTTTTAATTGAAGTGACATTTGTACCTTTTTTGTACTTGCTAAAGCATCATATTTTACAAAATTATATCCAACAATAGTTCCAAAAAAAGCGAAGTAAGAAGTAGCAAAATCATCAGAAATGCTAAACAAAATTTGTGTCAATTGAACCAAAGCATAAACAGACAAAGCCACATGAATGCTTGAATTGATGTAAAAACCGAAAAGTTTTCTAAAAAATCGCATGCTACAAAACTAATAATTATGTTAATAAACCTTGTTTTTAGTTAACAATTTCTCAAAATATTACCCTTTGTTTAACTTAAAAATAAAAGTTTAATAATTACTTTTGTTCTCTTAAAACAACACACAAACTTTATATATATAATTATTTAAATGAAAACAGACTCATTTGCATTACGCCACATAGGTCCACGTGAGAACGACCTACAACATATATTTAAAACCATAGGAGTAGAAAGTCTTGACCAGTTAATTTATGAAACTGTGCCAAACAATATCCGTCTAAAAAAAGACTTAGATTTAGACGCTCCAATGACTGAATATGAATACCTAACGCACATTCAAGAATTAGGAAAGAAAAACAAAGTTTTCAAATCATATATTGGTTTGGGATATCATCCAGCGATTGTACCAGCAGTGATTCAAAGAAATATTTTTGAAAATCCAGGTTGGTACACAGCTTACACACCTTATCAAGCTGAAATTGCGCAAGGTCGTTTAGAAGCAATTCTAAATTATCAAACAACGATAATCGAACTTACAGGAATGGAAATTGCTAACGCATCTCTTCTTGATGAAGGAACTGCAGCTGCTGAAGCTATGGCATTATTATTTGATGTTCGTACACGTGATCAAAAGAAAAACAATGCTAATAAATTCTTCGTTTCTGAAGAAATTTTACCTCAAACTTTATCGGTTTTACAAACGCGTTCTACTCCAAAAGGAATTGAATTAGTAGTTGGAAATCACGAAACATTTGATTTTTCAACAGACTTTTTCGGAGCGATTTTACAATATCCAGGAAAATTTGGTCAAGTAAATGACTATGCCAATTTTATTGCAAAAGCTCATGAAAAAGAAATAAAAGTGGCTGTAGCTTCAGATATTTTATCATTAGTAAAATTAGCACCTCCAGGAGAAATGGGCGCTGATGTAGTAGTTGGAACTTCACAACGATTCGGAATTCCGATGGGTTATGGCGGACCACATGCTGCGTTTTTTGCAACAAAAGAAGAACACAAACGTTCGATGCCCGGAAGAATCATTGGTGTTACTATTGATGCAAATGGGAATCGCGCTTTGAGAATGGCACTAGGAACTCGTGAGCAACACATTAAACGTGAAAAAGCAACTTCTAATATTTGTACAGCTCAAGTTTTATTGGCTGTTATGGCAGGAATGTATGCCGTTTTTCACGGTCCAAAAGGTTTGAAATATATTGCTAATAAAGTTCATGCTTCAGCAGTAACTTTATCGGATGCTTTAAATAAATTGGGGGTTTATAATATAAATACTTCTTTCTTTGATACTATTGCTGTAAAAGCAGACGCTCAAAAAGTGAAAATAATTGCAGAAAAACATGAAGTTAATTTCTTTTATATAGATGGTGAAACTATTTCAATTTCTGTAAATGAAACGACTTCAATTTCAGATTTGAATCAAATCATTGCCATTTTTGCAGAAGCAACAGGTAAAGAAAATTTCAAAGTTTCTGAATTATCTTCAACAAATAATTTCCCAAGTTCATTAGAAAGAACTTCAACTTTCTTGACGCATGATGTTTTCAACAGCCATCATTCTGAAAGTCAGTTGATGCGTTATATCAAAAAATTAGAACGTAAAGATTTATCGTTAAATCATTCGATGATTTCGTTAGGTTCTTGTACAATGAAATTGAACGCTGCTGCAGAAATGCTTCCATTATCAATGGCAAATTGGAATAGTATTCACCCATTTGCTCCAATCGAACAAGCAGAAGGCTACCAAATTATGCTTAAAAAATTAGAGCATCAATTAAATGTAGTTACTGGTTTTGCAGGAACTACTTTGCAGCCAAATTCAGGTGCGCAAGGAGAATATGCTGGCTTGATGGCAATTCGTGCTTATCATTTATCTCGTGGTGATCATCACAGAAATGTATGTTTGATTCCATCATCGGCTCATGGTACTAATCCAGCTTCGGCTGCGATGGCAGGAATGACAATTATCGTAACCAAAACTATGGAAAACGGTAACATTGATGTAGAAGATTTAAGAGCAAAAGCCATCGAACATAAAGATAATTTATCAGCGTTAATGGTAACTTATCCTTCAACACATGGTGTTTTTGAAAGCGCTATTTGTGAAATTACAGAACTTATTCATGAAAATGGTGGTTTGGTTTACATGGATGGAGCAAACATGAATGCACAAGTTGGACTAACAAATCCAGCTACAATTGGTGCTGATGTTTGTCACTTAAACTTACACAAAACATTCGCTATTCCTCATGGTGGCGGTGGACCAGGTGTTGGACCAATTTGTGTAAACGAAAAATTAGTACCGTTTTTACCTACCAATCCAATTATTCCTACTGGTGGAGACCAAGCTATTACGGCTATTTCAGCTGCGCCTTATGGTTCAGCATTAGTTTGCTTAATTTCTTATGGATATATATCTATGTTAGGTTCAGAAGGCGTTACAAATGCTACAAAATATGCAATTTTGAATGCCAATTATATGAAAACGCGTCTAGAATCGCACTATCCAGTTTTATATTCTGGCGAAATGGGAAGAGCGGCACACGAAATGATTTTAGATTGTAGAGCTTTCAAAGAAAAAGGAATTGAAGTTACTGATATTGCAAAACGTTTGATGGACTATGGTTTCCATGCACCAACCGTTTCTTTCCCTGTGGCAGGAACTTTGATGATTGAACCAACAGAATCGGAAGATTTAGCAGAATTAGATCGTTTTTGTAATGCCATGATTTCAATTAGAAAAGAAATTGAAGATGCGACCAAAGAAGAAACTAACAATGTGTTGCACAACGCACCGCATACTTTAAATATGTTAACTGCCGATACTTGGAATTTTCCATACACCAGAGAACAAGCAGCTTACCCATTAGATTACATTGCTGAAAATAAATTTTGGCCAAGCGTTCGTCGTGTAGATGATGCTTATGGTGATAGAAATTTAGTTTGTAGTTGCGCTCCTATTGAAGCGTATATGTAATTTGTAAGTACGAAGTACAAAGTTAGAAATACGAAGTTTAAAGGTTTCAAATTAATTTTTGAAACCTTTTTCTTTTATAAATATGACATAAATCAGCCTATTGATTTTGGAATCGTGTAACTTTGCACTTTAATTTTTTCGGAAATGAATGACGTTCAAAATCAAGACGACTTATATATAATTGTAGAGGATTTTTACAAGAAACTTTTAGCTGATGATAAAATCAGTTACATTTTCACTGATATTGTCAAAATAAAGTTAGAGGAACACTTACCTATATTAGTGACTTTCTGGTCGCAAGCTATTTTTGGAACCGGCGGTTATTTTAATAATTTGACTCAAATTCATTTGGATGTAAATATGAAATCTCATTTATCAAAAGAATTGTTTGAAATTTGGTTAGAACATTTTGAAGCTGCAATTAACGAAAATTTTGAAGGTTTCAATTGTGAACGAATGAAAAATATGGCTCACAATCTTTCAACGATTATGAAAATTAAAATCGCTCAAAACCAATCATAAAATTATGAAATTACTATTTTATTAGAATAATAATAATAAATTCACAATTATATGCACGCATATTAATTAATAGTATCTAAATTAATTTTTTATTATTAGATTTACATAAAATCTATTCATTATCAACAAAATGAACATAAAAATAACAGGTTCTGGAAGTTATATTCCAACAGAAATAGTAACTAATATAGACTTTTCAAATCATGTTTTCTTGAACGAAGATGGAACGCCATTTGCACAACCGAATGAAATAATTACAGAAAAGTTCAAAGGTATTACAGGAATTGAAGAACGTAGATATGCTTCTGAAGATATACAAACTTCTGACATGGCCACAATTGCAGCAAAAAAAGCAATCGAAAGTGCCAATATTAATCCTGAAACTTTAGATTATATAATATTTGCACACAATTTTGGAAACATGAAAAAAGGTGCTATTCAAGGTGATATGTTACCAAGTTTAGCTTCTAAAACAAAACATAATTTACGAATTAAAAACCCTAAATGTGTAGCTTACGATATGTTGTTTGGATGCCCTGGTTGGGTTGAAGGTGTTATTCAAGCAACTGCATTTATAAAAGCCGGAATGGCAAAAAAATGTTTGGTGATTGGTGCTGAAACATTATCAAGAGTTACCGATCCACACGATAGAGATTCGATGATTTATTCTGATGGTGCAGGCGCAACAATTATTGAAGCGGTAGATGGCGAAGCTGAAGGAATTCTAGCTCATGAATCGGCTACTTATGCTTATGATGAAGCCAATTATTTATTCTTCGGAAATTCATTTAATAAAGACCACGACCCTAATGTTCGTTACATAAAAATGCATGGTAGAAAGATTTATGAATTTGCCTTGAGCAATGTACCAAAAGCAATGAAAGAATGTTTAGACAAAACGGGAATTGACATCAATCAAGTGAAAAAAATATTGATTCATCAAGCTAATGAAAAAATGGATGAAGCAATTATTCAACGTTTTTACAAATTATACGAACAAACACCACCTGAAGGAATTATGCCAATGAGCATTCATAAATTAGGAAATTCAAGTGTTGCGACTGTTCCAACTTTATACGATTCTTTGATTAAAGGAAAAATTGAAAATCAAGAGATTCATAAAGGTGATGTAATTCTATTTGCATCGGTTGGCGCCGGAATGAATATCAATGCGATTGTTTACAAGATGTAATTTTTTAAGTTTGTTGTTTATTGTTAATGGTTAATAGTTAATTTTGCAGAACCAAAAACAATAAACACTAAACTACAAACAGTAAGAATGTACGAAAAAACATTTCCCAATAAACGCTTTAAGCACACTTTAGAATTTTTACAAAAGCACGTTGCTAAATCAGAAACCATCTTTGATTTAGGGGTTCCGAATCCTTTTTCTAAAATCATGGAAGAGAATGGTTATACTGTAAAAAACACCAAAGGTGAAGATTTAGACAACGACCAAACGGCTTTGCAAAACGAAAATTATACGGTTTTTACAGCTTTTGAAATCTTTGAACATTTACTAAATCCTTACACTGTTTTACTAAATGTAAAATGTGATAAATTGCTGATTTCTATTCCGCTGCGTTTATGGTTTTCGCCTGCATACAGAAGCAAAACCGACATGTGGGACAGACATTATCACGAATTTGAAGATTGGCAATTGGATTGGCTTCTAGAAAAAACAGGTTGGAAAATTACTGCTCGTGAAAAGTTTACTCATCCTGTAAAAAAACTTGGATTCAGACCTTTGCTAAGGTATTTTACTCCTAGATATTATATTGTTTGTGCTGAAAAAGTGAAAAGTAATTAGTAAAAAGTGATTAGCTAATGAAATATTACATTGTCATTCCATCACACAACGAAGAAGCTTTAATTTCTTTGACGCTTCAATCACTGGTTGAACAAACTTTTTTACCTACCAAAATTGTGGTGGTGAATGATAATTCTACTGACAATACTGAGGCGATTGTAAATTCATTTGTCTCAAAATATTCTTTTATATCTTTAGTTAATAAGACTTCTGATGCCATTCATTTGCCGGGAAGTAAAGTTATTCAAGCATTTCAAAAAGGATTAGAAACTTTGGATGAAAACTATGATTTTATTGTAAAAGCAGATGCCGATTTAATTTTTCCTAACAATTATTTTGAAACCATAATTAAACATTTCAAATCAGATGAACGAATTGGAATGGCTGGAGGTTTTTGTTACATAGAAAAAAATGGCGAGTGGATTTTGGAAAACCTTACTGATAAAGACCATATTCGCGGAGCATTAAAAGCTTATAGAAAAGAGACTTTCAAGGAAATTGGCGGATTAAAACCTGAAATGGGATGGGATACTGTTGATGAGTTACTTTGTAAATTCTACAATTGGAAAGTGGTTACCGATGAAAGTTTACATGTAAAACACTTAAAACCAACAGGAGCAAACTACAACAAAACAGCTCGTTACAAACAAGGTGAAGCGTTTTATTCCTTAGGCTACGGATTTTGGATTACTACTATAGCTTCCTTAAAATTAGCAATGATGAAGAAAAAACCACTTCTTTTTATAGATTATATAAAAGGTTTTTGGAAAGCAAAATCATCAAAAAAACCGCTTTTAGTTACTGACAAACAAGCTAAATTTATCCGTAATTACAGACTTCAGAAGATGAAAGAGAAACTATTTTAAGTTAAAATCTCACAACTCATAACTTAAAACTCATAACTTCTCACTATTTTTGACCATATTTTAAAACTATGATGTTAATTCGTTATTTAACGCAAATAGGTAGGTATTTTTTAATGCTGAAAGAAGTCTTCAATAAACCCACAAAATGGTCGGTTATGAGAGGATTAATTTTCAAAGAAATTGACGATTTAGTAATTGATTCCCTAGGGATTGTTGCTTTTATTTCCTTTTTCGTTGGAGGTGTTGTTTCTATTCAAACGGCATTAAACTTAACTAATCCTTTGATTCCGAAATATCTTATTGGTTTTGCCACTAGACAATCGGTTATTTTAGAGTTTGCTCCTACTTTTATTTCCATCATCATGGCTGGAAAAATGGGTTCGTTTATCACATCAAGTATAGGAACAATGCGTGTTACTGAGCAAATAGATGCATTAGAAGTAATGGGCGTAAATTCATTAAATTATTTAGTTTTCCCTAAAATAATCGCACTTTTATTGTATCCATTTGTGATTGGAATAGCTATGTTTCTTGGCGTTCTTGGCGGTTGGATGGCTGGAGTTTACGGTGGTTTTACAGCAAGTAATGAGTTTATACAAGGAATTCAAACCGAATTTATTCCATTTCATATCACTTATGCGTTTATAAAAACAGTTGTTTTTGCTATGATTCTAGCTACAATTCCTTCTTTTCATGGTTATTATATGAAAGGTGGAGCGTTAGAAGTTGGTAAAGCAAGTACCGTTTCATTTGTTTGGACATCTGTAGTAATCATCTTGGTGAATTATATTTTAACTCAATTACTTTTAACCAATTAACCGATGATAGAAGTAAAAAACGTAGAGAAATCTTTTGGAGAATCTAAAGTTTTGAAAGGAATTTCGGCAACTTTTGATGCTGGTAAAACTAATTTAATTATTGGTCAAAGTGGTTCTGGTAAAACTGTTTTATTAAAATCATTATTAGGAATTTTCACTCCTGATGTTGGTACGATTTCATTTGATGGTAGAATTTATTCTGAGCTATCTGCTGATGAAAAACGTGCCTTAAGAACAGAAATTGGAATGGTTTTTCAAGGAAGTGCTTTGTTTGACAGCATGACAGTTGAAGAAAATATTGGTTTCCCATTAAAAATGTTTACTACTAAATCTCCTGAAGAAATTAGAGAACGAGTAAACACTGTAATTGATAGAGTTAATTTAGTTAATGCAAATCACAAAAAACCATCGGAAATTTCAGGTGGAATGCAAAAACGTGTTGCTATTGCAAGAGCTATTGTAAACAATCCAAGATATCTTTTTTGTGACGAACCCAATTCAGGATTAGACCCAAAAACGGCTATTGTAATTGATAATTTGATTCATGAAATTACTGTTGAATACAATATAACAACAGTTGTAAATACTCACGACATGAACTCCGTTATGGAGATTGGAGACAAAATCATTTTTCTTAAAAATGGAATTCTTGCATGGGAAGGTTCCAAAAAAGACATCTTCAAAACTGATAATGAAGCTATAGTTGATTTTGTTTATTCTTCGAACTTGTTTAAAAAAATTAGAAAAGCACAAAATAAAGAAGAATAGTTTAATCTTACAAATTATTTGCTAAACCCGTTATTCGTTTAATATCCTGCTCTTTAGACTTTGGATAAATCATCAAAACACCTTCTTTATCAACGATGATATAATCATGCAAACCATCCACAACGATAATCTTATTGGCATCGGAACGAATTATATTGTTTGAGGCATTTTCTAAAATAACTTTGGCATTAATAACTCCATTATTATTTTCATCCTTATCAATTTTTTCATGCAATTGTCCCCAAGTCCCAAGGTCATTCCAATCGAAAGTTGCTGGTAAAACATATACATTTTTAGCATTTTCCATTACGGCATAATCAATAGAAACATTTTCAGCAGATGCATAATTTTTTTCTATAAATTCTTTTTCAGAAGTTGTATTATAACTTTCCAAACCTTGCAAAAACAAACTATTCATTTGTGGTTGAAATTTTTCAAAAGCTGAAGTTATTGATTTCGCACTCCAAATGAAAATTCCGCCATTCCAAAGGAAATTTCCTGCTTCAAGAAACGATTTTCCGGTTTCATAATCAGGTTTTTCTCTAAATTGATTTACTTTTTTTATAGGATTTGCATCAGATTTATCAAACTCAATATAACCAAAACCAGTATTTGGGAATGTTGGTTGAATTCCTAAAGTCATTAAAGCATCTTCTTTTTCACAAAAATCAAAACATTGTTTCAAATTGTTTGCAAACTCATCTTCATCTTCAATCCAATGATCGCTTGGTGCAACTACCATAACTGCATTAGGATTCAATTTTTGAATTTTCAATGACGCATATAAAATACATGGTGCTGTATTACGCATTGCTGGTTCTAACAAAACTTGTTCTTGCTTAACCATTGGCAATTGTTCTAAAACCAAATCATTGTACAATTCATTAGTCAATATAAAAATATTTTCTGCAGGAATTAATTTTGACAAACGACTGAAAGTTTTCTGAATTAAAGTATGACCAGAGCCCAACATATCATGAAATTGTTTTGGAAATTCTGTTGTAGAAACCGGCCAAAACCTTGAACCTACTCCTCCAGCCATTAATATTGCGTAATAATTATTATTCATTGTTTATTTTTTTTGCAAATGTATTTGTAAAATTTCTTGTTTAAAACTTCATTCTTTTAAATGCTACTTGTCTTCGATGAATTGTTAGTATGTAAAGATAAAGAGTTATTTCTTCTTGGAAGTTGACATTTGAAAAAATAATAAAACTTATACCGTTTTGGCTCTTGTTGATTATTTATGTAATCTAGAAGCACGATGTGATTTAATTTTTTTAATTAGTGACACGAATATATTTATAATAAAAAGGAGTTGAAGGAATAATAAAACTAAAAAACTTACTGTCAAAACAATATTAATATATTCAAAACTATCATACAATGGAAATTCTTTTGGATTATCAAAAAGAGAATATGGAAAAATCAATAAAATAATCGATATTATAGTTCCAAAAATGTGAATTTTAGAAATTATTCTGTTTAGCTCAATTTTAATAATATTTAATAAAAAGTAAAATATAAAAATAATGAATAGTAAAGAAGAAAACAACCAATACAAATGACAATTTGCAATTACGTAATAGGTGTCATGTACATTAATATCAAATGTTTCTTCACCCACTAAAAAGCCTATGATTAACAAAATCAATGATGAATTAAACAACAAAAAATATTCTTTAATTTTTATCATCTCATCCCGGAATTATTTCAACCTCAGCGTTAGCGTTAAACAAAAAAGTTCTTCCTGTGTTTACTTCAATACATTCATATCGTTTTACTCGAAGTCCTTTTTTCTGAAAAATTCTTCCATTTTTTATTCTGAACAAACTACCACTTGGCACTTCGTGAATGTAATGAACATCTGGTTTCCTTTCGTCAAATTGTTTTAAGGCGAAAGCTAATTTAGCATCTGTATCACTACTTGCTGTAGGATTCCTAAAATGATTCGCCACCAAAGGCAAAACCGAATATGGAAAAATCTCTGGTCGAATAAACGGAACCATTAATCTTTGAAAAGTCATCTTCCACTCTACTCCATGAGGCAAAATATTTCTTCCGTATTTTTCAAAAGCTACTAAATGGGAAATTTCGTGAACTAATGTTATCAAAAATCGGTATTTATTCAAATTGGCATTTACCGTAATTTCATGTTTGCCCGAAAGTCCTTTTCGATAATCACCATGGCGCGTTTGTCGCTCATTAACGATTTTTAAATGCACCGAATTAGCTTTGATTAATTCAAAACACAATTCGACAGCATGCTCAGGAAGGTATTTTGATAGAACTTCGCTCAATTTAAAAACATTTTATGGAGTTGAACTAGAAACCTGCAACACTTTTCCATTATAAAATTTATTTCCTGTCAAAGCAAAATTGAAAATATAATCAGACATTTCTTTTGGTGAAATTGGTGCTTCATAACCAGGAAATGCTTCTTGCAACATTTCGGTGTTTACAGCTCCAAGTGCTAAAACATTGAACGCTACTCCTTGTTCTTTGTATTCTTCAGCTAATAATTCTGAAAGAGTAATTACAGCGCCTTTACTTGAAGAATAAGCCGCTAATCCCGGAAATTTCATACTTCCTTGAATTCCTCCCATTGAACTTATGGAAATAACATGACTTCCTTTTTGCATATAAGGCAAGCAAGTTCTGATTAAATTAGCTACTCCAAAAACATTTACTTTGTAAACTCTTTCAAAATCAGATTGCGCTAATTGCGAGAATGGTTTGCTGACTAGACATCCTGCATTATTGATTAAAACATCTACTTTTTTCCAAGTAGAAGCTATAAATTTATCAATTTCTTGCATCTCATCTTCAACCGAAATATCAATGGAAAGACAAGTAATGTTTGGATTGTCAATTAATTCTTGAGGTGTTTTTCTAGAAATGGCTAAGACTTGATGTCCAGCATTGGCAAATTGTAATGCAAGTTCATATCCAATTCCGCGAGAAGTTCCTGTAATAATAATGTTATTCATGTTATTCATTAAATAATTTTGAATCAAAACTATGATTATTAGTAATATGTTTAATCAAAAATACATTTTGCTTTTTTGAAAAGAAAATATACCAAGTTGTTCTTGCATTTGATTTATAAAAAACATAATAATCGCCATATTTTGAGAGCGATTTTGGAGTATTTTTTCTTGGAAAAGTTGCTAAAGAATAATCTATAAAATCATAAATTTTAGAAGTATAATCGTAAGCATTTTCTATGTAACTGAAATAATTTTCATTATATAAAACAAAAACTAATTCATCTAAACAAGTAATAAAATTGGTTGTGTATGAAATAGTTATTTCTTCCACCAACTTTTAATTTTTTCTTTAGTGATTTCTCTTGCTTTACTTGAAGCAACTGCATTTTCTAACTCTAAATCAAAAGCATCTTTTTCAAGTTCAACTCCCACTTTTTTTAAAAAAGGACGCAATTGAGTTCCATATTTTTCTAAATCAATTTTGACAAATTGTGGATTACCGTTTGCATCATTTTCAAATTGAATACCTTGAATCGTTGCCATACCTTTTAAATTTTATCAAAGATACAAATATTTTTATTTGAAATACTTTTTATAAAACTTAAATCCTTGCACTAATCCCAAAATTATAAATACTAACGGAATTATTACTTTCATTAAATATTTTGCTAAAAAATCAGTTTGATTGGTTACATAATCTAAAGATAAAATCAAAACTAACATTCCTGAAAAGGTTCCGAAAATGGTTCCAAAAACGTAGAAATATATTCTTGATTTTGAAACTTCTATATAATTTCCATTTAACAAATATAAATTCCAACTTGTCCAAAACGGAATTTGAATGAAGTTTAAACAACTTAGAATTACTCCAACAACAAATGGAGAATAATCAACATACTTGTCTAAAACTGTTTGTGAAGATGTTTCTTTTGATGCACTTGAATAAAAAATATAAGCCAATAGAAACATAAAAATGATAGAAAATGCTTCAATAAATTTAATTAGTTTTTTATTTTCAATTAATTTATTAGCAAATATCAAAGTGAAATAAATTACAAAAAACTCAATTGAAATCACTCCAAGTAAATAGAAAATGGTTTCGTTTAATCCGAAACTTTTATAAACTTCATAACCCACAATATTCAAATAACCAAGCGGAATTGAGCCAATAAAACTGACTAAAAATCCGACGAATATGTTTTTTAGAATTTGCATTAAAAATTTACAATCTTATTACTTTGCTCCAGATGTAATTTATATTCTTGCATTCCTTCTTTATGGTTCAAATAAGGAAAACCTCGTTTATGATTTTGAACACTTATTTTATACATATAAGTGATATGACGAGCCAATTCTTTCCAAGCAAAAAACAAAGAATGTTTTGGGTCATAAATATGTGTTGGCTCACTTCCTGCTCCATTTATTTCTACAATAGCAAAGTTTTTTCCTTGCTCTAAATCCATCCATGAATCATACATAATATCCAATCTTCCAAAATAAAATTCAGAAATTTCTTGACACATTGCATCGATAGTTTCATTTAATTTATCTGTAATCAAATTGCTCGCATCAATAAATTTTGCACCGCGAGCATGATTTCCGTAAGGCACAAGATTTAGTTTTTTACCTTTTTCTAAAACCTCATTAAATTGAGTTTCGAAATCTTTCTTAATATTTTCAATTTGTAATTCATAACGTGGATTTGCTCTAATCAATTGTTCGATTGTTGCTTTTCCATCACCTTCAATAATTACATATTCTTTGGCTACAATTCCAGTTACTTTTCCTTTATTTTCGTTTGGAAATCGAACATAGAAAACACCAACTTCATTGGCATAAGGAATTAAATCTTGAATTAAATAATCAAAATTTGCATTAGAATTATAAGTTCTCAATTCTTCTAAATTATGAATTTTTTTCACTGCCGAACCTCGCAAACCAATATCGGGCTTTGCAATAAATGGAAATTGAATTAAGGAATTTTGAAAAACAGAAACGACTTTTTCAAAATCGTTGTTTTCTAAAATAAGTTCGGTTCTTGGATAATATTTCTGAGGAATTAGATCGTAAATTTCTTTTTTACTTTCTGCCATAAATCCGCCATTTTTTATCTTTGGATTGCTCGCATTAAAAAAGAAAATCGTTCGAGCTTTTAAAGCGTAAAAAGCCCACAAAAAATAAATAGGAATATAGACAATTTGAAATGGCCAATATTCCCAACGAAAAAGTTTATGAAAAAAAAGTTTCAATTTATTTTATTGTAATTGAATTAGTAAATTCCTCCTGATTTTGTATATCGTGGTACGAAAGTACAACTTTATTTTCTTGGATAATAGTTTGTGTGATACTCAAGGTTTTCAATTCACCGTTTCTATTGATAATTAAACCATTTTCAGAATCATCTTCTTTGGTGTAACGATGAAATTGAAAAAGTTTTTCTGAAGAGACTTCATTAGAAACTATAAAATTTTGAAATAATTCAACTCTATGTTCCCTAATTTCCTTTGGATATAAAGTTGACGAAGACCAAATATGACTTTGATTTACATCTAAATTTAAAGTAGATTTTTCGATTTCATTCCAACGTAATTGATACAATTTTTTGTCCTGAAATAATACAATTGTAAAAGGTTCTATACCAAATAAATCAATAGCACTCCATTCCTCAATGGGTGAATCTGAACTTATTAAATCAAGAACAATTAATCCGCGACTTTTTCTGTAAGATGGTTTTAATTGATGTTTTTCATCGGCACCATTTAGTAATACTAAAACAGTTCCGTTTTCTTTAACAGCATACCAAGTTCCACCAGCTTTTTGGTCTTTTGGAAAATAGATATTTTTGTTATTTACAGTATATTTTTGAGGTTCAATAGCACTTGGACGAGCTACATTTTCATCACGGTTGTGTGTTAAAATTGCTTTTCCGTTAGAAAAAACAAAACTTACTGTGCACATTGATTTCTATATTCAATTGTAGAACGAGCCACTCCAAAATTTGAATCAATTTTTATCGAATCATTTTGCAAAACGGCCACTTTTATCAAAGCTTGATGATGAATACAATGTTCTAAATTATATAGCAATTCACGATTGTAATTACTTTCTATTTCTAAAGTTTCGCCATCAATAACTTGATGCAAAAGCAAATTTTTATTCGGCTTTTGAAGATTACTTTTTATGGTTTCAATAGCGGATTTTGCTGTTTCAGTACATGTTTGAATAGCATAATCTCTTTTTCTACTATCATAAATTACAACACCACTTTCATATTGATTTTCTAAACATTGAAAAAGTTCAATAATATGACGTGTATGCTCGCCAATTGTTGCATTACTCAATCCACTACATTGAAATGTATAATCATCTGCCGATAATTGAGATAACAAGTCACTTAACTCGTTTAATGTTTTATGAATTGAAGGAATTAACATATGTATAGCATCTTTTTTATATTTACGTTTTAAAATACAACCAAGTTTTTTTTTTAGATTTTAAATTTTGTAAATCTAATAATTTACATTTTTGGTTAAATAATAATAGTAAACAACAAAGAAACGTAATTATTGCCAAAATAAAAAGTGTTCGATTACGGTTTTAAAAATTTAAACAAAAAAGCTCTTTAAGAAATTTACTTAAAGAGCTTTTTGAAATATTTTTTATTCAAATTAATTACACCAATCCTCTAGAAATTACAATACGTTGAATTTCAGAAGTTCCTTCATAGATTTGAGTAATTTTAGAATCACGCATCATTCTTTCTACATGATATTCAGCAACATAGCCATTTCCTCCATGAATTTGAACTGCTTCATTTGCTACTTCTAAAGCAATTTCAGAAGCGTACAATTTTGCCATAGCTCCAGAATGTGCGATATCTTTACCTTCATCTTTTTCGCAAGCTGCTTTCATTACTAATAATTTAGCTGCTGTAACTTTTACATACATATCAGCCAGTTTGAAAGCAATAGCTTGGTGATTGAAAATTTCTTTTCCAAAAGCTTTTCTTTCTTTCGAATATTTTAAAGCAATTTCATAAGCACCAGTTGCAATTCCTAATGCTTGCGATGCAATTCCGATTCTTCCTCCGTTTAAAACATTCATAGCAAAAGCAAATCCGAAACCGTCTTCACCAATTCTATTTTCTTTTGGAACTTTCACATCATTAAATAACAAGGAATGAGTATCACTTCCGCGAATTCCCATTTTTTTCTCTTTTGGTCCGATATCAAAACCTTCCCATCCTTTTTCTACAATAAAAGCATTGATCCCTTTATGACCTTTTTCAAGGTCAGTTTGGGCAATTACTAAATAAGTTGAAGCTGTTGAACCGTTTGTAATCCAGTTTTTTGTACCGTTTAGCAAATAGTAATCCCCTTTATCAATTGCAGTTGTTTTTTGAGAAGTCGCATCACTTCCTGCTTCTGGTTCTGACAAACAAAAAGCACCAATAACTTCACCTTTTGCTAACGGAACCAAATATTTCATTTTTTGTTCTTCGTTGCAATATTTTTCCATTCCGGCACAAACTAATGAGTTATTTACCGACATGATTACGGCAGCCGACGCATCAACTTTTGCAATTTCTGTCATTGCCAAAACATACGAAACGCTATCTAAACCGGCACCACCATATTTAGGATCAACCATCATTCCCATAAAACCAAGTTCAGCCATCATTTTGACTTGCTCAGTTGGAAATTTAGAATGTTCGTCTCTTTCAATTACTCCAGGTAGTAGTTCGGCTTGAGCAAAATCTCTCGCAGCTTGCTGAATCATCAAATGCTCTTCGGTAAGATTAAAATCCATATTTTTGTATTAGTTTATTTAGTAAATCGACAATTTTAGTGTCCAAAAATAGCACATTTTCATCAATTTCTAAAACGTTTTCGTAATTTTAGCCAATGTTTAAAGAAACTTACAAAATTATAGGAGTAATGTCAGGCACTTCGCTTGACGGAATCGATTTAGCACACATCAATTTTACCATAAAAGACAACAAATGGAGATACGAAGTTCTAGAATCTGAAACCATTTCTTATTCTCAAGATTGGTTAAACAAATTGAAAGTTGCCGTAAGTTTTTCTAAAGAAGAATTAATTGAATTAAATGAAGAGTATACCGAACTTTTAGGGTACATCATTAAATCATTTATTGCAAATCATAAAATAAAAAATCTTGATGCCGTTTGTTCGCATGGACATACTATTTTACATCAACCTCAAAATGGTTTTACACTACAAATTGGAAATCTTCCAAAAATTGCAGAAATAATTCAAGAAA
>CANGUP010000023.1 GCA_947457105.1 Flavobacteriaceae bacterium
AATATTTAAAATGTTCAATAAATACATTTTAATGTTTAATTATTAGTACTTTTCCATATATTTAGCTCACAAAAATATTTTAAGAAATGAAAAAAATTGAATTGAGATTTATTCTTTTTTGTTGGTCATTATTTAACAGCCTTTGTTTTGGTCAAGAATTGCCTCCAATCATAAAATATAATTCTTCAATTTATAACGCTGGAAATCAAAATTGGATGATTTCTCAAGACAGTAAACACTTTGTTTATTTTGCAAATAATGAAGGTTTACTAGAGTTCAATGGTTCAACTTGGAATTTGTATAAATCACCAAACGAAACAATTATTCGTTCTGTAAAAGTTATCGGAAATAGAATATATACTGGTTGCTACATGGAGTTTGGTTTTTGGACTAGAAAAAATAACGGTCATTTAAATTATACTTCATTAAGTAATAAAATTAAATCAAAAGTTCTTGACGATGAGCAATTCTGGAATATAATTAGCTACGATCAATGGGTTGTTTTTCAATCATTAAACAGAATTTATATTTATGATACAAAAGCAAATACTTTTAAAATAGTAATGCCCAAAAATGGGGTTTTAAAATCTTTTAAAACCTCAAATTCAATTTATTATCAAACTACAGATTATTCTTTATTTGAAATTGAGAATGGAACTAGCAAGTTGATTTCGAATAATTCAGTTTTGAAAGGAAATAAAATTGTTAATATTTTTTCTATTGATGAAGGACTTCTAATTCATACTCAATTCAATGGTTTTTATAAATTAATAAATGGTAATTTATTCAAATTTAATACCGAGGCAGATTCAGAAATTGCTGCAAGTAGTATTTACAGCAGTCAAATTCTTTCAGACGGAAGCTTTGCAGTGGGCACTATATCAAATGGTGTTTTTATTGTAACTAAAGATGGAAAAGTAAAATACCACATTACTCAAAGTAAAGGTTTGTGTAACAATACGGTTTTGTCTTTAATGGAAGATGCAGAAAAAAATCTTTGGATTGGTTTAGATAACGGAATCAATTGTATAAATCTGCAGTCACCAATAAAGAGTTTTACTGACGAAACTGGAATTTTAGGAACAGTTTATACTTCTATAGTACACAATCAAAAGTTGTATATCGGAACCAATCAAGGTCTTTTTTGTAAAGATTATTTAAATGAGGAACAATTCAGATTTGTTAAAGGTACTAAAGGGCAAGTATGGTCTCTTTTTGTTCATGACAACACTCTTTTTTGCGGTCATGATTCTGGAACTTTTGAAATTGAAAATGAAAATTCAAAATCAATCTTTTCTCAATCTGGTACATGGAAATTTGAGAATGTACCAAGTAATAATAAATTGATAATTCAAGGAAATTATTATGGACTCTCGGTTTTAGAGAAAGTAAATAATCAATGGGTTTTTAAGAATAAGATAGAAGGTTTCAATTATTCTTCAAAATATTTTGAAATCACTAATCATAACGAAGTATATGTAAGTCATGAATACAAGGGAGTTTTTCGTTTCCAAGTTGATAATAGTTTCAAGAAATGTTTTAAATTATTTACTTACAGCAATCCTCCAAAAGGAAAAAATGCAGGATTAGCCAAATTTAATAATTCAATATACTATGCTTATAAAGATGGAATTTATAAACTAAATGAAAAGACTAAACTATTTGCAAAAGATAATTCTTTAAGTAGTGTTTTTGATAATGATGAATATAATTCAGGGAAATTAATTTTAGATAATTCTAATAAATTATGGCTTTTTTCTAAAAATTACATTAATTACTTTACGCTAAATAAGTTAAACACTAGCTTAAAAAAGAATGTGATTTCAATTCCTTCTACATTGACAAATTCAATGTTAGGATATGAAAATATCTCTCAATTATCTAATTACCAATACCTTATAGGAACTACAGATGGTTATTATGTAATCAATATTAATGATTTAAGTACAAAAAGTCATAGTGTTTCAATAACTGATTTAAGTATTAATAAGTTAAATGAAAAGCAAACAAGTTTTCCATTGTCAGATGAAGGAATTTACGATTATGACGAAAATAATGTAACTTTTAGTTATACAGTACCAGAGTATAATAAATATATTTATGCTGAATATCAATATCTATTAGAAGGTTTTCAAGAAGAATGGAGTGAATGGAGTGCCAAACCAATGATAAATTTTAAAAATCTTCCTCCCGGTGATTATGTTTTTAAAGTTAGATCGAGGGTTTCAAATGCTGTAAATGATAATTTAGCAACTTACTCATTTACAATAAAAAAGCCATGGTACACTACTAATTTTGCTATTCTAATTTATGGTTTATTAATAATTTCATCATTAATTTACGTTAATAAGCTTTATAAAAATTATTATAATACGCAACGTGAAAAACTGATTGAAGAAAATAATTTATTATTAGAAATAAAAGAATTAGAAAACGAACAGCAATTAATGAAAATTAAGAACGAGCAGTTAGCTCAGGAATTCGATGCCAAAAACAAAGAATTAGCTGTTTCGACAATGAGTTTAATCAAAAAAGACGAATTATTATCATTAATTAAAGAAGATTTGAAGAAATCTTCAGAAGAGAGTAATAATAGAAGTATTAAATCTGTAATTTCAACCATTACAAAAAATATATCTCAGGAAGATACTTGGAATGTGTTTAAAGAAGCTTTCGATACAGCAGATAAAGACTTTTTAAAGAAGATTAAGCAAGCGCATCCTTCACTTACCCCAAACGATTTACGTCTTTGTGCTTACTTAAGGTTAAACCTTTCATCCAAAGAAATAGCTCCATTATTAAATATTTCTGTACGAAGTATTGAGATAAAGCGATATCGTTTGCGTAAAAAAATGGACTTGCCACACGAAAAAGGACTTGTAGAATATATTCTATCAATATAATTAATAAAATATCTACCAAAATACCTATACATTTCCTCAACAAAAATGTTTGATTTAGATTTTTTTATTCCAATAATGTTCTAATAATATTAATCTTTTCGAATGTTTTCAATGATAAATCAATAACTATACAATTATTTTTTTTAAGTGTATGTTTTTTGTTGTGGTTGTTTTTATCAATTGTATAATAATTCATTAGTATTTTTATGAAATCATTAAAACTTAACAAGAGATTTATTTTTAACTATTAACCTAATCTAGTACTTCAAATGAAAAAAATTATTTTTCTACTAATTTTTTGCAGTTCTATCAACTCTTTTTCACAAACAGAAAAAGTAACAATTCAAAAAAATAATTCCGATCAAAAACTTACAGTTGATGGAAGAGATTTTATTGTCAACGGAATGAACTGGGATTATTTTCCAATTGGAACAAATTATACATACAGCCTTTGGAATCAGCCTGATGCATTTATTCAACAAGCTCTTGATGATGAAATGGGATTGCTAAAAAATATGGGAGTTAATACCATTCGTGTTTATTCAGGAATGCCAAAAAAATGGATTGAATACATTCATACAAACTATGGAATTTATACCATGTTAAATCACTCTTTTGGTAGATATGGTTTGACAATTGATGGTGTTTGGAAACCAAATACAGAATATTCAGATGCTAAAACTCGTGAACTTTTACTTAAGGAAGCAACTGAAATGGCTAGTGAATATAAAAACACTAAAGGTTTATTATTATTTCTACTAGGAAATGAAAATAACTATGGTTTGTTTTGGGATGGTGCAGAAACAGAAAATATTCCAGTAAAAGATAGAAAATCTACTGCTCGTGCACGTTCAATGTATAAATTATTCAATGAAGCTGTTGTTAAAATGAAAGCAATAGATTCAAATCATCCAATGGCAATATGTAATGGAGATTTACTTTTCTTAGATATAGTTGCAGAAGAATGTAAGGATGTTGATATATATGGTACAAATGTTTACCGCGGAGTTTCTTTCGGTGATTTGTTTGATAGAGTAAAAAAAGAATATGGAAAACCGGTTCTATTTACAGAATTTGGTTCTGATGCTTTTAACGTTCTTACAAATCAAGAAGACCAAAATGCACAAGCTTTCTACTTAAAAGGAAATTGGAAAGAAATTTATGATAACGCTGCTGGAATGGGAAAAACAGGAAATTGTTTGGGTGGTTTCACTTTTCAATTTAGCGACGGTTGGTGGAAATATGGACAAACAAAAAATTTAGATCAACATGATAGTAATGCTTCATGGTCTAATGGTGGTTATCAAAAAGATTTTACTGAAGGACAAAATAACATGAATGAAGAGTGGTTTGGTATTTGTGCTAAAGGACCAACAAACGAAAAAGGTTTTTATCAGTTATATCCAAGAGCTGCTTATTACGTATTAAAAGATATTCATAAGTTTAATCCGTTTGCAGAAGCTGCGAACAAAGCTAAATTGAACACTCTTTTTGATGAAGCAAATCTTATGGACGCTTCATTGAGAGCTAGAGCAGATAAAGCAGCTTTAGGAAGTAATGATAGCCAAATTTTAAAAATTAGTAATCTTAGAGCTGAATTTACAACCTTTAATACAGGTGGTACTTTAATCTCAACACCAAAGAGTGATGATCCAGCTACAACTAATTTTCCAAATAAGTTAGGTTTTGATCATATGCAATCCTATTTTGTTGGTGTTGAGGGTAATCCATCTTCTAACATGAAAGCAAATGTAAATTTTAATATTTTAGGAAGAGTTGCTGAAAATCCAATTAACGAAATCTTTTATGAAAATAGAGGTAGAGCTCAAACTTTTAATACACCTGATGGCCCTCTAGTTGTAAGTGATTTTAATAGAGTTCAAGTATATAATGCATCTTACACATGGAGTGCAAAGGATTTTGAAGTAAGAGGTTTTTATAGAACAGGACATTACCACTGGGGTTATGAAGGCGATTTCTTTGCATTATATTCTGAAGCTAACTACGGACCTAATTTAGATATCTATAATGGAGAAACTTTAGGGTTTGAAGTTGATGGTAAAAGAAGTTTAAAAGGTTTTAAAGCTGCATTCGGACCACAATTATGGTGGGGAGCAAACCCAGCGTATCTTGTAAAGTATGGAACAAAATTAGGTAAAGTAGATGCTACAGCAGTATATCACGAAGATATAAATCAAGTAGAAATTTCTCAAGCCGTTTCCTCAATTGCATTTCCAGTTCCTAGAACAAGAAGAGCAACAATTCATTTTAAAACAAAGTTAGGTAATCTTGGTGTTGAAGCAGGTGGTATATGGGCAGGACAACCTCTAAATGGTAGAGAGTTTCAAATGATGGATGGTGATATTGTTAAGGTAGATAAGATAAATAGTAAAGATAATTGGGGAGGAAAAGCAAAGTTAACATTTTCTAAGGGTAGATTTAATGTCTATACTCAAGGTGCAATTCAAGGTTTAGTTGCTAATGGAGGAGCAGACAATGTTCAGACATTTACAGGATGGAGACTAAAAGATTCAGGAAGTGGTAACCAAATGAACTTTCTTGCTGGATTTACTTACAACATTAACTCTAAACTTCAAATTGCCCCAAATATGTTGTGGCAACAACCTATTGTTGATGCTATGCCAAATGGTGTTAATGCTCCAGGAAGATTAAGAAATGTATTAGACGATCCGTTTTTTGTTAGAAGTAATAGAAGAACATTAGGTGGAGAACTATTACTTACTTTCGACCCAACTCCAGCCACTTGGATGTATGAGTGGAATAATGATATGGTTGAAGATGCAAAATTTGCGTTTAGTACAGGTTTTGTATATAGAAAATTACCTACTACAATGGATGCTGCTATCGGATTTTTAGCAAATCGTACTCCATTTGCATTCCCTAATTCAGCTCCAGCTCAAAATTTATGGGAATCAAATACTAGAATAGTTTCAAAAATCAGCCCAGATTTAGGGATGATAGCTAACTTATACTTTGGTAATGGTCAAGCAAATGGTGATTCAGAGAGAACAATCAATAGAATGGGTGGTGATTTAAGAGTGATTTATAAAAAAGTAAAAGTAGTTTCTTCTTTAAAAATAAATGATTGGGGTCCTTTTGATTATCACCGTGATTTTAACTTAACATACCCTGTACAAAGTTCTATTGATATTTCAACTTCTGTTGGAAAACCAAATTGGTTTATTTTACCAGATACTAAAATAGGTATTATGGGTATTTGGCGTTCATTAGACCAATATTCTCCAAGGTATTCTCCAACTTTTGTACCAGCAAATACTTTTCCACCAGTACCTGTTTTAACTCCAGTAGGATTTGGAAATGGATCTGAATGGGAAATCAGAACATACATTCATATAAATATTGGTAAATAATTTAAAAAAATTGAAAAATGAAAAATAGAAAAATTAATTATTTTAGAAATTCGCTTTTATTTGGATTGATTATTTTAATCAATATTAGCTGCGAAAGAGATTTGTCAGATGAAGCTACAAATGCAACATTTCCCAAAACTGCAGAGGTGTTTATTGATGCACCTGTTGCAATGGGTAGTGATTTTTATTTTCCTTACGGTGGTTCTAAGCCTACTGCATGGTCAGTAGACAGTCAAGTAAGTTATAGAGGTAATGCATCTATGCGTTTTGATGTTCCTAATGCCAATGATCCTGGAGGTTCATATGCGGGTGCAATTTTTAGAACAGAAGGAGCAGGTCGTGATTTAACAGGTTATGACGCTTTGACTTTTTATGTTAAAGCTAGTCAAGGAGTCAATATTGCTGAATTTGGTTTTGGTGAAGATTTTTATCCTAATAAATATATTACGACCATAACTAATGTTAGTGTCGGTACAAACTGGCAAAAAGTAATTATTCCTATTCCAAATGCTTCTAAATTAGTTAAAGAAAGAGGGATGTTTAGATATGCCGCTGGTAGTCAAGGAACAAATAGTCTAGGATATACTTTTTGGATTGATGATTTAAAATTTGAAAAATTAGGTACAATTCTACCATTAAGCGCTTCAATTATGAATGGTACTAACGTTACAAGATCAACTTTTGTAGGTGTAACTTCAACAGTTACGGGTGTTATCACTACTTTTAATATGCCAAACGGTATTAACCAATCGGTTTCAATAGCTCCAGCTTATTTAAATTTTGTTTCTTCAAATCCATCGGTTGCAACGGTGAATGATGCAGGTGTAGTAACCCCAATTGCCGCTGGAACAGCAACAATTACGGCCACTTTCAATGGACAACCTACAACAGGAAGCTTGATAATAAATTGTACTGGTAACTATATTCATGCTCCAACTCCAACATTAAATCCATCTAATGTAATTTCCATATTTTCAGATGAATACACTAATGTACCAGTAAATTATTATAATGGATATTGGCAACCATGGCAAACAACAGTTTCAAATGATTTTTCTGTTTTAGGTGACAATGTTTTGAATTATACAAATTTTAACTTTGTTGGTATTGAGTTTAGTAGTCCAACTGTGAACGCTACTTCAATGACTCATATTCATTTAGATGCATTTATTCCAGGTCCAATCGCTCCGGGAAGACAATTACGTGTTATTGTTGTAGATTTTGGTGCAAATGGTGTTTTTGGTGGTGGCGACGATACAAGACACTCTACAACATTTACCGCGACTACTCCAACTCCAATTGTCTCTCAAAATTGGATTTCAATTGAAATTCCATTTTCTGCGATGCCAGGTCTTTTGAGTAGAAACAATCTAGCGCAAATTATTCTTGAAGGTGGCGATAATTCTATATTATACGTCGATAATGTATATTTTCATAACTAAAAAAAATAAAAATGATTTCAATTAAAAATAAGAATAGTTTAATTCTTTCATTATCGATAGTTTTATTATTTAATAGCTGTTCTACTGATGAAAAGCAAACAGTTGTTACTAAAAATCAATTAGTAATGAGTGATGAATTTAGTGTTAATGGAGCTCCAGATTCTAATCTATGGTCTTACAATATTGGAACTGGTACAGATGGTTGGGGTAATAACGAACTTCAATATTATACAGATAGACCAGTAAATATTAAAGTTGAAAACGGTTTGCTTAAAATTACTGCACGCAGAGAACAGTATATGGGTGAAGCTTTTACTTCTGCTCGAATTTTATCAAAAGGCAAATTTGAAACCAAGTATGGTAGATTAGAAGCTAGAATAAAATTGCCTAGAGGAAAAGGACTATGGCCAGCATTTTGGATGCTTGGAAGCAATTCTGATACTGCAATATGGCCACAATGTGGAGAAATCGATATTATGGAATACCTTGGAAATAGTCCTACTAAAGTTTTTGGAACTGTTCATGGTCCAGGATATTCAGCTGGAAACGCAATAACTAAAACATTTACATTACCAAACAGCAGATTTGATACAGATTTCCACGTTTTTGGAATTGAATGGGGAGAAAATTACATTAATTTTTATGTAGATGATGCTTTATACAATCAAATAACTCCATTTGATGTTACTGGTGATTGGGTTTTTAACCAACCGTTTTACATAATACTTAACATGGCAGTTGGTGGAAACTATCCAGGAGCACCAAATAGTGAAACTCCATTTCCACAAGAAATGTTAGTTGATTATATAAGAGTTTATCAATAAGTTTTTTTTCAAATGATAATCTAATAGACTTTTAAAGTTTAGTCTATTAGATTATTTAATTTTTTTAAATTTCAATTAAAGAGTGTTTATGAGCCTATCCCAAAATAGTATTGAAAAAGCAAACAATAATTTAACTGCAAAATCTGTTGAAATGAAAATTATTTCAATAGAAGGAGAAGTTTTCTATAAAATTTCCAATAACGATGCAATGCGACCATTTTTTATGAGTATCGTTAGTGATTCCAATCATTGGATGTTTATTTCAAGTAATGGCGGATTAACAGCTGGAAGAAAAAATGCAGAATTTGCTCTTTTTCCGTATTATACAGATGATAAAATAACTGAATTTGCAGACATAACAGGAAGTAAAACTATTTTTCAAATTACAAATAATGATGAAAAATATATTTGGGAACCTTTTTCAGAACGATTTAATGATAAGTACAACTTAACTCGAAATTTATACAAGAATGAATTTGGTAATAAAATCATATTTGAAGAAATTCATAACGATTTTCAATTAACATTCAGATATCAATGGAACTCTAGCAATTTATTCGGTTTCGTGAAAAAATCAGAATTAATTAATGACTCTGAAAATGATTATAAAATAACACTTCTTGATGGAATCCAAAATATTTTACCTCAGGGAGTAAATAGTGATTTGCAAGCCACAACAAGTAATTTAGTTGATGCTTACAAAAGAAACGAACTTCATTCAGAAAGTGGTTTAGGAATTTTTGCTCTAAGTGCTATTATTGTTGATAAAGCCGAACCAAGCGAAGCGTTAAAAGCTAATATTACTTGGTCTTTAGGTTTGGATAATACAACTTATTTGCTTTCATCATTGCAACTTACTGCTTTTAGAAAATTTCAGAAAGTGCATCAAGAAACCGATATTAAAGGTGAAAAAGGTGCTTATTTTATTTCAACCGATTTGTTTTTGACAAAGAATTCTTCTAAATCTTGGAAGATTATTGCTAATGTAAATCAAAATCAAGCGCAAGTTATTCAATTAGCAGATGCTATTTGCAATGATAAAGCGTTAGATAATCAAATAATTCAAGATATAGATTTAGGCACTCAAAATCTTATCGCTCTAAATGCAACTGCCGACGGATTGCAATTCACTGCTGACAAACGTAAAGACACTCGTCATTTTTCAAATGTTTTATTCAATATTATGCGTGGAGGTATTTTTGATAATAACTACACCATCGAGAAAAATGATTTTGTAAATTATATTGCTAAAGCAAATAAAACTTTATTTCAAGAAGAAAGTAAATTTCTAAACGATTTGCCTGAAACTTTTGATTATTCTCATCTTCAAGTGTTAATTTCTAATTCTGAAAATGCCGATTTAATTCGTCTTTGTACCGAATATCTTCCGCTAAAATTTAGTAGAAGACACGGCGATCCAAGTCGTCCATGGAACAAATTTTCTATCAATACTAGAAGTGAAGTAGATGGCTCCAAAATACTTGATTACGAAGGAAATTGGCGAGATATATTTCAAAACTGGGAGTCGTTAGCAAATGCTTATCCAGAGTTTATTGACGGAATGATTCACAAGTTTTTGAACGCCTCAACATTTGATGGATACAATCCTTATAGAGTAACTAAAGATGGTTTTGATTGGGAAACTATCGAACCAGATAATCCATGGTCATACATTGGTTATTGGGGTGACCATCAAATTATCTACTTATTGAAGTTTTTAGAGTTTATAGAAAAGTACCAACCAGGAAAATTAAACGCTTATTTTGATAATGAATGTTTTGTTTATGCTGCGGTTCCATACACAATAAAGCCATTTAAGGATATCCTCAAAAATCCAAAGGATACCATTGAGTTTAATCACGAATGGGATGCGAAAATAAATAAACGACGCAAAGAAAATGGTGCTGATGGTGCTTTATTGAGAGACAATAAAGACGATATTTATCATGTAAATTTAATTGAGAAAGTCTTAGCTACTGTTTTGGCAAAAATGTCCAATTTCATTCCAGAAGGTGGAATTTGGATGAATACACAAAGACCAGAATGGAATGACGCCAATAATGCTTTAGTAGGAAATGGGGTTTCAATGGTTACGCTTTATTATTTGAGAAGATTTTTGAAGTTTTTCCAACAATTATTAGATAATTCTAATCAGGAAACCATCAAAATATCTAATGAAATGGTAGAGTTTTATCATGCAATTAGACAAATTCTTTTTGATAATCAACATCTATTATCAGGCGCAATCTCTAATGAAGAAAGACAAAAGATACTTAATGCTTTAGGTCAAGTTGCTTCTGAATATCGTTTTCAAGTTTATAACAGCGGTTTTTGGGGTAAAAAGAGAACGCATTCCATGCAAGGATTAAAGAATTTTACTCAAGTTTGTATTGATTTTATCGAACATTCTATAAAAGCCAATCAAAGAGAAGATAAGTTATATCAAGCTTACAATTTAATGTCTATTGAAAATAATGGTATTTCTATTTCCTATTTACCAGAAATGCTAGAAGGTCAAGTTGCCATTTTAAGTTCTGGTTTTTTATCAAGTAAACAATCTTTAGAAGTATTGGATGCTTTAAGAAAAAGTGCTTTGTACAGAAATGATCAAAACAGCTATATTTTATATCCAAATAAAGAACTTCCTAAGTTTTTAGAAAAGAATACAATTCCTAGAGAAAAAGTAGAAAAATCTCTTTTGTTAAAACAACTTTTAGATAATAACAATTTCCAATTAATCAATAAAGACATTAAAGGAAACTATCATTTTAATGGTAATTTTCATAATGCCAACGATTTAAAAAATGCTTTAGACCTATTATCGTCGAATAAAGATTACAAAGAATTAGTTTCAAAAGATTCAGATGCTGTACTTCAACTATTTGAAGACGTATTCAATCACAAAGCTTTTACAGGTCGTTCAGGAACTTTTTATGGTTATGAAGGCTTAGGTTCTATTTATTGGCATATGGTTTCCAAGTTACATTTAGCAGTAATGGAAGTTATTAATAAAGCTATTGAAAATAAGGACGATGAATCTGTAATTGATGCTTTAGTAAACCATTTTGATGAAATCGGAGCTGGAATTGGAATTCACAAATCACCAGAAGTTTACGGAGCATTTCCAACCGATCCTTATTCGCACACACCTTTTGGTAAAGGCGCACAACAACCCGGAATGACAGGTCAAGTGAAAGAAGATATCCTGATTAGAATTGGAGAATTAGGTGTGAAAATGAACGACGGAAAATTACAATTCCAACCAAGCTTCCTCAAAAAAGAAGAGTTTTTATCAAAAGATACTGAAGTAACTTTCATGATGGTTGATGGTTCACACAAAGTTATGAATCTTGAAAAAGACTCTTTAGCATTTTCAACATGTCAAGTGCCAGTTATTTATAAAATGAATACAACAAGTAAAATTGTTTTACACTATAAAAATGACGAAACTAAAACTTTTGAAACATTAGAATTAAACAAAGAAGAAAGCAAGAAAATATTCAACAGAACTGATGAAGTTTCATTAGTTGAAGTTTTTTTAAACGAAGACATTCTAAAATAATGAAAAATCTGATTTACATCATATTACTATTGTTTATATCATGTAAACCAACCAATACTAGAAATTTAGTTTCAAAAGAAATGACGGCAGAAAAATTATTAGGAAATACAAATTATCAAGCGATTTGTTATGGTGGTTACAGAGCAAATTCTAGAGAAATTCAACCAACAATAACAGAAATTAAAGAAGATTTAAAAATACTTTCTGCATTAAATATTAAAGTTTTACGAACTTATAATGTGCATTATGAAGAAGTAGTAAATTTATTAAAAGCCATTACAGAATTAAAAAAAGCGGATGAAAATTTTGAAATGTACGTGATGCTTGGTGCTTGGATTGATTGTAAAAACGCTTGGACAAATTTGCAACCAATTCATAATGAAGAAAGTGAAAGAAATGCAATTGAAATTGAAGAAGCAGTAAGATTAACTAATAAATATCCTGAAATAATTAAAATTATTGCCGTTGGGAATGAAGCGATGGTGAAATGGGCAACTAGTTATTATGTTACGCCACATATCATTTTAAAATGGGTAAATCATTTACAGAATTTAAAGAAAGAAAATAAATTACCTAAACAAGTTTGGATAACAAGTTCAGATAATTTTGCTTCTTGGGGCGGACATACTGCCGATTATCATGTGGAGGATTTGAATAAACTAATAAAAGCCGTAGATTATATTTCGATGCATACTTATCCAATGCACGACACGCATTATCACCCAGTTTTTTGGGGAATAAAAGAGAATGAATTGCAGTTGTCTGAAAAGGAAAAGTTGAATGCTTCAATGTTAAGAGCCAGAAATTATGCCATCAATCAATATGAAAGTGTTGTGAGTTATATGAAATCAATTAGTGTGAATAAACCAGTTCATATTGGCGAAACAGGTTGGGCAACAAATTCTAATGAACATTATGGAAATGATGGTTCGAAGGCAACAGATGAATACAAATCAGCACTGTATTATGACTTAATGAGAGAATGGAGCAACAAAAATAATATTTCGTGTTTCTATTTTGAAGCTTTTGATGAAAACTGGAAAGACGCAGCCAATCCGTTAGGTTCAGAAAATCATTTTGGCTTTATTAATTTGAAATCACAAGCCAAATATGTGCTTTGGAAAAATGTAGATAGTGGAACTTTTAAGGGTTTAACTAGAGATGGAAAACCAATAACAAAAACCTATAATGGCGATGAAAAAGCCTTGTGGTTGGATGTTAAAACACCTAATTCTGTTTTAAAGAATTAAAAGAATGGTAAATAACAAGGGTAAAATAGTAGAGAGTAAATTTTTGATAATAGCTTGTATTATGGCGTTTTCATTGCATAGTTGTAAAGTTACGGATAAATTAAACGTTCAAGTTTATGAAACTTCCGAACGTGGCAATTCATTGACAAAAATTACCCAATTTTCAAACGAAGGAACTCTAGTTGTTGTTACTATTAATCCTGATGAAAAATTTCAAACCATTACAGGTTTTGGAGGTTCTTTTACAGAATCTTCGGCTTATTTGTTGAATAAATTAGGGAAAGAAAACCGTAAGAAAATTTTAGATGCTTATTTCAGTGAAGACGGCGCAAATTATTCTCTAACAAGAACACACATTGCATCATGCGATTTTTCGCTAAGCAACTATACCTACGCCAAAGTTGTAAACGACATTACTTTGGAACACTTTACCATAGAAGACGATAAATCCGATTTAATTCCGATGATTTTAGAAGCAAAAGCTATTTCTAAAGAAGGTTTTAAAATTATAGCCTCACCATGGACAAGTCCACCATGGATGAAGGACAATAAAAAATATGTTGGAGGAAAATTATTGCCTGAATTCAACGATGCATTCGCTTTGTATTTTTCAAAATATTTGAATGCTTATAAAAAGGAAGGCATTGATATTTGGGGTTTAACAGTAATTAATGAACCACACGGAAACGGTAACAATTGGGAAAGTACTCTTTTTTCTCCAAAAGAAATGACCGATTTTGTAATGAATCACATGGGACCAAAATTAGAAAAAGACGGTTGGGTAAATGTGAAGATTCTTGGATACGACCAGAATCGTGCAGGTATCAAAGAATGGGCAAACGAAATGTATAAAGATGAAAACACCTCTAAATATTTTGACGGAATGGCTATACATTGGTATGAAAGTACCTACGAAGTTTTTCCAGAGGATTTACAATACGCACACCAAAAAGCACCAAGCAAATATTTAATAGAAACCGAAGGTTGTATAGATTCTGAAATTCCACATTGGCAAGATGATGCATGGTATTGGAAAAAAGAAGCTACTGATTGGGGTTGGGATTGGGCAAGCGAAAAAGAAAAATATTTGCATCCAAAATACGCACCAGTAAACCGTTATGCAAATGATATAATAGGATGTCTAAATAATAGAGTCGATGGATGGATTGATTGGAACATGGTTTTAGACCGTCAAGGTGGACCAAATTGGTTCAAAAATTGGTGCGTTGCTCCAGTCATTGTTGATGATAAAAATGATGAAGTATATTTTACACCATTATATTATGTGATGGCTCATTTTAGCAAATTCATGCGTCCAAATGCTGTTAAAATAGGATGCTCAATTAATAACAATGATTTAGTCGCAACTGCTTTTCAAAATCCTGATGGTTCTATTGCCGTAGCTATTTTTAATCCAACAGAATCTAAACATACAATTGATATAAAGTTGAGTAATAAGAATGCTGTTATTTCTATTGATTCAAAAGCATTGCAAACAATAATTATCAAACCCAACTAACCAATAAATTTAAAACAATATATATATGTCAAATACTAATTCAACTTCATCAGGAAAAGTTCCAGTCGGGCAAAAAATTGCCTTTGGATTAGGAATGTTAGCTAACCAAATGTTCCCTGCTGCTTTAGGAATTTTCATGGTTGTCTTAGTAGAAAATTTAGGAATGCCTTCATGGATGTGGGGTGTTTTATTTTTTGTACCTAGAATTGTTGATGCTTTTTTCGATCCAATTATGGGTTTTATTTCAGATAATACAAAATCAGTTTGGGGAAGACGAAGACAATATGTCTTTATTGGTTCAATCATTATGGGAATCTCCTTTGTAATTATGTGGCAATTATATAGAGAGAATAGCGTAACCTATAATTTCACTTTTTTTCTAATTTGGTCATTGATTTTTCACATTGGACTTTCCATTTTTAGTGTACCATTTGTAGCAATGGGTTATGAAATGAGTGATGATTTTCACGAGAGAACTAGCATTATGGCAATCTCTCAGTGGATAGGTCAATGGGCATGGGTAATTGCTCCTTGGTTTTGGGTTGTTATGTATGATCCGACTTGGTTTCCAAATGCTGATACGGCAACAAGAACATTAGCTGTTTGGGTTGGAATTTCATGTATGATATTAGCAATGATTCCTGCAATATTCATTAAAAGCAAGTCAACAAAACTGGATGAAAATTTGAAACCTTTAACATTTAGTACAATTGGTGGCAGCTTAAAAGAAATATTAATTAGTTTTAAAGAAGCTTTTGTGAACAAACCTTTTAGAAAAATTTGTATTGCTACATTTTTAATTTTTAATGCATTTAATACTGTTGCAGGATTTACATTTTTTATAGTTGTATATTATTTGTTTAATGGTGATGCTGCAGCATCAGGTATTTGGCCTACACTTTTTGGTTGCTTAGGAGCATTATCTACAACTTTTATTGTAATTCCTTCAGTCGCTTGGATGTCTAAAAAAATGGAGAAAAAGAAGACTTTTTTAATTTGTCAAGGAATTTCAGTTTTTGGTTATATCTTACTTTGGTTTCTATTTATTCCAGGAAAACCTTACATGTTTATTTTTGCATTACCATTTTTCTCTTTTGGAATAGGAAGTTTATTTACTTTGATGATGTCAATGACTGCTGATATTTGTGACATGGACGAACTAGAATCAGGTAAAAGAAGAGAAGGTCTTTTTGGAGCCATTTATTGGTGGATGGTAAAGTTTGGATTTGCTATTGCAGGGTTATTAACTGGAATTATTATGTCGGTAGTTTCATTCAAAGCAGGTGCAGAAACTCAGCCAGAAGGTGCTGTTACAGGATTAAGGTTGTTCTTTTCTGGTGTCCCAATTTTAGGAACTTTAATTGCAATGTGGGTAATGAGAAATTATGATTTAACTGAAGCCAAAGCAAATGAAATTAAAAATGAACTAAAAGCTAGAAAAGGCGAATTATAATTTATAAATAAGTAATCATGTCATTCAGAGAAGGTCACTATTTTTCATTAGAAAATAATAACACTACTACCAATAGTGCTAATAGTAATAACAGCGATTACCAAAGTTTTGATTTTTCAGAGATTCCTACAAAAAAATTAGCAGAGCTTTGGAGAGAGACTTTAGAAAATGGTATGCATGGAATTTGCTTCAGCTTATATGAAGACGGACAGAAACCAGGTGATATTATTACAGCCGAACAAGTTAATCGACGTATTCAAATTTTGAAGCCATACGCTAAATGGGTTCGTTCTTTTTCTTGTATCGAAGGCAACGAACATATACCAAGAATTGCCAAAGAAAATGGAATGCAAACTTTAGTTGGTGCTTGGCTTGGAGATGATATAGAACTTAACGAAAAAGAAATAGAGAGTTTAATCACTTTAGCTAAAGAAGGCTGTGTAGATATTGCAGCTGTTGGAAACGAAGTAATGTACCGAGGTGATTTTACAGAAGATCAACTATTAAAATACATTAAACGAGTTAAAGAAGCTTTGCCAAATATTCCAGTAGGTTATGTAGATGCTTATTATGAGTTTTCTCACAGACCAAGAATTACTGAGGTTTGTGATGTGATTTTGACAAATTGTTACCCATATTGGGAAGGTTGTCCTATAGAATATTCTTTACCTCACATGCAAAGTATGTTTAATTCTGCGAAAGATGCTGGTCAAGGAAAACGTGTTATTATAACAGAAACAGGTTGGCCAAGCGAAGGTGGTTCATTAAAAGGTGCTGTCGCAACCAACGAAAATGCTATGAAATATTTTATAGAAAGTCAAAATTGGTCGAAATTTAATGATATAGAAATCTTCTATTTTTCTTCTTTTGATGAATCTTGGAAAGTTGGACCAGAAGGTGCAGTTGGCGCTTATTGGGGTTTGTGGGACAAAAACGAAAAATTAAAATTCTAAATAATTAGAATCAAATATTTTAAAAAGCTTGAAATGATTTTGGCTTTTTGAAATTAAAAAATAAAAAAAAAATGCTCGCTATGAAATTGAAGATTCACGAATACCTAAAAAGCAATAATAAACACTTGAGTAAAAAAAATACTTTTTTAAAAATATATTTAACACTCTTGTTATCCTGTCAATTTGGATTTTCGCAAGTAGATGTTGTTTATAATAATTTAGTTTGGTCAGATGAATTCAATACTGATGGTGCATTAGATGCAAATAAATGGTTTCATCAAACTCAAATTCCTGCTGGAGGCAGCTGGTTTAATAATGAAGTTCAACATTATACTAATCGTTTAGAAAATTCATTTGTTGCTAATGGTAACTTAAATATCATAGCAAAAAAAGAAGTATTTACCGATCAAAATGTAACAAAGCAATATACTTCTGCACGATTAAATTCAAAATTTGCCTTTACTTATGGTCGAGTAGATATAAGAGCCAAAGTACCTAACGCGCAAGGAACATGGCCAGCGTTATGGTTACTAGGAAAAAACGTTAATGAAGATGGTGGTTTTTTTGATTCTAATTTTGGGACTACCAATTGGCCTGCTTGTGGTGAATTAGATATTATGGAACATGGTATTTTTCCAAATCAGCCGATTAATTATATCGGCGCTGCTATTCACTCTCCTTCGTCTTTCGGAAATACTGTAAATAAAGGTGGTATTCAAGCAAATGACATCAATCAGAATTACCATATTTATTCTATGAATTGGTCACCTAATCAAATTACATTTTTATTAGATGGAGTAGCTTTTTACACCTATAATCCTGCAGTTAAAAATGCTAGTACATGGCCTTTTAATGTTGATCAGTATTTTTTATTCAATATTGCAATGGGTGGCTTTGCAGGAACAATTCCAGTAAACTTTACACAAGCATCTATGGTGGTTGATTATATAAGAGTTTACCAAAATACTGCAGTAGATAATGAAGCGCCAACAAATTTTACTGCTTCGGTAGGAACAGTAACAGGTTCGTCAGTTCAGCTGTTATTGAATGCATTCGATAATTCAGGTACTATCTCTTATACTATATCCTATCCTGGAGGAACACCAATTACTTTTTTTAATCCATCTGGAGTTCAAAATGCGGTTGTTATTCCTAATTTAGCATCTAATACAAACTATACTTTTACAGTTACTGCAACCGACTTATCAGGGAATGCCGTAGCTAATAGCCCAATAGTACTCAATGCTACAACCTCAGTAGATCCGCAATGTGGAGGAAGTGATACTCAAGCGCAAGAAGGTTCTTTTACCATTGGCTATAATTACAATTTTCAAACTATTGGTACCGATGTAAAAATAACTTTCCAACTATTAGATCCGAAAGTTGGATTAGTTGCTTTTTTAAGAAATCAAAGTCCTTTTACTGAAACGCAGATGTCAAATGTTTCGGGGCAAACCTTTACTAGAACTATTACTGGGCAAACACTAGGTACTACAATTACTTATGCTGTTAAATTTGCTTTTTCTGGCGGATTAGCAGTTACTCGATTTTTCTCTTATGTAGTTGGCAGTAATTGCGCTTTAGAAGTAGCATCAATTCAGGATGTAGTTGATTTTTCTTTCTTAAATCCTGTTAAAGAATACGTAAACATAAATTCTGAATCTAAAATTGATAAAGTAGAAATTTATAATATGGTTGGAACTTTAGTTTTAGAATCAAAAGAGGATACTAATAAAGTTGATGTAAAAAATCTTTCACAAGGAATATATTTAATCGCAGTTTATTCAGAAGATAAAAAGAGCGTTAAAAAAATGATAGTGAAATAGATAAATAACCAATTAGCTACATTTTTAAGTTTATAAAGACCTTACAAGAAAATACCATTTTGTAAGGTCTTTTTGTCGTTAGTATGCTACTTTTTCAATTTTATTGCATTTGAAATGTTAAAATTTTAAATTTTATTTGCATATTAAGAAAAGTTTATGTTACATTTGACTATAATTTAATCAAATTTTAACAGTCGCCTATCGCAAAAAATTACTTTTAGAAAAAACATTACGATTTTTTAACCCAAAACTAAAAGGTAATTTTATGGCTACTATTCAAATCCCAGACGCTTTATTGGTAAAGAATTATATAGCCGGCGACGAGAACGCTTTGGCTGTATTAATCAACAGACATCAGTCTAAAATTTATGGATTTATTTATTCCAAAATGGCCGACCGTGATGTAGCTGACGACGTATTTCAAGATACTTTTATCAAAGTAATCAAGACTTTAAAATCTAATTCGTATAACGAAGAAGGTAAATTTTTACCTTGGGTAATGCGTATTTCACATAATCTTATTGTAGATCATTATCGTAAGAATAAAAAAATGCCAATGCTTCGCGAAACCGAAGAGTTTTCAATTTTTTCAATTTTAACGGATACTTCAATGAATGCTGAAGGCAGAATTATTACAGAAGTTATTGAAAAAGATTTGCAAAAAATAATTAAACAACTTCCTGATGATCAGAGAGAAGTATTGACTATGCGAATCTATCAAGACTTAAGTTTTAACGAAATTGCAGAATTGACAGGTGTTAGTATCAATACTGCTCTAGGTAGAATGAGATATGCTCTAATGAACTTGAGAAAATTAATTGAAAAAAATCAAATTATTTTGACCAATTAAACAATATATGTAAAGTTATAACGTTATAGATATATAATTTAAATCATTCTATGGCAAAACTTTACTCTAAAAAAGCATTAGCAAACACTAAAATGTTACCAAAAAAAGAGACAATTAATTTCATACTTAATTATTCGAAAGCTTTGAAAATGGTCAAAATGGGTAACATGAACTTCGAACTCCTTGCTAATTAACATATCGCGTCTAATTTTATTTTACTGGACGCGATATTTTTTTATCAAATTCTTTTAGAACTTCTTTTTTTCCAATAGTTTTGGTAATTATATCTTTTTCAATATCCCAACCTCGCGCTGGAGAATATTCTCTTCCATACCAAATGATTTGTAAGTGTAAATCATTCCATAAATCTTTAGGAAAAATGGCTTTGGCATCTTTTTCGGTTTGAACCACATTTTTGCCTGAAGTTAAATTCCATCGGTACATTAATCTATGAATATGTGTATCAACAGGAAATGCAGGAACTCCAAATGCCTGACTCATAACAACACTAGCCGTTTTATGTCCAACTGCCGGAAGTGCTTCTAATGCCTCAAAACTCTGCGGAACTTCTCCATTATATTTGTCGATTAATATGTGCGACAATCCATGAATTCCTTTCGATTTCATTGGAGATAAGCCACATGGACGAATAATTTCTTTGATTTCCTCCACACTCATTTTTATCATTTCGTAGGGATTATCTGCTTTCGCAAATAATAATGGCGTAATTTGATTCACACGAACATCAGTGCATTGAGCAGAAAGCAGCACAGCAACCAACAAAGTGTATGGATCTTTATGGTCTAAAGGAATCGGAATGGTTGGATAAAGTTCTTTTAACGTATTTATAACAAACGTTGCACGCTCTTTCTTGGTCATTTTTAACTAAATTTGATTTGTAAATATAACAACTTTAAACAAAATTAAACGTTAAACTATTTTAAACCATAAATAATGACAACACTAAAAAAAGGAGATAAAGCTCCAAGTTTTTCAGGTAAAGACCAAGATGGAAACCTACACACACTAGCAGATTATAGAGGAAAAAAATTAGTAGTTTTCTTTTATCCAAAAGCTAATACGCCAGGATGTACTGCAGAAGCTTGTGATTTGAGAGATAATTTTGAACGTTTCCAAGCTAATAATTATGCCTTATTAGGAGTAAGTGCTGATAGTGAAAAAGCACAATTCAAATTCAAAGAAAAATTTGATTTCCCATTTCCATTACTTGCTGATGAGGACAAATCAGTAATTCAGGCTTTTGGCGTTTGGGGTCCAAAAAAGTTTATGGGAAAAGAATACGATGGAATTCACAGAACGACTTTCGTAATAGACGAAAATGGATTAATCGATGAGGTTATTACTGACGTAAAAACTAAAGTTCACGCTTCACAAATTCTGAAATAAAACAAAAAACCTCGTTAGTTAGTAACGAGGTTTTTTTCTATTCTTTATATTCAAGCAAATCGGCTGGTTGACAGTCTAATGCTTTACAAATGGCTTCTAGCGTACTAAAACGAACCGCTTTGGCTTTTCCTGTTTTGAGTATAGAAAGATTGGCTAATGTCAAATCAACTTTTTCTGAAAGTTCATTTAATGACATTTTTCTTTTAGCCATCATTACGTCGAGGTTTACAATTATTGGCATAGCTTATACAGTTAGTTCGTTTTCTTCTTGAATTTCGATTCCTCTTTTAAAAATTTGAGCAATTATAAATAAGACAACGCTCATAAATAACCATACTCCAGCGCCATCTATTTTAAGCAAATTACTATTTGGCATTATAACACCTTTACTTTCAAACCATTCTGCATAGTTCACAGCCCAACTTGAGAATAACCCAATTCCAAAAGTCAAAAAAGCCAAAGTGAAGATGAATTTTCTAACTTCATTACTAAAAGGTTGTAAAAGATTTAATTTTTTATCGTGTATTAATTTTATAATTAGATAAAACATAATTGCTTTCATAATGCCTACAATAGACATTAGAAAAGTTTCTACTAAAAAATAACCACGATCAAATTGAAAGAGCGAAGACAAATCTAAGCCACTCCAAAAATATTTTGCAACAATTGGCTTAAAGAAAAACGCATAAATTGCATTAAATATAACACCTCCAGTGTCTATGCAAATTCCTACAAAGATAAGCCAAGATAAAATGTATAAAACTTTTAGTATTTGCTTAGTAGTAATTTTGATTTCCATAATTATTAGTTTTAAAATTATGGTACAAATATAATAAATAATTATTGATAAACAATAAATATTTATTTTTTAACATTTTATTTTTGTTGTTTAAGTAGATTTTAAAATATTTAAAGTATTTGTAATATTATCTTTATTTTATATATTTTGATTACTGATGTTTCATTTTATTTGCAATAACTACCTTTAAAGTTCTAAATATTTGCATCTAAAATATATTTTCATGTTACTTCTGTGTCTTTTTTTAGGTGGTTTTTTTCCTTCATCCAAGGAGCCACTTGTAGAATAATAACTATTACTATTAAATTCTACATAACCATAAATTAGTTGCTTTTTCTCTTTATCTGGTAATTCAGATAAAATAATTTTTGTTTCAGTACAAGGAACTTCTAATCTATAAATTAAGGAGTCTTTTTCATTATATGAGTAAGATGGAAAATCGTCAGAGCTTAGCATATGAAATAATTCAGCTTGATTGTTATTAAAGTTTATATTAAATCCAAAACCACCAAAAAGACCAAAAGCACCATCAATTCCTAATTTTTCATCTTTCCAATAATAAAATGATTTAAATAGTTGTTTTTTAGTTATATCATCATTGCTAAAGAACAAAGTATCATTTTCAAAAAATTCTCCCAAAATTGAATTTTCATAAACCTGAACAACAGAATTCATTTTTCCAAAATCATCTGATTCTTTTATGTGATTTTCAACTTGTTGTTTAATTGTTGGATCGATTATTAAACCATTAATCTCCTTTTGATTGTTGGTTTGTGAAAAGAGTGTACAAGTTGAAAAAAAGATGAATAGATATTTTATCATAGCAATGTTATAAATAATTTTTATGATTTAGTAGAACTTTTATTAAATTAACAATCACATTCAAATATATAAAAAAAATCCCCAATTAAGTATTGAGGATTTCTATATTAAGCTTCTTCAAGCACGCGATTTGGGTCGTAACCAAATAGCTTATGTTGTTTTATTAATTCGGCTGTACCTTCTGGTAACATTCTTTCCCAACCAGGAATTCCGGTGCTTATCATTCTCAAAACTTCTCTTGAGAATATTTTTAGATTTTCAGCATCATTAACTGGTACATCAACAACTTTTCCGTTGTAAGCGAAGAATTTGTACAATTCTTTCATTCTAGGATGTACTTTCAAGTTTTGTGAAGTAATAATTTCGCCATTTTCTTCCATTGGATATAAGTACACTTTTAAATCTCTGTAGAATAATTTTCCAAAAGCTTCTAGGATTCCACCACTCAAATGTCTGTAGTATTTCTCGTCAAAAATATCAACCAAATTGTTTACTCCCATAACCAATCCCATACGAGCTTTGGTGTAACTAGAGAAATATTCAACCACTTTATAATATTCTTGGAAGTTAGAAATCATAACGGTTTGACCTAAAGAGCAAAGCAATTCGGCTCTGTCCATAAAGTCACGTTCGTCAATTTCTCCTTCAGAACGTAAGTTGGACAGAGTAATTTCAAAAATTACAAACGTATTGTCTTTTTCAACTTTATTTTCTTCCACAAACATTTCAAGAGATTTCTCATACATGTCCATATTTACCTTAGTAACCGGACGGAAACTTCCTCTTAATGCTAAAATATTTTTCTTGTAAAGAACCGCAGCCGGAAGTATGTTTTTTCCATCTGGACCAAACATTACGGCATCAGTCATTCCATTTTTAACCAATTGTAAACTCATCAAACGATTATCTACATTAGCAAAACGAGGTCCTGAGAAGTTGATAGTATCAATTTCTAATTGGTCTTTGTCTAAGTGGTCGTACAAATAACGCAATAATTTTTTAGGATCATTGTATTTGTAAAAAGCACCATATATTAAATTAACACCAAGAATACCTAGAGTTTCTTGTTGCAAACGAGCATCAGTTTCTTTAAAACGAATGTGAAGTATTATTTCGTTGTACTCTTCATCTGGTTCGATTTGGTATTTTATTCCAACCCAACCATGACCTTTAAATTGCTTAGCAAAATCAATAGTTGCTACTGTATTTGCATAACTAAAGAACATTTTGTTAGGATGTTTTTCTCTATCCAAACGTTTTTCAATTAAGTCAACTTCATGCGTAAGCATTTTTTTAAGACGACTTTCAGTTACATAACGACCATCGCCTTCAATGCCATAGATAGCATCACTAAAGTCTTTATCGTAAGCCGACATTGCCTTTGCAATAGTTCCAGAAGAACCTCCTGATCTAAAAAAGTGACGAACAGTTTCTTGTCCGGCACCAATCTCAGCGAATGTTCCATAAATATTTTCGTTCAAATTAATTCTAAGCGCTTTGTCTTTTATTGACGGAATTTGCTCAATTACTTTGTCTCCTTTTAACTTAATATCTAGTCCGTTATTTCCCATAATCATTATTATACATTGCAAAGTTACTAAAACGATTGCGGTATTAAAAGATAAATAGTTCTATTTTTGTAGAAAATTAACATCTAATACTTTTTATAAAAAGTATATCAAAAATCGTGCTAAATGAAGGTTTATTTTTTAGGAACAGGAACTTCGCAAGGTATTCCAGTAATTGGAAGTCATCATTCGGTATGTTTGAGTGACGATTTGAAAGACAAACGTTTGCGTGTTTCTGTTTGGGTTCATGACGACGAAAACTCCGTAGTCATTGATTGTGGTCCCGATTTTAGACAACAAATGTTGACTTCTAAATGTACAAAAATTGATGCTATTTTATTTACGCACGAACATTCTGATCACACTGCCGGAATTGATGATATTCGACCATTTAATTTCCGACAAGGAGAAATTCCATTTTATGCTCACGAACGTGTAATTAAAAATTTGGAAAAAAGATTTGATTATGTTTTTGAAACTGAAAATAAATACCCAGGAGCTCCATCTGTAAAAGCTATTGAGGTTTCTAATAATAAAGATTTTTTTATAGGTAATTTTAAAGTTACTCCAATCGATGCAATGCATGGAAATTTACAAGTTTTTGGTTTCAGGATAAATGATTTTGCTTATTTAACCGATGTAAAAACTATAGCGTCAGAAGAAGTTGAAAAAATAAAAGGAGTGAAAGTATTGGTTATTAATGCGTTGAGAGAGGAACCACACCATTCACATTTTAGTTTGCAAGATGCGTTAGATTTTGTAACTTTGGTACAACCTGAAAAAACCTATTTAACGCATATTAGTCATTTATTAGGTTTTCATGAAGAGGTTCAAAAAAGGTTGCCAAAGAATGTTTTTTTGGCTTATGATAATTTAGAAATTTCTATATAGTATGAAATCGCCACAAGCAATGAATTTACGGCAGTAAATACCTGTTTTAGAAAGGCGATACCATTTATTACCAATAAAAAATAAAATTAAAATATATGAAAAGACAATTGTATTTGTATTTATTTATTTGTTCGGCTTTAATTGCTGCATTTACATACATGTATTACAACAAACAAATGGCTCACGAAAAGAGCATTAGTTTATCAAACGAAAAAAGTGCTAAAGACACTATCAATCTTTTAATCAATCAGTTGAGTGATGCAGATAGTTTTTCACTTGAGAAGAATGAATACGCACAAAACTATTTTGAAGGTAAAGATGTAACAAAATTAATTCCTCAAATTAGAGAGGCATTATTAGCTTACAATGATAAACCAGAAGGAAACATTTATACTGGTCAAGAAAAATTAGGAGCACAAAAATTCATCATCAATAAAATAAAAATAGTAAATCATCGTTGGATAATAGCCAACTACAGTGATGGAACCTATTGGGGCGATGTAATGTTGAAGTATTTCATAGATGAAACAGGAAAGGTCACTTTTCAAGTTATGGATAGCTTTATTTATCCAAAAGAAGAATATTAAATAATATCATATGATTAAAAATATAACCACTTTAGTTCTTTTGTTGATTGTTTTAGTTTCATGCAAACAGCAAGATGATGCTATTCAAGATGAGTCAAAAACTCAACCAAAAGATTCAACAATAGTAGGAGCAGATCAAGATGAAAATGGATGTTTGGCATCGGCAGGTTATACTTGGTCTAAATTGAATAAAGAATGTGTTAGAGCATTCACAGGAATTCAATTAAATCCATCGGATGATATTGCCACAGAAGATGTAACGCTTTGTGCTTATGTGCTTTTTAATGATAACGGAGATAAAGCTGAAGTATTTATGCCAGATGAAAAGTCATTCATTTTAACAAGAAGTGCTGAGGGGAAATCGTGGATTTTTGAAGATTATCAATTGGTGCCATGGAAAGGTTATGTGCTCAAAAAAGCAGGTGTAACTATTTATTCTGGTGATGGTGAAATTGGAAACAAAGTTACTGGTAGTGATAATCCTGAGGAAGGTGAGTAAATGACAATATTACATCTGTTTTACTATATTAGCTAACTAAACTTAAAATTACTATTTTATTTCAATAGTTAATTGCTTTTCGTTATTTATAATATTACTACAATTTTTTAATACAAATTATTTTAATTTTATATTTTTAGTTAATTTGGGAGATTCAACCAACCTATGCGAATAATAAAAAATCAGTAATGTTAATTTTTGATAGTTCTTTTTTCTTCAAACAATCCGTTAATGAACCTTTCGTTAACCAAAAATCCTTTTTACAATCATTACAAACACTTTGATGAATATCGTATTCGTGTCCACTATTAATAGTCTTTATTATTTCGTATTTACATTGTATACATTCATATTTATCTGATAAAGTTACTATTTTTTGTTCGGAATTACTATTATTATCAGTTTCAGATAATATTCCTGATGTATTTTTTTTATTCACATAATCAAGTTTCTGAGATGATTCTTGAATCTTAGTTAAAGTTTTTTCTTTCATATAATGTGGCCTATTTATATGGGTATACTAGATGGCTTAAATATTTTAATATTGCTCAAAATTAAAATACAATTTTTATATACTTTTATTGTTTAAAGCAAATGTATGTTAACATTATTATGTGCGAGTTAAGTCACTATTATCTATTTGATGCTAAATAAAAATTGTAATGAACAATCCAAGGTTTTATCAAATCTTTATCTTTCATTTCTATTTTAATTTTTTTTTCAGTATCGTCTTTGTATTTCACTTTTAAGTAATAGCATTTTTTAAAAAATAAATTATTAATCTTATAGTGAAGTTTTGTTTTTTTTCTTTCATACAAAAGGCTTATTTCCTTAACATGAGCATTTGAAATAAAATATTTATTTAATATTAGAGAAGTGTTTTCAGGTACCATTTTTCTTTATTTAAAAATATTTTAAATTAATATTTCTACAAATGTATGTTAAAAATGATTTTAAAATAGACTCCGAAATTATGCTGCTTCATTTTTTAACTTAAGAGTAATTTCTTTTAAGTTTTTAGTAATTTTTATATTAAAAAAAATATTTATTTTTAGGTTTTTAGTAACTTTAAAATAGATAAAAAAGACTGTAAATGTTAGTTTAATATTTATATTTGATTTATTATCTAATTCGTAAATTTTAATATATGTTTCTTAATTTAATTTATTTTTTAGTTGTCTTTCTTGGCTCTATTTGTATTTATTTATTTCTAATGATATACAAATCAAATAGACGTAATAATACTTACATTATCTTTTTGTTACTATTAATAGTATTAAAATTTTTTTTAGAAATTGTATTCAATTTTAATAAGGAATGGAAACCTAATTTTTCTTTTACACCATTTTTTATGGTTGCTTATCCTGCAAATTTTTTGTACTTTAAAAGCTTAGTTTTAAATTTAAAAAGATATAATTTTAAAGAAATACTTCATTTTATATTGCCCATATTTGTTGGGTCAATAAATCAAATAAATAATAATTATAATTTTTTAGGTGATTACAGCACCTTAATTTTTCTAATATTTTTTATTCTCTTTTCTCTTTTTTATACTTTTAGTTCTTTCCTATTACTAAAAAAACAAATTTGGAATCAGAACTCAAATATTGGCTTGATTGACAAACAAAATAATTTAATTTATAAATGGACTTTAATTTTATTTTCAATTACTTTTATAGTTACAGGTAGAATTTATTTTTCAATATATTATGAATTCAATCATGAAGGACTTATCTCGGGTAAAAACTTTCTTTGGATATCAGCACTACTTTGGATTGTTATATTTTCATATTTATTATGCAATCCGGATATATTTTTGGGATTTAATGCCTTGTATAAAAAAATTGAATTGCAAAAAAACAAAACTTTCTCATTAATAGAAGTATGGATCTTAAATCATGATGTTGAAATAAATAATAAACAAGATGAGTTGTTAAAGGAAAAAATAGTTCCAGATTTATTAAATAATTTGAAAGAAATTGAAAATTTAGTTTTGTTCAAAAAGTGTTTTAGAAATCAAAAAATAACACAAAAAGAATTTGCTGAGAATTTAAATATTCCTAAAAGTCATGTGAATTTTATATTTAAATATCACTCTAAAATAAGTTTTAATGAATTTAAGAAAATTATTCGTGTTTATGATGCTATAAATTTAATAGAATCAGGTTATTTAAAGTTAAACACTCTTAATGCATTAGCA
>CANGUP010000024.1 GCA_947457105.1 Flavobacteriaceae bacterium
AAGCAATGGATAAGGTCTGTCAAATGATGTATAATAAAAAAAAATAATTCATTAGTAATATGCGCCAGCTTCCCGCGCAAATCCATTCGCTTGGTACTGCAATTTAAAATATTGAAAAATACACCCCCCCCCCTTTAATATTATTTTTTGCCTATGTAGTCTTTAGCACTGCTGTATTTGTAATATTCTGGTCTAAACACAATAACTTCTAAAAGCAAGTCTTTGTATTCGTTTCTTGTACATAGATTTAACCAACTCACAACTGAAAAATTAATAGAATACAATCCTTAGAATTAAGACAACTTTTTACCCTGTGTATCCTTTTAATTTATTCAGTAATATCAAGTGTTTTAACCATGATTTTCAAATTTCCTTACTCCGTTTCCTTACTCCATAAAACACGAATAAGAGTGATTTACAATAAAAAACCCTTAACAACTGATTGTTAAGGGGTTAATGTGTAGCGAGAGGGAGATTTGAACTCCCGACCTCAGGGTTATGAATCCTGCGCTCTAACCGACTGAGCTACCTCGCCTAAATTGGCATTCCCTGAATGCGGGTGCAAATATAAGACTATTATAACATTGACCAAATAATAAATTGAAAAAAAATATTTTTTTTCTTGACTGCTTTTTTAAATAAAAATTATATATTTCGCAAAAAATTACATTATGTCACCAAAAGTACGTTACGAAATAGAATTTCCTATTAATTCTTCTCCTCAATTACTATATCAATATATATCAACTCCTTCTGGATTACAAGAATGGTTTGCAGATATTGTTAATTCTAGAGGTGAGTTTTTTACCTTTGAGTGGGATGATACGGAAGAACATGCAAGATTAGCCGCAAAGAAAACTGGCGAAAAAGTAAAGTTCAAGTGGATTGATGACAACAAAAAGGATACAGAATACTATTTTGAACTAAGAATTTTAGAAGATGAAATTACTAAAGATGTCTCTTTAATGGTTGTAGATTTTGCAATCGAAGAAGAATTAGACGAATCTAAACAACTATGGGAAAATCAAGTTTCCGATTTAAAACATGTTATTGGTTCTGTTTAAAAATCATTTTTAAAACTTATATTTGTCTCGTCTCTTTCTAATAATGAGACGAGATTTTTTTTATGATTAATTACAACGGAGAAATTCAATCTTCAGACACTACTTTGTCTAATGTTAATAGAGGTTTTTTATATGGTGATGGTGTTTTTGAAACACTAAAAATCGTAAATAATAAAATCTTATTTTTTGAAGACCATTATTTTAGATTAATGGCTTCTATGCGAATTGTTAGAATGCAAATTCCAAATAGTTTTACTTTAGAATATCTAGAAGAGCAAGTTTTGAATTTGGCGAAAGCTAACAATTGTGAAAATTCAGCTCGAGTAAGATTAACCGTTTTTAGAAACGATGGCGGATTTTATCTTCCACAAACAAGAACTGTTTCGTTTTTAATTCAAGTTTCACCATTAAATGAAACGCATTATTCCTTTTCGGATGCGATTTATGAAGTAGATTTATACAAAGATTTTTTTATTACTAAGCAGTTACTTTCCACTATCAAAACTACCAATAAGATGATAAACATAACTGGTAGTATTTTTGCCGATGAAAATGATTTGCAAAATTGTTTGCTTCTAAACAATGAAAAAAACGTAGTCGAAGCATTAAATGGTAATCTCTTTATGTTAATTGGCAATAAATTAATAACGCCATCTATTGAAGATGGTTGTTTAAATGGTATCATGAGAAAGCAAGTACTCCAAGTTGCTAGAAAAATTGAAGATATTGAAGTTTTAGAGCAATTAATTTCACCTTTCGATTTGCAAAAGGCAGATGAATTATTTATAACCAATGTAATTACAGGAATTCAACCTATTACAAAATACCGCAAAAAGGAATATAAAAGTGATTTGTCTAAAGTGCTTTTAGAGAAAATTAATGACTTAATTTAGAATTGGATTTTCTGGTGCGTTTGACCAAATAACATATTCGCCACCTAATTCGATAATTTTTTCTTTCCAAAATTGCTTTGAAGATTTACTCAAAATTGAAGCTTGATAATTATTAGCCGTAATTATCCATGAGTTGGCTTGCAGTTCATCTTCAAGTTGACATGAACCCCAACCGGTGTAACCCAAGAAAAAGCGAATATCTTCCTTATTGATTTTACCATCGTTGATTAAGTTCTTGGTTAATTCAAAATCGCCACCCCAAAAAATTCCATTTGAAATTTCAATACTGTTTGGAATCAACTCAGGATTAGTGTGGATGAAATATAAATTGTCTTGTTCCACTGGTCCACCATTGTAGATGACAAACGAACTGTTAATTTCTGGAAGTAAATCGTTGATAGTATATTCAAGAGGTTTGTTCAAAATAAATCCAACAGAGCCTTCGTCGTTATGGTCGGCCAATAAAATAACAGACCTATTAAAAGATAAGTCGCCAATTATGGATGGTTCTGCTATTAAAAGTTGTCCTTTTTGGAGTTTTTCAGATGTCATATTGACGCAATTTTAACTAAAAGTACGAATAAAAGTTTTAAAACCAAATTTTAGAGCAAAAAAAAACCATTCGATCAACGAATGGTTTTCTATATCAAAGATAAACTAGATTAGTTTACAGAACCTTCTAAGTCTGCTCCAGCTTTAAATTTTACTACATTTTTAGCAGCGATTTTGATAGTTTTTCCAGTTTGAGGATTTCTTCCGTCTCTAGCAGCTCTTTTAGATACTGACCATGATCCGAAACCTACTAAAGATACTCTTCCACCTTTTTTCAAAGTTGATCCTACGTTTCCTAAAAATGATTCTAAAGCTAATTTTGCAGCTGCTTTTGTAATTCCTGCGTCAGCAGCAATAGCATCGATTAATTCTGATTTGTTCATAATAATAGTTATTAATTGTTGGTTAAACTTTTTTGTTAATCAAAACAAATTTAGTAGAAATTACAGACTACACAAGTAACAGGGGTTATTTTTGTTAATTTTGTTGATAACTCGGTATATTTGTTAATAAAAGTGACGATTTTAGATAAAAAATCATTGTTTTTTCAATGATTGCAACACCTTACAACGCTTTTGCATCTGTCGAAAACGTTATTCCGTTTAACAATTCGAAGCTTTTCATTCTCTTTTTTCCAGGAAACTGTAGACTTAGGATTTCTAAAAATCCATTATTAATAGCTATTTTGATTTCTTTCTTAGTTGTAATGATACTTCCAACTTCAAAATTATGCGATTCTTCAATCAATTTTGCTTCATATAGTTTTACATTCGACTCTTCAGTTCCGTCTTTAAAGAAACACCAAGCACTTGGATATGGAGATAATCCTCTAATTAAGTTGTAAATTTCTTTTCCTGATTTCGAAAAATCAATTTTACAATTGTCTTTATTTAATTTGTAAGCTGTATTAATATCAGATGAATCAGTTTGAATTGTAGTAAGAACATTTCCTTTTTCTATCAATGCTAGTGTTTCAACAACAGCTTCACTTCCAATTGCCATTAATCGGTCATGTAATTCTCCAGCACTTTCTGTTGATGAAATTGGAGTTTCTTTGCTCAAAATCATGGCGCCAGTATCAATTTTATCATCAATAAAAAAGGTGGTAACTCCAGTTTTAGTTTCTCCATTTATAATTGCCCAATTAATTGGTGCCGCTCCACGATAATTAGGTAGGAGTGAGGCATGTAAGTTAAAGGTTCCTAATGATGGCATTTTCCAAACTACTTCGGGTAACATTCTAAACGCTACAACTACTTGTAGATTGGCATTTAAACTTTTCAACTCCGCTAAAAAATTTTCGTCTTTTAAATTGGTTGGTTGCAATAAAGTCAAATTATTTTCTAAAGCATATTCCTTTACTGCAGAATATTTTATTTTTTGTCCGCGACCTGCTGGTTTGTCGGCTGCTGTTATTACTCCAACAACCTCGTAGTTATTTTTAATTATGGTATCCAAAATGCCAACAGCAAATTCTGGAGTTCCCATAAAAACGATTTTTAATTTTTCCATTTTATGCTGAATTTACTTGTTCTGAATTTATTTCAGAATTTAGTACAATTATTTTATCGAATATAAATTATTTGGCTTAACAATAATAGTATCGTTTTCCATTAAATTTTGAAGTGCAAAGATAACATCGTCTTTTGGATATTTAGTCAACTTTTGAATATCTCTCGAACTCATTTCTTGAATTTTCAGTATACCAATTATTTTATCTGATAAACTTGAAGTATCCGTCTTGTTTTTCTTTTTGGAAATACAATAGGAGCAAACACCACAATCTTTTTTGATTGTTTCACCAAAATATTCTAAAAGCAATTTAGTCTTACAAGTTTTTTCTTCCTTTATATAATGTAAAACTGATTTTAGTTGTTCGGTTTTGAGTTGATTTTGAGCTTCAAGATATTTTACAACTCTACTAATCGTTCGTTCATCTTCGCGAACTTCATTGAATGTTAAAGTAGCGTCATTATTTTTTGCATGCAATTCAATGACTTGTTTTTCATTTAACTTATGAAGAATAGCTAAAACCTTGCTTTCATCACAATTGGATTTTTTAGCAATCAATGAAATATTAATAACCGATTGCGATTCGTAAACTCCAGGATTGGTTCGTAAAATGGTTAAAATGACTTCTTCATCTTGCGGATTCAAACTCATGTAACGAATCACTTCTTTAGACGGAATTATAAATTGTAAAGTGATTTTTTCAGTAAATTCTTGAGATAAACTGATGATTCCTTGTCCATCTAAAAATTGTAAGGTATTGTAAACTTTTAAAACAGGAAAGTTATATTTGGTACAAAAATGATTGATATTAAAACTAAATTTCTCATCAATTCCTTCGCCGTAAGCAATTTGGAAATAATTGCAGAGTTTTACAAAAACCAAATTCAAGAATGCTTTATCTGATAAAATACTAAGAAATTGCGCCTCAACATGAATCACATCGGAAGGATTTGTGAGCAAAACTGCAAATGCTTTTTCGCCATTTCGTCCTGCGCGTCCTGCTTCTTGATAATAGTTTTCAAGATTGGGTGGAATATGTAAATGAATTACCGTTTTTACATTGGCTTTATCAATTCCCATTCCGAAGGCGTTGGTAGCAACCATGGTTTGCACTTTCTCGTCCATCCAAAGTTTCATGTGATTTTCTTTGTCTTTTGGAGACAAACCTCCATGATAATATGTTGCTGAAAATCCTAAAGATTCCAATTGTTTAACGGTTTCTGAACAGGATTTTCTATTGGTAACATAAATGATTGATGGTTGCGGATTTTTCTTCAAAATTTGCTCCATCAAATGCAATTTATCTTCTACATTAAAAACCATATACGCCAAATTTTCTCTAGCAAATGATTTTACAAAAATCGCAGGATTGTCAAGTTGCAATTGTGTGATGATATCTTCCTGAACTCTTTTAGTAGCCGAAGCTGTAAGTGCTAAGAATGCTACTTTTGGGAAATATTCTTTGAGTTTAGAAATTTTTAAATAGGCTGGTCTAAAATCGTGACCCCATTGCGATACACAATGTGCTTCGTCAATAGCGATTAAATTTATAGGAAGTCCTTTTATGCGTTCTAAAATCCAATCGCTTTGCAATCGTTCAGGAGATAAATAAAGGAATTTATAATTTCCATATTGACAGTTGTCCAACAAGTCGATGATTTCATCTGAAGCAATTCCGCCAGTTAATGCAATGGCTTTTATTCCTTTGTTTTGCAAATTTTGAACTTGGTCTTTCATTAAAGCAATTAATGGTGAAATGACCAAACAAATGCCTTCCATCATCATGGCAGGCACTTGAAACGTGATTGATTTTCCGCCGCCAGTTGGCATTAATCCAAAAGTATCTTTTCCTGCTAAAACGGAGGCAATTATATCTTCTTGCGGAGTTCTAAACGCATCGTGATTCCAATATTTTTGAAGGATTTCTAATGGTTTAGACATTGTACTCAATTACGAATTAGGAATTTTAAATTAGGAATATTTCGTAAAAGTAGTAAAAACAATAAATATAATTAGACTTATGGATTTTTTGAATAAAGTGATTGTGCTTTCAAAATAGAAATCGACGTTTCTATAAAATAATTTAATTGCCAATTTTGGTTGGTGTGATTTTAGATTTTCGAAAAATAATTTTTGAATTATTGAGTTCAAATTGAGCAGCGCAATATTCTTGACTTTCTTTTTCTACAATGAGATTTCGGATTTTTAAATCCAGTTTTTCAAAAACTAAGCTTGAAGTCTTTTCTAGTTCTTGAAACGTCATTTATTTTAAAGCTTCTAAAATATAATTAGTACGTTCCTCAACCGTTCCTTTTGGAACTTCGATTAAGTTGTAACCGTATTTTTGATAAGTTTCTACAAGATGAGTGTAGATTAATTTGGCTTGTTCGTAGTTTTCATAACGCTCGTCATCGCTAACGTATATTTCTTCCCAAGGTGGAAGGATGAAAATTCTATCATAATTATGGTCGCGACAAGCTTGATCAAAAAAAGAAGGATAACTATCGCCAATGTAATGCATGTAGGCCAAAACATCTGGAATTCCTCTGTCTAGGAAAACAGTTTTGTGTGGTTCGTTTTTGGCATTTTGGAATTGTTTTTTTCTTCCTTCAAGGAGTAATTCACTAAAAAGTAATGGTTTTTCTAGAAAAAGTTGTTCGATACCTTGTTTTTGTGCTTCGCTGATAATTTCTCGCGAAACCTCTGGATAACAACAATGTCCTTTTGATAATAAATTATCTATGATTGTTGTTTTTCCTGTTCCAGGACCACCAATAATAACTACAATTTCTTTTTCCAAAATTTTTGAAATAAGGCGCAAATTTATTGAATTGTTTTATATAATTGAGGTTGTTTTGTAATTTTATTTTCTATTCGATGCAATTACAGATTAGCCCTGATTGTAGTGGCACGAAGTAGAACGAAAAGCAGGAATAAGGAAACCAAGAAAGCCCAACCCATTCGCTCCTAAAAAAAACTAAAAACTAAACAAATTGTAATATCAAAAATGTATATTTGCGTTTATTTTAATTTCAAGAATGGATAAGAAGACGGAAGAATTTTACATTCGGCTGAAGGAAGAATTGGGAAATACTTCTGAGTGGCCAACAGAATATCTTTACAAATTTATTGTGCCTACTGATGCTAAAAAAATTGAGGAAGTTGAAAATGCTTTTGACAATATGGGCGCAGTAATAAAAACACATCAATCTAAAGCAGGAAAATATACGAGTGTTTCTATCAATGTTATGATGGAATCGCCAGCAGATGTGGTTGAAAAATACATAGAAGTTTCTTCGATTGAAGGAATAATTTCATTTTAATATGGTACCAAAATATATAAAAGAAAATGCTAACGATGTGGTATTCAATTTAGAATACAATGCAGAGCGTTCGCATTTAATCATTCCAGAGTATGGTCGTCATTTGCAAAAATTGATTGACTTGGCTGTGGCAATTGAAGACAAAACCGAACGCAATAAAGCGGCAAAATACATCATTCAAGTGATGGGAAGTTTGAATCCGCATTTGCGTGATGTTCCTGATTTTCAGCACAAATTGTGGGATCAAATTTTTATTATGTCTGATTTTAAATTGGATGTAGATTCACCTTATCCAATTCCGACGCGTGATGTTATCAATTTGAAACCGGAACGATTGGCCTATCCTCAGAAGAATCCGAAGTATCGTTTTTATGGTAATAATATCAAATACATGATAGAAGTTGCTAACAAATGGGAGGAAGGTGAAATGAAAAGTGCGTTGGTAAAAGTAATTGCCAATCACATGAAAAAATCGTATTTGAGTTGGAATAAAGATACTGTGACTGATGCCGTAATTTTCGAACATTTATTCGAATTGTCTGACGGAAGAATCAATCTAACAGGAAGCGAAGAAGAACTTTCGACTACAAATGATTTGATTAGAACTAACAAAAAGGTTTCAAACAAATCACAATTGCAACAAAAAAACATGAAAATTCAAGGGTTCAAAAAACCAATTCCTGGTAAAAAACCTTTTGTAAAAAATAATAATAATCCAAAATAAATGCGAGTTACAAGTTACGAGTTGCGAGTTTTTTGAAACCCGAAACCCGAAACTTTTTAACCCGAAACTGATAAACTATGGGAACTTTTCAAATTGAAGGAGGCATTAGACTAAAAGGTGATGTTATACCACAAGGAGCAAAAAATGAAGCATTGCAAGTTTTATGTCCTGCTTTATTAACATCAGAAAAAGTAAGAGTTACAAACATTCCTGATATCATTGATGTCAATAAATTGATTACATTATTAGGAAATTTAGGAGTTAAAATCCAAAAAAATGGTCCAGGTGATTATACTTTTCAAGCTGACGAAGTAAATGTAGACTACTTAAAAACAGAAGCTTTCAAGAAAGAAGGAGGAAGTTTGAGAGGTTCTATTATGATTGTTGGTCCACTTTTAGCTCGTTTTGGATGTGGTTATATTCCAAAACCGGGTGGCGATAAAATTGGAAGAAGAAGATTAGATACTCACTTTGAAGGATTCATCAATCTTGGTGCAAAATTCCGTTATGAAAGAGAAGACCATTTTTATGGTGTTGAAGTTGATGGAAAACTAAAAGGAGCTTACATGTTGTTAGATGAAGCTTCGGTAACAGGAACTGCCAATATTGTTATGGCAGCTGTTTTAGCTGAAGGAACAACAACTATTTACAATGCTGCTTGCGAACCTTATTTGCAACAATTGTGTAAAATGTTGAACTCAATGGGAGCAAACATTAAAGGTGTTGGTTCAAATTTATTAGTTATTGAAGGAGTTGATTCTCTTGGTGGATGCGAACACAGAATTCTTCCAGATATGATTGAAATTGGTTCTTGGATTGGTCTTGCGGCGATGACAAGAAGTGAAATTACAATCAAAAATGTATCTTGGGATAATTTAGGTGTGATTCCGAGTGTGTTTAGAAAATTAGGAATTACGCTTGAAAGAAGAGGTGACGATATTTATATTCCAACGCATGAAAACTATGAAGTGAAAACCGATATTGATGGTTCTATTTTGACTATTGCAGATGCGCCATGGCCAGGATTTACACCAGATTTATTGAGTATTGTTTTAGTAGTTGCAACGCAGGCAAATGGTGATGTCTTGATTCATCAAAAAATGTTTGAAAGCCGTTTGTTCTTCGTGGATAAATTGATTGATATGGGTGCTAAAATTATGTTATGTGATCCGCACAGAGCTGTGGTTATGGGACATAATTTTAAATCACAATTGAAAGCAACAGTTATGAGTTCGCCAGATATTAGAGCCGGAATTTCGTTGTTAATTGCTGCACTTTCTGCTAAAGGAACTTCGACTATTCAAAATATTGAGCAAATTGATAGAGGTTACGAAAGAATTGACGAACGATTGAGAGCTTTAGGAGCGAATATTGTTCGTGTATAATTTTAGAATATAGAAAAAAGAATATAGAAAATAGAGGCGCAAATTGTGCCTCTTTTCATTTTACAACTATGGAAACCTATATAATCATACTTCTTTGCATAGCCTCTTTCTTCGCAGGATTTGTCGATGCTATTGTTGGCGGTGGCGGATTGATTCAAACTCCAGTGGCTCTGATTTTATTGCCCAATGTTACTGTTTCTTCTATTATTGGTTCGTTGAAAATTCCTGCGTTTAGCGGAACTTCGTTCGCAGCAAGACAATATTTGAAAAAAGTAACTATAAATTGGAAATTGCTAATAATCATGGCAATTGTAGCATTTATTTCGGCATTTTTGGGTTCTACGCTTTTGACTTTGGTTAGTAATGATTTTATGAAACCGTTGCTTTTCGTTGTTTTGATTTTGATAGCGATTTACACTTTCATGAAAAAGAATTTTGGTAGCCATAAAGTAAAGAATTTATCAGAAAATGATTTACTTTTTTATGGAATATTGATGAGTATCGTAATTGGTTTCTACGATGGATTCATTGGTCCGGGAACAGGGAGTTTTTTAGTTCTTGGATTTGTAGCCATTCTTGGTTTCGATTTTCTTCACGCTTCTGCAAATGCTAAAATGGTGAATTTGGCAACCAATTTTGGTTCGATTTGTCTTTTCGTATTAAAAGGTAAAATTATATGGGCAATTGCAATTCCGATGGCGGTTTGTAATGCACTTGGTGGTTTTATTGGAGCAAAATTGGCAATCAAAAAAGGAAATGGATTTATAAGAATCTTCTTTTTAATTGTAGTAATTGGAACACTGATTAGATTTGGATATGATGTTTTTGTAAAATAAAATTCCAAATTCCAATACTTCATCGATAAGTTTGGAATTTGGAATTTCGTATTATAAATTTAATAAGTTTTTACTCTACTATATTCAAAAATTTTAGGCCAAAAATAACTGCATCACCTTGATAACCATTTTGATAGGAACGAACGTAATCTACGCGAAACATTCTGAATTTTCCGAAACCTAAATTATCTAAACCAATAGTAAATTCTTGATAAGGTTTTCTGTCAGGAACTGATAAGTTATGAAATCCTAATACCAACTGTGAACCTAATTTATTTAACAATGGAATTTTATTCATAATATATCCTTTGTCATTGTGTTCTGCATGGAATTCTAAATAGCTATCATTTGTACTTGCTGTATAATACGGTAAGTTATTAAAAACATTCGTATAACCATCACCACCAGATATGTGTGTTTGATTTCCATTAAAGTGTTTGTAATCAACAAAAGCAATATTTTCTGCATTAAAAAACTTTCCTGCTTTTAAATTTAATTTCATGTTACCTTTATTTCCAACAGATAAATCGTGTGTAATTCTTCCACTAAGGAAATCATATTCATATTTTTTCTCTGAAGCTGAAAATCCTTTTTCGTAACCAAAATACAATGTTGGTGACTTTTCATTTCCAATGTTAAACTTTCCATCAGGTCTAGTCCAATATTTTTGTCCGAACTTAATTCTAGTATTAATATTGGCTTTTACTAAATTGTATTTTTCAAAAGCTGGTGTTACAAAATCAAATGGAGCTAGCGGATTGTTTGAAGTATAAATATCGGATGATTTAACAGAACTTTGATCACTAGTGTTCCACAATGGTTTTCTTTCAGAATATTCTAAACCTACATTTAAGTTTAATCCATTAACTACTTCACGTCCAAAATTGGCTGAAACAAAATTCTTTTCATACAATTTCATGAAGTTATTTTTGAAAAATAGACTACTAATTGAATTAACATTATTAGAAATTGGGTTGCTCGAATTGAATTGATTTACAGCACTTCCTCCAGATATATTTATGTAAGTATCGTTGGTGTTATTAAACTTATGATAAAACATTCCGGTAGCACGCAATTGATTTTCTGAAAAACCATAATCTAATTTTGTAGCTATTCTTGTAAAACTTCTTTTTTCTTCGTCTCTTTTATTGAATGAAAATCCAACTTGAGTTTTCCATCCTTGAACGGTGTTGAAAGAAGTTGAAAGTAAAGGACCATCATAATTTAAAGACCATTTTTTAAAGGAATTAGAATAGCTGTATCCAAAAATGATATCGGTAAATTTAAATTTGTTTCTTTTTCCATCAATTGAATCTAGATATTTTTCAGATTTCTTTTTAGTTTGAAGAATGTCTTTTTTAGTATAATCGGTACTTTCTTCAACAGTTAATGGAACTGGTCTGATAGTTTCCCAAAAAGCATCTTCTTTTTTATTGGCGTTTTCCTCAAATTTCAGCACTTCAGCAGTAAAGGTTTTCTTTTCAAATTTCTCTGGGAATTCAAAATTTGAAAAAACATGAGTAAACGTTCCGTTTATGTTTATGCCTAACATTCCGGCTTCAAAGTCGATTGTTTGTGTGTTTTTTGTCCAGATTTTAGTTTTTGTATTGAAACTATAATTTTGTTTTAAAGTTAATTTATTCAATGCAGGATTTTGCATTTGACTACCAGTTATAGATAAATCTACAGCATAAATGGCATACGATTCGTCTACTATATATAGGTATCCTTCCATAGCTGGTTCGGATGTCCTTTTGGGTGTAACCTTAATTTTATTAATTACTTTATTGTTTTCATCAGCAAAGGAACCTTCAAATTTATATTTGTAGTAATTAAAAGCATTATCTGCAATTGGAGAAATTACTTTTACATCAAAATCTAAATAATTTTCATAGAAGTCAAAGTTGGCTTGTGCTGCATTATTGAAACTAAATCCATTATCATTTCCGCTTACTTTTGATGCAATGATAGTCTCTTTTAATTTGTCTGGTTTTTGAAAAGTAATTTTCGAAACGGTTTCAGATAAATATAAAATTCCACTTCTTGTTGAATCTATTACTTCATCAAAGAAATCTAATTTTTGTCCCAATATAGTTTTAGGTAGATTCTTTACTCTAAAAATTCCTCTCGAATAGAAATCAGCATTGTATTTCTCAGTTAGTTTTGAGTTTTCCTTGCGATTTGCAATAGCATTTTTAATTATCTCAATAGCAGGATTTACATTTGGATTAATGACTACTTCATTAAGTTTAATTTCTTCCTCTACTAAAGTGACATCTACTGTTTGTGAAGTTTTTCTAGTTTCAACTACTTTTTTTTCAGTTTTATAACCAAGGTATTGATATAGTATAACATAAGTACCTTCCAATTTTAGATTCAATTCATATTTACCTTGCTCGTTTGATGTTGTGCTAATGTAAGTGTCCTTTACATATATATTTACAAAAGACATAGGTTTACCATTAGAATCAGTAACAGTTCCTTTAATTTGAGAAAAGCTTAAGATTGAAAATAACAATAATAGGATAGAGGTAATTTTTTTCATTTGTATGGTGTTTTTTTATAGACGATTATTAATATGAAAAGGTTGTATCAGTTCTATTTTATATTGGTTTTATAAATGTAACTTGGATTTTTTATAAAAACGACTGCAAAGCCAATTCGTAACTCTTCAAACCAAAACCTATAATAACACCTTTTGCATTTGGTGAGATAAAAGACTGATGTCTGAAAGTTTCTCTCGAAAAGGTATTAGAAATATGAACTTCAATTGTTGGTGAAGTTATTGCTTTTACAGCATCGCCAATTCCTATTGAAGTATGTGTGTAAGCTGCTGCATTCAAAATTATGCCATCAAAAGAAAAACCAACCTCTTGAATTTTTGAAATTAATTCACCTTCTATGTTACTTTGATAATAACTTAAATCAATAGAAGGATATTTAGATTTTAATTGATTGAAATACGCTTCAAAAGTTTCATTTCCATAAACTTCGGGTTCTCTTTTTCCTAAGAGATTTAAATTTGGGCCGTTGATAATGATAATCTTCATATGAATAGGTTTATGTAAAAGTAAAAAAACCGCTCCTATAAATAAGCGGTTTTAGAAAAGTTTATGATATTTTTAAAAAAGGTAACCTAGTGATGCTTGAACAACACTGTTCTTTATATCGGCATCACGTTTGGGTTCTGTTAATCCTAATCCGTATCTTCCTTGAACAAAGAAGTGTTTTCCAAGTTTACAGCTTAATCCACCTGCAACAGCAAAATCAAAGGTGTTTGAATCTCCAGCTTTAACTTCATTTCTCTCGCTTAATAAAAAGGATGATTGCGGACCAAGTTCCATACTTAAATGGTCTGTAAGATAGAATTTTGCTAATATAGGAATTGAAATGTAACCCAATTCGTTTTTAAATTCCTCATTAAGATTCTTTAGACTTGAGCCTTGAGTAGAATAAAGTAGTTCTTGTTGTAGTGAGAAATTCTTAAAAATCTTTAATTCAACAAGTAATCCTGCGTGAAAATTAGTAATAGCATCGGTATTTACATCTGCGCCAGTATAATTAGCATAGTTTATTCCTGCTTTAAGTCCAAGTCTTGCAAAAGAGGTTTCTTGGGCGCTACTTTTTGAACCAAAAAGTAGTAAGATTACTACTAATACGAGGTTTTTTTTGAGTTTTTGCATAAAAAAAGTAGGGTTTTAAAATGAGATGTAATTTTAGTTATTAACTAAATTGTTTATAAGTTATTGTGAGTCAAATCCTTTTATTGCTATAGTTGTTGATAACTATGTTGATAACTCTAAATGTTAATATAAATAAATAAAAAGAGAATAAGTTTAACTTTGCCCTATTAATTTTAAACAAAATAAAACATGAAAAAAATTATTTTAACAGTAGCTGCAGTATTCGCTTTCGGATTTGCTAACGCTCAAGACAAGAAAGAATCTGGTTCAGGTTATGCTAAAGGAGATTTATTCGTAACAGGTGCATTTACATTAGGTAGCACTAACGATAAAAATTCTGAAGAGAAAACTAATGGTTTTGAAATCGCTCCACAAGTTAACTATTTCGTAACTGAGAACATTTCATTAGGAGCTAGAATTGGCTACGCAACAGGTAAAGCTGAAACTGCTGGAACAACAACTGCAGATAATTCTACTTTAGGATTTGGATTAGCTGGTAGATATTATTTTACACCTGCTTCTCAATTTTCTTTATTTGCTGAATTAGGAGTTGATTATTCTTCTTTAACTAATAATATGCCAGGTTCAGATTACAAATTCAATGAATTTGGTCTTGCTTTAGCTCCAGGTTTAAACTATTTCGTATCTAACAACTTCTCAATTGAGGCTAAAGTTGCTGTTTTAGGTTTTGCTTCTGGAAAATCTAACGTTACTGGAGATAAAGGTGAATCTGCGTTTGCTTTTGGTGGAGACTGGAGAGCAGTTTCTTTCGGAGTTAACTACAAATTCTAATCTAAATTTTAGATTATATTATAGAAAACCTCACTTCGGTGAGGTTTTTTTTTACTCTGAACTCTTGAACTGAATTCATTTCAGTTTATTTCAGAGTCTTTTCAATTTCAGAATCTTTCCAATTTCAGAATTTTTCCAATATATTTGAATAATGAATTGGAAAACCTTTATAAAAAGCTATCAGTCGTATTTAAAAATTGAAAGAGGATTGTCAAAAAACACTATTGACAATTATACTTTTGATATTGAACGGCTTTGTGTGTTTTTAGAAAGTAAGTCTATTGAAGTATCTCCAATCAAAATCTCTGAAGATACCATTCAACAATTTATTTATACAATTTCAAAAGAAGTTAATGCTCGTTCTCAAGCGAGAATAATTTCTGGTTTAAAGAGTTTCTTTTCCTATTTAATATTTGAAGATTATCGTTCTGATAATCCGATGGAATTAATTGAAGCTCCAAGATTAGGTAGAAAACTTCCAGATACTTTATCAATTCAAGATATAGACGCATTAATTGAAGCTATTGATTTATCTAAACCAGAAGGTGAAAGAAACAGAGCAATGCTTGAAACACTATATGGTTGTGGATTGCGTGTTTCCGAATTAGTTAATCTTAAAATTTCTGATTTATTTTTTGATGAAGGTTTCATTAAAATAACAGGTAAAGGGAATAAACAACGATTTGTTCCAATTAGTGCTGTTACACAAAAGTTTATTTTACTTTACAAAGATTTTATAAGAAATCACCTTACTATAAATAAAGGTCATGAAGATACTTTGTTTCTAAATAGAAGAGGTAAACAACTAACAAGAGCTATGGTTTTTACGATTATTAAAGATTTAGCCGTCAAGATTAATCTTAATAAATCGATAAGTCCTCATACTTTTAGACACTCATTTGCAACTCATTTACTTGAAAATGGTGCCGATTTGCGTGCCATTCAGCTGATGCTTGGTCATGAATCAATAACTACTACAGAGATTTATGTCCATCTAGATAGAAAGCATTTGACTCAGATAATGAATAGTTTTCATCCTAGAAAATAAAAAAAGCTTGTTTGTACAACAAGCTTTCTATAAATTAAAAATACATAACATTTATTTAGCAATATTAACTGCACGAGTTTCTCTAATTACAGTAATTTTTACTTGACCAGGATAAGTCATTTCTGTTTGAATTTTTTGTGAAATTTCAAAAGATAAATTAGTTGCCATGTCATCACTTACTTTTTCGCTCTCTACAATAACACGTAGTTCACGACCAGCTTGAATAGCGTATGCATTTTTAACACCATTAAATCCAAAAGCAATTTCTTCTAAGTCTTTTAAACGTTGGATGTAAGAATCTAATACTTGTCTTCTTGCACCAGGTCTTGCTCCAGAAATGGCATCACAAACTTGGATGATAGGTGAAATTAAATATTTCATTTCAATTTCGTCGTGGTGAGCACCAATTGCATTGCATACTTCTTCTTTTTCACCATATTTTTCAGCCCATTGCATGCCAAGTAATGCGTGAGGTAAATCACTTTCTGCATCAGGCACTTTACCAATATCGTGAAGTAAACCAGCACGTTTAGCTAATTTTACATTTAATCCTAATTCTGCTGCCATGATACCACATAATTTGGAAACTTCTCTCGAGTGTTGTAATAAATTTTGACCATAAGAAGAACGGTATTTCATTCTACCAACAATCTTAATCAATTCTGGATGTAATCCATGGATGCCTAAATCAATAACGGTACGTTTTCCAACTTCAATGATTTCATCATCAATTTGTTTAGTTGTTTTAGCAACAACCTCTTCAATTCTAGCTGGGTGAATACGTCCATCAGTGACAAGTTTGTGTAAAGACAAACGAGCAATTTCTCTTCTCACAGGGTCAAAACAAGAAAGGATGATTGCTTCTGGAGTATCATCAACAATAATTTCTACACCAGTTGCAGCTTCTAAAGCTCTAATGTTTCTACCTTCACGACCAATAATTCTTCCTTTTACATCATCAGATTCAATATTGAAAACAGATACACAATTTTCTACTGCTTCTTCTGTTCCAACACGTTGAATCGTGTTGATGATTACTTTTTTAGCTTCTTGAGCAGCTGTAAGTTTGGCTTCTTCAATAGTTTCTTGAATGTGCGCCATTGCCTTAGTTTTAGCTTCAGCTTTCAAGCTTTCTACTAATTGTTCTTTAGCATCGTCAGCAGAAAGTCCTGAAATTACTTCTAGTTGTTCTACTTGACTTTTGTGCATTTTCTCTACTTCTTGATACTTTTTATCAAGCATTTCAATTTTAGAGTTGTATTCAAGAGTTTTGGTTTCATAATCGTCGTTCACTTTCTTAGCTTTGGCTAATTCACTTGAAACTTGCGATTCTTTATCACGAATTCTCTTTTCAACTTCTGCCATTTTTTTATCTTTCGATAAAATTTCCTTTTCGTGTTCCGATTTTAATTCAAGAAATTTTTCTTTAGCTTGTAATAATTTGTCTTTCTTGATGTTTTCTGCTTCTTGGTTGGCATCTTTCAAAATAGAAGATGCTTCTTTTTTTGCGTTTTTTATAAGGTTAGAAACATTGCTTTTTTCGAGCATTTTTGCTATTGCAAAACCTCCAGCTATTCCAACGACTACGCCGATAATTATAGATACTATGTCCATGGTTGTGTAAAAAATTTATATATAAAAAAACCTACATTAATTGCTTGTATAAACTCGTAAGGACAAGTTTTGAGTTAACTCGCTGTTCAAGTTTCCCAACTTAATGGGCTTACTATAGTAGCGACGATTTACTCATTTTAATTTGTTAGTGTTGAGTTTACCAAAAATGAACTAATGTAGGCAGTATTTTTAGTTTATTTAAAAGAACGTTTTTTCTTGTAACTTATTATTTATTAAGATAGTCGTCTAAAAGGCTATTTATGTTTGTTAACCGTTCTATTGATTCTGTTCCATCAATAGCATTATCCACTTTTTTCTGTTCCAACTGTGATGCAAATTGTAACGCACACATGGCTAAAACATCTTGCTTATCTCTTACAGCATAATTTTCTTCAAATTGCTTAATCATTAAATCTATCTTTTTAGAAGCACTTCTCATAGCTTCTTCTTGTTGCATGCTTACCGTTAGCGGATAAACTCTGTCTGCAATTGATATTTTAATTTTAAGCTTTTCATCCATAATTTTAATCTGCAAGTTGCGCTATACAATAATCAATTTCGCGAATTAATGAATTTATTTTAAGCTTCGTATCTCTTTTATAATCTTCACTGCCTAGTAACGAATTAGTCATCTTTAATGATTCAAATTCTTTTTTTAACGACTCATACGCCAAAGTTTGATTTTGATTTGATTGTACAGAAATCTTGATTTCTTGTTGCAACGCTTGATTTTTTTCTTCTAGATCGTTTATCTTTTTAAACAATTTTTGAATTTTATTCTCAAGAGTATCAATTATTTCTACAATTTCACTCATCTCTGACACTATTCATTACTTAATCTTACAAATTTATAATTCCTAATCTATTAAAGCAATATTTTTTGTTAAAAATTAAATTTATTTTTTTATTCACTTCTAATATTTTGTAAAATAGTTAGTTATAAATCTGTTTGTTGAATTTTTTTGTAATTATAAAGTTTTTTATACTTTAGCAAAAAACCATTTATAATGAAATATTCCCCACTTATTTTCTTGTTTTCGATTTTTTCATTTGCCCAAAATGAGTATCCAAAAGATTACTTCAGATCACCTTTAGATATTCCATTGCAATTGTCTGGAAATTTTGGAGAATTACGTTCAAATCACTTTCATACCGGGTTTGATTTTAAAACCAATCAGAAAGAGGGTTTAAATGTTTATGCCGTTGCTGATGGTTATATTTCTAGAATCAAAGTTTCCACTGCTGGATATGGTAAAGCAATTTATATAACGCATCCAAATGGTTATACTTCTGTTTACGGACATTTACAAAAAGCTGTCGGAACTATACAAGATAAGATTATTGCTTTGCAATATGCTGAAAAGAGTTATGAAATTGAAGCTTTTTTTAAACTTGGCGAACTTGAAGTGAAGAAAGGCGATATCATTGCACTTTCAGGGAATACTGGCGGTTCAGAAGGGCCACATTTGCATTTTGAATTCAGAGATAATAAAACAGAGAATATTATAAATCCGTTGTTTTTTGGAATACAAACTCTAGACACTAAAAATCCAACTGTTTCAAGTCTTTTGGTTTATCCTTTAGATGATTCAGCAGTGGTAAATGAGTCTAAAAGACCAGTACTTCTTAATTTGTCTCTTCAATCAGATGGTGCCTATTTAGCGCAACAAGTTTTTGCAAGTGGTAAAATTGGATTTGGAATTAGTGCAACAGACAACGATAATGTATCATACAATGCAAATGGTGTTTATAAAACTCAATTAATTTCAAATGGGAAAGTGATTTTTGGGTACGAATTTGATACCATGATTTTTGATGAAGCAAAATATATTAATGCTTTTATCGACTATGCTAGATATAAGAAAATGCATCAAAGAGTGCAAAAGCTTTTTATGAAAAATCCATTTCCTTGGAGTAATATTTATCAAAATTATGAAAATGGGATATTAAATATTGTACCCAATACTTTAGAAATTCAACGTATTGAAGTGTCTGATTTCTTTAAAAACAAAACGGTTATTTCAATTCCTGTAAAATATTCTGCAAAGCCTGCTCTTATTAAAGAAGATACAAAAGTGACAAAGTATTTGGTAAAATCTAAAGTTGAATCCAATTTTGAAAAGGATAATTTTTCTGTTTATTTTCCAGCTGGAACTTTCTATGAAGATTTCTATCTAAATTTTGATGTAAGAAATAACACTCTTTTTCTTCATGATGATTCCGTTCCAGCACATACCAATTTTACAATTTCTATAGAAGATACTAAATCTTCAGAGGAAGAAAAGAAAAAAATGTTTATCGCATCAGTAAACGGAACTAAATTAGGATACATCACAACAAAACTAGTAGGTAATACGTTTACTTGTAAAACAAGAAATTTGGGACAATTCACATTAGCAAAAGACATAACTGCTCCAAAAATTAGTATGGCAAAAAGCATTGAAGGTAAATGGATTACAAATCAAAAAAGCATCAACGTAACGATTTCTGATGATTTGTCTGGCGTTAAAACCTACAATGGATACATTAACGATAAATGGGTTTTATTTGAATATGAATCAAAATCAAAGCGCTTGACTCACGTTTTTAATGATGATTTGTTACAAGAAGGAGCCAATAAATTGAAAGTAGTTGTTACCGATAATGTTGGAAATTCTTCTATCTTTGAAACTCAGTTTAACAGAAGTCGAAAAAAATAATATCTTTTGAAATCGCCATAAGCACCAGTTTGCGAATGCAATTGAAAAATCATCGAACTCCGATGAAAATAAAAACAATTGTGAGATAAACAACAATGAAAAATAGCGATACATATGCACCAAAAAAAGAATAATATTTACATATGAAAGCAATAAATAAATTTATATACCTAGTTTTTTTTCTATTTACCATTGCGTCTTTAGGGCAAACAGCGAAAGTTACAGGAATAGTTTTAGATGAAAACAACAATCCTGTTGAAGGAGTTAATGTTAGTTATCAAAGCCAATCAGTAGTTACAAATAAAACAGGTTTTTATGTAATCACTATACCGGCGAATCAAAAAGTAGTTTTGGTTTATACTCACGTTTCTTTAAAAAGTATTACAGCAACATTTCAATTAAAAAATAATGATATTGTTGAATATAATCCTGTAATGAGTTCTAAAAATGCTCAATTGGATGAAGTTATTATTAAAAATAATAGAGGAAGAGCATCAGGGATTATAAGTATAGAACCAGAAGTTGTTCGAAATATTCCTAAACTGACTGGAGGAGTTGAGGATATACTAAAAACATTTGGTTCAGCATCTGGAACAACAGAAGGTCAAGAATACTCTGTAAGAGGTGGGAATTATGATGAAAACTTGGTTTATGTAAATGAAGTAGAAATTTATCGTCCTTTTTTGGTGCGATCTGGTCAGCAAGAAGGATTGAGTTTTACCAATACTGATTTAATTCAAAATATAGAATTTTCTGCTGGTGGATTTCAAGCCAAATTTGGAGACAAAATGTCTTCTGTTTTAGATATTACTTACAGAAAACCTACAAAATTTGGAGCTTCACTAGAAGCAAGTTTCCTTGGAGGAAGCATTTCAGCTGAAGGCGTTTCTAAAAATAAAAAATGGAGCGCAATGACAGGTATTCGTTATAGAGATAATTCGCTTTTGGTTAACAGTCAAGAAACAGAAAGTAATTTTAGACCAACTTTTGCCGATGCACAAACTGTTGTGAATTATGATGCTTCTGCAAAATGGCAATGGAGTTTCTTAGGGAATATTGCTCAAAATAAATACAGCTACCAGCCTTTAACACGTCAAACCAATTTTGGTACTTTGAGTGAGCCTATTGCACTACAAGTTTTTTATGAAGGACAAGAAGATACTCAATTTCAAACCTTTTTTGGCGCTATTAAGTCTACATTCAAATCAAATGAAGATAATACTTATAAGTTTATAGCATCTTCCTATCACACACAAGAGCAAGAATATTTTGATATTGATGCAGCGTATTTTTTAGGAGAAGTTGATAGTAATATTGGTTCAGAAACTTTTGGTGATGTGACTTTCAATCGTGCAGTTGGTTCTCAATTGAGTCATGCCAGAAACGATTTAGATGCACTTATAATTAATGCAGAAGTAAAAGGAAGTCACAACGTTAAAAAGAGATTCCAAATAGATTGGGGCGTAAAATATACACACGAAAGCATTCGGGATAGAATCGTAGAGTGGGAAGTTATCGATTCGGCAGGATTCTCAATTAATCCACCAATTATAGATATTCCTAATGATCAACCTTACAATCCTTATGTTGGTCCGTTAGTACCTTTTCAGAATGTAAGAGCGCTAAATTTTGTAAACATTGATAGAGTTTCTGCTTTTGCACAATGGAATACTAAAACTACTTTAGGAAATAGTCAATTGTTTTTAAACGCAGGTGTTAGAGCACACAATTGGATGGTTTCTGGTGATAATATTACGTCTTCAAGTCAAACCGTTTTTAGTCCGAGAGCACAAATTTCGCTCAAACCCGATTGGGAAAGGGATATGATTTTTCGTCTTTCAACAGGATTTTACTATCAACCGCCATTTTACAGAGAATTGCGCGACCTAAATGGAGCCGTTCAATCAGACGTTAAAGCACAACAATCAATTCATTTTGTAGTAGGAAATGATTACAATTTCAAAATGTGGAATCGTAAATTTAAATTGGTTTCAGAGGCATTTTACAAAACTATGAATGATGTAAACACTTATACTTTGGAGAATGTGAGAATTCGTTATAGAGCCAACAATGATGCAACGGCTTATGCTTACGGATTTGATTGTAGATTAAATGGTGAGTTTGTTCCAGGAACAGAATCATGGTTTACTTTCGGATATTTAAAAACAGAAGAAAATCAAGACAATAGAGGAAATATTGCTCGTCCTACAGATCAACGTTTAAAATTTGGTATTTTATTCCAAGATTATATGCCAAACATTCCTAACGTTAAATTGTATATGAATTTGGTTTACAATACTGGACTTCCAGGTGGTTCGCCATCTTATGCTGATGTGTATCAATATCAAAGTCGTTTGAGAGATTATCGTAGAGCCGATGTTGGATTTTTCTATTCGTTTACTGAAAAAAATGAGTTAAAACCAGATGGACATTGGTTGAAAAAATTCAAGGAATTATCATTAGGATTTGAAGCATTTAATTTATTTAATAATCAAAATGCTATTACCAATACTTGGGTTCGTGATGCCTACACCAAAAATCAATACGGAATTCCAAATTATATGACAACGAGAGTTTTTAATGTTAAGTTGACTGCAAGATTGTAGAATTTTTCATTAATTTTGAAAAACAAATAAATAGACTATGAAAAATTTCTCAAAATATAGTGTCCTTGCATTAATCATACTTTTAGTTGGTTGTAAAGAAGAAACTGAAAAACCTAAAGTAATTTACGAAAATACTTCTAAAGAGCGTTCAGAACCAAAGATTGATACATCTAAAATACTAGTAGCTGATTTACCAATTCAAATGGAAGGAACTTCGGTTTTGTTATTTCCAATTGGTGAGTTTACCGTTGCTAGTGGAAGATCTAAAACAAAATATTCGAGTTCAGAAAGAGAAAGTTTTGTGGTTTCTAATTCTAATGAATACGAAATTACAGGTTATTTAAGCAATTTTAAGTTCCAGCAAATTGGTTCAGATTCATTGAAAGTTTTAACCGACAAACCTGTTTTAATAGAACGAGTAACTTATTTGAAATCAATTGCAGATAAAACAAAAAAGCAATTTTTAGTTTATGTTCTTGAAGATATGGATTCAAATAAAGACGGAAAACTTGATAGTAACGACATTAAAGATTTGTATATTAGTACTATCGATGGAAGTAACTTTAAAAAACTTTCTGTTGAATTTCAAGAGTTTATAGATTGGAATGTGATTGATTCACAAAACAGATTATACTTCAGAACAATAGAAGATATCAATAAAAATGGTGCCTTTGATAAAGACGATAAAGTACATTATCAATTTGTAGATTTATTAGATAAAGACTTGAATGTGGTAGAATATAATCCTATTTAATAGTAAATAAAATTATTTATCATTAAATTTAAAGGTTTAATGGTCAAAAATAGTTGGTAAAAATGCTGCAAAGCATTATAAAATTTGATGTTTGCAAAAGTTTATTGAAATTTGTTTCAATAAACTTTTCTTATTTATGAAAAACTCAAAAAAAACTTACCGAATTGTAAGTGTTCTTTAAATCAAAATATCACTTTCTAAATCTGATTTTTCAATTTCAAAGTCAAAGCCAAGTTTGTCAACTAATTCAATTACCAATTTTTTATACCAATTTTCCGATTTTGGATGAATGTAGATTTTTTCAATCAATTGATTGATATTTACTTCAATTTTTAAACCATCATTGATTGTAATTTCTTGATTAGATAAATCGGAGATAATTCTAACTTCACGTTCGTACTGAAAACTTTTACGTTTAAATAGAAAAGGGAAAAACATATCGTCAAAAGGAATATATTCTTTTTTGTAATCTATATAATTTACTTCACCTATATATTGTTTGAAGTTTTTTTCAGTATCTAATGCTTTTTGCAATCTTCCAATAGTAGATTGAATAGCTAATCCTTCACTATTTTGTGTGAAAATTTGCCACATAGCAAACGATTCATATTCGTTGATGTGCCAACTACTAATCACAACTTTTTCACGATGTGATTTATAATAATGTAAAAAATCAGGATTGTCTTTTGAAAGTTTTTTAATTTCCTCAAAGGTGGGTTCTGAGAAAGTTCCTTCATATTGATCTTCAAATTTATCTGACCTCGACATGAAGAGATTTCTTGAAAGGAGTAAATCTAAAAACTTAGATAAATCCAAGTATTTCCAAACAATAGTATCAGGATTTGTTGTAAGATTGATATTTGGATTGCTGACGTACATTTAAAAACGTTTCGGAAATTTCATCGAATATTGTCCAACATAAATAGCAAGGAGAAGCCAAACCACTATAAATTTAAGAAGATATTCTTCAACTAATTGTTCATCAATAGTGTAGGATAATATGATAATAACAGAAACAAAAATCACTAGAATTAAACCAGTAAAATATTCTCTTTTCATATCATGTAATTATTTGATTATTCAAAACTTTGCATCATTACTAACTTAGAATACATTCCGTTTTTGGCTAATAATTCTTCGTGATTCCCTTGTTCAACTATCAAACCTTTTTGCATTACTACAATTTTATCAGCTTTTTGAATTGTAGATAATCGGTGTGCAATGACAATAGAAGTTCTATTTTGCATCATGTTTTCTAAAGCTACTTGCACAAATTTCTCACTCTCAGTATCCAATGCAGATGTTGCTTCGTCCAAAATCATAATTGGTGGATTTTTTAAAACCGCACGCGCAATTGAAATACGTTGTTTCTGTCCGCCTGATAATTTTCCACCTGCATCTCCAATATTGGTTTCAATACCGTAAGGTAAATCTTTTACAAATTCATAAGCATTTGCCACTTTTAATGCAGTAATAATTTCCTCATCGGATGCATTAGGTTTACCAATTAGTATATTGTTTTTTATGGTATCATTAAATAGAATAGAATCTTGCGTAACCAAACCTATCATCTGGCGTAATGAGTTCATCGTCATATCTTTTAGATTGATTCCGTCTATGTTTATACTTCCTTCTTGTACGTCATAAAAGCGAGTAAGAAGATTTGCAATTGTACTTTTTCCACTACCAGATTGGCCTACAAGAGCCACAGTCTTTCCTTTTGGAACTTCTAATGAAAAATTCGTTAAAATATTATCTTGTTCATATCTAAAATTGATGTTTTCTATCGTTATATTTTTATCAAACGTTTCTTTATTAATTGCATCAGGTTTATCAGTTATAGTATTTTCAACTTCTAAAACTTCAAATACTCTTTGAGCTGCAGCTAAACCGCTTTTTACAGAATAGCTAGCTTTAGAAATTGATTTGGCTGGAGTAAGAATGTTATAAGCCAATCCCATGTAAACTAAGAATTGAGCACCTTCTAAAACAGCTTTTCCATTATCAAGTTTGTCAACCAAAACCATATTTCCTCCAAACCAAAGCAAAACAGCAATTACAATAATTCCCATAAATTCACTAAACGGTGAAGCCAAATTATTTTTTCTTCCAATGCTGTTGGATAGTTTTAGTAATCTTGTAACCGAATTGTTGAATTTTTGTTTGAAATTATGCTCTGCATTATAACTTTTTACAACTTTTAAGCCAGATAGACTTTCTTCAACAATGGATATTAAATAACCACCTTCAAATTGAGCTCTTTCTGATTTTGCTTTTAATGATTTTCCAATTTTTGAAATAATAAATCCTGAAATAGGAATAAATATGAAAACAAAAAGCGTCAGTTTTATACTAATTGCAAACATTGTTACAATCGTAAATATAATGGTCATTGGCTCTTTTACGATAAGTTCTAAAATTGAGAAGAATGAATTTTGAACCTCATTAACGTCGCCTAACATTCGGGCCATTATATCTCCTCTTCTTTTTTCAGAATAGTAAGAAACAGGTAGCTCGATGATTTTATCATACATTGTAGTTCTTAAATCTTTTAAAACTCCATTTTTTAAATGCATTAAATGGTTTGAAGCTAGATAGTTGAATAAGTTTTTAAATAAAAAGGTAATAATTACTAAACTAACAACTAGTATTAATGCAAATTGTGGACCATCATTTTTAGACAAAGTATTTATCTGAAAGTATAAATAATTTTTTCCATAAGTTCCAATATCCCAAATGGTTGTATATATAGGTTCTTCTAATACTTTGTTTTCTTTCTTGAATAATACATCCATCATTGGTATTAAAGCAACAAATGATAATGTGCTAAACAAAGCATATAAAATATTATAAATCACATTCCATATAACGTGAAATTTATAAGGTTTAATAAATGGAATTATCTTTTTTATGTTTTCGTCCATTTCTAGTTTAACTGCATCTCAGCAATAATATTTTTGATTTTTTCGTCCAATTGTTTTTCTATTTCTTTAGTGTTTTCTATAGCATCTAAAGTAGTATTTACACTGAAGTAAAATTTAATTTTTGGTTCGGTTCCACTTGGACGAGCACAAATTTTAGAGCCATCTTCTAAATAATAGATTAATACATTAGATTTTGGAATTGAAATCGATTCAATTTCTTGTGTGAACATATTTTTAGAAGTTGAATTTTCGTAATCTTCAATACAAACTACACGTTGACCATTAATCTCACTCATTGGATTCTCTCGTAAATTAACCATCATTTGATTAATTTCTTGCATTCCTGAAATTCCTTTTTTGGTTAATGAAATCAGATGCTCTTTGTAAAAACCAAAATCAACGTATAAATTTAATAACTCTTTATATAATGTACTTCCTGCGGCTTTGGCTTGCGCAGCAATTTCGCAAACTAGTAAACAAGCGCCAACAGCATCTTTATCACGAACAGCATCGCCAACCATAAATCCAAAGCTTTCTTCTCCACCACCAATAAACGTTAGTTCTGGGAAGTCTTTTATAAATTTCGCTATCCATTTGAAACCTGTCAATCCAACTTTGCATTCCACATTATATCCAGATGCTAATTCTAACATCATTGGAGTTGAAACAATAGTTGAACCAATAAATTGTTTTCCATCAATTTTTCCAGCTCGTTTCCATTGCTCTAGTAAGAATGCTGTCATGATAACCATAGTTTGATTACCATTTAAGAGTATCATTTTACCATCAGTATCACGAACAGCAACACCCAATCTGTCAGAATCAGGATCGGTACCAATTACTATATCACCACCAATTTTATCAGCCAAACCTATGGCCATTGAAAGGGCTTCTGGTTCTTCAGGATTTGGAGATTTCACTGTTGGAAAGTTACCATCTGGTACTTCTTGTTCTGCAACAATATTCACATCAGTATATCCAGCTTTTGCTAAAACTCCTGGAATTATTTTTATTGAAGTTCCGTGAAGTGAAGTATAAACAATTTTTAAATTTTCTTTTGCTGCTGATGGTGTATTGAAACTTGCATTTTCAACAGTAGATTTAGCAAAAGCTTCATCTATAGCAACATCAATGTATTCAATAATATTTTCGTTAGCTTCAAATTTAATCTCGCTATAATTCAATGCTTCGATAACCTCTATAATTTCTTTGTCTTGTGGTGGAACTAACTGTCCACCATCTTGCCAATATACTTTGTATCCATTATATTCTGGTGGATTGTGTGAAGCCGTAAGAACGATTCCTGCATGACAATTTAAATATTTTAAAGCAAAAGACAATTCAGGAGTTGGACGCATATCAGAAAATAGATAAACATGTATTCCATTTGCCGAAAAGACATCAGCAACAACTTTTGCCAAAGTATCACTATTATGACGACAATCGTAAGCGATAGCGACTTTTAGTTGTTCTCTAGGAAATGATTTTATCATATAATTGGATAAACCTTGTGTGTTTTTTCCAAGTGTATATTTGTTGATTCTATTGGTTCCAATGCCCATAATACCTCGCATTCCGCCAGTTCCAAATTCAAGATTTTTAAAAAAACTTTCTTCTAAATCTTTAGGAGAAGTTGTCATCATTTCTTTGATATCTTCTTGCGTTTGATTGTCAAATGTTGGTGTTAACCACTCGTTTACTTTGTCTAAAATAGTTTGTTTTATGTGCATAATCTTATTTTTTAAAACCTATTTTGGTTCGCTTTGTTTCATTTTTAGTAGCATCTTTTTCAACTAAATAATTCAGAACATTATATATTTCAGGCAATTGACCTTCAATCTCATTAATTTTATTTTGTAGTTCGGTATAATTCAATGCAAACTGTCGGATTGTTACGAAAGTTCGCATAATAGAGATGTTAATTTCTATTGCTTTATCATTTTTTAATACACTAGAAAGCATAGCAACACCTTGTTCAGTAAAGGCAAATGGTAGCGAACCACCAAAATAGCTTTTAGATGGTATCACAGATTGTGATACCAAGTCATTTATTTCATTTTCGGTTAGAGCAAACATAAAATCTGAAGGAAATCTTGAAGCATTTCTTTTAACAGATTGTTTTAAAACACGTGTTTCAATTTCGTAAAGCGCGGCTAAATCATAATCTAGCATTACTTTTTGATTTCTAATTTTATGTATTTTTTGTGTAATAATTTCTAATTGTTTCATGGCGTATAGT